>NZ_JBJGZK010000001.1:0-418835 GCF_054050475.1 Geodermatophilus sp. SYSU D00525
ACTTGCATGTGTTAAGCACGCCGCCAGCGTTCGTCCTGAGCCAGGATCAAACTCTCCGTAGATGAATTTGCATCCGGCTGAGAACCGCGACCTGACCGATCGCGACATCCATCAACCAAAGGAACCCTCACTCCACGATCCGAAGACCGCACAGTGCGGGGGTTTGTTACTTGGCACTGACTTTCGGCACGCTGTTGAGTTCTCAAGGAGCGGACGCGCTCGTACTCGGACCCTTGCGGGCATTCGTTCGAGGCGGTGTCCCCACTCTACACCAGGCTCCGCAACAGTGCGCCCTCAGAGGCGCTTCCGGCGGTTGACCAGGCTGGCGGCCCGGTCCGTTCTCGCTTGGTGCAGGAAGAACCATACACGGCCCCGAAGGGGTCCTGCAGGGGGGGTCCCGAGCGCGACCGGGACCGGCACGGTGCCGCCGGGTGAAGGGCCCGTCACGAGCCGCAGGCGCGCGCCCGGTAGGGCCGGGCGGTGTGATCACCGGGGACCAACGTCGGTGACGGGGCGCCGTGCCCGTCGTTAGCGTCCGGCCCGACAGTCCCCGTCCGGGTCCGCCGGCCCGGTGTTCCCGGAGGGCCCGGTCATGGGCAGGTCCTACGCGTCCCGTGTCAGTTCCCCACGCCTGAAGTGGGTCATCCTCGTCGTCTGGGTGGCGCTGGCCGCAGCGGCCGCTCCCCTGGCCGGCGGGCTCACCGGTGAGCAGGAGAACGACATCGCCGCCTGGCTGCCGCAGGACGCCGAGTCCACCCGCGTCCTCGAGCTCCAGCGCGAACTCGGCTCCAACCCGGACCTCATACCCGCGGTGGTCGTCTACGAGCGGACGACCGGGCTGACCGCGGAGGACCTCGCCGCCGTCCAGGAGGACGTCGGCGTGTTCGGGGAGCTCGACGAGATCTCCGGCAGCGTCGTGGGGCCGATCCCCGCCGAGGACGGGCAGGCCGTGCAGCTCGTCGTCCCCCTGGACGTCGGACCGGACGGGTGGGAGGCCATCGCCCCGATCGTCGACGACATCCGCGCCGAGGCCTCGCAGGCGCCCGACGGGCTCGAGGCCTGGGTGACCGGTCCGGCGGGCAACGCGGCCGACTCGTCCGAGGCCTTCGCGGGCATCGACGGCACGCTGCTGTTCGCCGCGCTCGGCGTCGTCATCGTCATCCTGCTGCTGACCTACCGCAGCCCCGTCCTGTGGATCCTGCCGATCTTCTCGGCGGTCATCGCGCTGGTCTGCGCCCAGGCCGTCGTCTACCTGCTCGCCCGGTACGCGGAACTCACGGTCAACGCCCAGAGCGCGAGCATCCTCACCGTCCTGGTCGTCGGCGCCGGGACCGACTACGCCCTCCTGCTCGTCGCCCGGTACCGGGAGGAGCTGCGGCTGCACACCGACCGGCACGAGGCCATGACCGAGGCCGTCCACCGCGCCGGCCCGGCGGTGGTGGCCAGTGCCGGCACCGTGGTCCTCGGCATGCTCTGCCTGGTCGCCGCGGAGATGAACTCGACCGCGGGCCTCGGCCCGGTCGCCGCGATCGGCGTCGCCGTCACCCTGGTCGTGCTCATGACGCTGCTGCCGGCGCTGCTGGTCATCTGCGGCCGGTGGGTCTTCTGGCCGGTGCGCCCCGCCTTCGGCAGCGCCGAGCCGAGCGCCACCGGTTGGTGGGCCCGCGTCGGGGCCTGGATCCGGCCGCGCCCCCGGGCCACCTGGATGGTCACCAGCGCGCTGCTGCTGCTCGCCTGCCTCGCCGTCTTCCGGCTCGACCCGAGCGGCCTGACCCAGGCCGAGGGCTTCCGCGGGACGCCGGAGTCGATCGCCGGCGAGGAGGTCGCCGCCGAGCACTTCCCCGCCGTCGCCGGCAACCCGGTGGTCGTGGTGACCACGGCGGACGACGCCGAGGCGGTCTCCGCCGCGGTGGCCGCGGACGACGGCATCGCCACGGTGGCTCCCCCGCAGGTCGTCGGGGACGGCGCGCTCGTCGAGGCCTCGCTGGCCGATCCCTTCGACAGCGCGGCGGCCGCCGCCACCGTCGAGCAGCTGCGCACCTCGCTCGACAACGTCGGCGACGGGCAGGCCCTGGTCGGCGGGACGACGGCGCTCAACCTCGACGTCCAGACCGCCTCGCAGCGGGACAACCGCGTCGTGATCCCGCTGATCATGCTGGTGGTGCTCGTCGTCCTGGGCGTGCTGCTGCGGGCGCTGGTCGCGCCGCTGCTCCTCATCGCCACGGTGGTGCTGTCCTTCGGCGCCGCGCTGGGGCTGAGCGCCCTGGTCTTCGACTGGGTGCTCGGCGTGACGGCCACCGACAGCTCGTTCCCGCTGTTCGTCTTCGTGTTCCTCGTGGCCCTCGGGATCGACTACAACATCTTCCTGATGACCCGGGTGCGGGAGGAGTCCGCCGACCACGGCACGCGGCGGGCCGCGCTGATCGGGCTGGCCGCCACCGGCGGTGTGATCACCTCGGCGGGCCTGGTGCTCGCGGCGACGTTCGCGGTGCTCGGCACCCTGCCGCTGACCTTCCTGACCCAGCTGGGCATCGCCGTGGCGCTCGGGGTGCTGCTCGACACGATCGTCGTGCGCTCGGTGCTGGTCACCGCGCTGACCCTCGACGTCGGCCGGTGGATGTGGTGGCCCGGCCGGCTGGCGCGCCGTCTCGACGAGCCGGAGGTGCCGCCCGCGCCGGCGGCGTCGCCGTCGGAGGCGCCGGCCCGGACCTGACGCCGGCGGGCGTGCCGGCACGGCGGCGTTCCGCTCATCGGCACGGGCCTGGGACGCCGGCGGGGACCCGGGGCAGGGTGGACCGGCCCGCGCGACCCGCCGCGGCGGACCGGAGGAGAACCGGGTGGAGCACGGAGGACGGCTGCGCCTCGCCGATCAGTGCCGGGTGGTGGTCGACAACGACTGGGCCGGCGACCCCGACGGTCTCGTCGCGCCGGCCCACCACCTGCTGTCCCCGACCAACCGGGTGGTCGCCGTCACCAGCTCCTTCCTCGACCCGGTGTTCGGCCCGCTGGGGTCGGCGGCGCGCGGGCCGGCGGGGCCGCCGAGTACGACCGGGACACCGACCGGCGGCCGCGGAGCTGGTGCTCGCCCGCCCGGAGCCGGCGATCCGGCAGTTCCCGCCGGAGACCCACCGGCGCTGCGCCTGCACGGTCGCCGCACTCGGGCACGACCTCGCCGGCAGCGGCCGGGTCGGCCGGGTCGGCCGGTGGCTGTGGACCGGCTTCCTCGAGCTCCCGCTGCCCGACTGGATCCGGCTCGGCGGCGTCTGGCCGCTCGGCGACAGCCCGGCTGTGCTGGTCACCGCCCTGGACGACGAGTCGAGCACGTACACCGAGACGGCGGGTGGGACGCGGCGGGTCCACACCGACGTCGACACCCGGCTCCTGTTCGGCGACCTGCCGGCGCGGCTGCGCCTGCACGAGGCGCGGCAGGCCGGCGTCGAGGGAGCGCCGCCGCACAGGTGACCGGCGGGGGTCTCAGCCGGCCAGGACGGTCAGGACGGCGCCGCCCACGAGCCCGCCCCCGGCGACGACGACGGCGGTGACGGCCGTGGTCCGCCAGCCGAAGGCCCGGCCGACCATCGCGATCCCGGGCACGCTGACCGCGGGCAGGGTGAGCAGCAGCGCGCCGACGCCGCCGAGCGACAGCCCGGCCAGCGCCAGGCCCTGCAGCACGGGGATCTCTCCCCCGGTCGGCAGGACGAGCAGGGTGCCGACGACGGCGGCGAGGACCACCACGAGGGGGCCGGCGCCGAGCGAGCCGTCGACGAGCGGCACCAGCCAGCCGCGGAAGGCGCCGACCGCGAGGACCACGAGCAGGTACTCGGGGACGAGGGTGACGAGCAGCCGCAGCAGGGTCCGCCCGAACCGCTCCGGCGCCGTCGCCGCCCAGCTGCGGGCCGGCCCCGGGTCCGCGGGCAGCACCCCGGCGGGGACCTCGCGGCGGTCGGTGAGCCGGGCCACCAGCGCCGCGCCGCCGACGACGACCAGCGCCCCGACGAGCAGCCGGGTGACCGTCCACTGCGAGGGCGCGACCAGCGCGAGGAACACCAGCACCGCCGGGTTGAGCAGCGGGTTGCCCAGCCAGTACGCGACGGCCGCGGCGGTGCCCACGCCGTCGCGGCGCAGCGTCGCCGCCACCGGGGCGGTGCAGCAGGTGCACATCATCGACGGCGTGCTGACCAGCCCGCCGACGGCGGCGGAGCCGAGCGTGCTGCGGCGGTCGAGCACCCGCAGCAGCCAGGCGCGCGGGACCAGGGCCTGCACCGCCGCGCTGATCAGCAGCGCCGCGACCAGCGCCTCCCAGACCGCCGCCAGGTAGGTGCCGGTGAACGTCGTCGCGGCGTGCCAGCTGGGCGCGTCGCCCGGCTCGACGCCGCCCACGGCCAGGATGCTGCCGCCGTCCCAGGTGTGGGTGGCGTGCAGCGACGCCACCCTCGCCCCGTACGGCAGCCACTTGGCCCACAGCAGCACGGCCACCGCGACCCCGAGCGCCAGCAGGGTGCCCACGACGGCGGCCGTGCGGGCCGGCGGCCGGGTGGGGCGCTCGGCGGACAGCCGGCTCGTCGTCGCCACGTCCGGGATCCAACCGGCGCGGGCGGGCGGCCGCAGCGCGGCGGCCTCAGGCCGGGGGCCGGCGCGCCCCGTCCGCCGGGCGCGCCGCCTCCACGGCCGCGACCTCCTCGTCCCGGCTGGTCACCGCGCGGCCCAGCGCGACCACCAGCGCCAGCTCCAGCACCAGGCCCACCACGGTGAGCACCACCCAGCCCACGGCGCCCTCCCCGGGTCCCGTTCCGTGGCCCGCTCAGGACGGGACCCGCTCGGTGTCCGGGCCGTGCACGAGCGGGCCGGGGTGTCGACCGGTGGTCATGCGCCCATGGTCGGGAGCCGGCGGCGACCCGCCTCACCCCTGCCGGGGGATGCCGGGCCGCCCTGAGCGCCCACCGCCGCTGTGCGCTCGGCCACATCCCCCGGGGGACGGACGCGGCCGATGCGTGAACGGGCCCGCCGCCCGGGTAAGCGCGGGGCCCGTGGTGCAGCCGCCCCCGGGTCGGGACTCCGATGGGTGTGCGCGTGACCGACCACGGCGGAGCAGACGCCGACACGACCAGCAGTGCCACCGACGGCGACGGCGCGGCCGGACCGGACGCCGCGGAGCAGCTGGCGCGGCTGGTCGGGGACGCCGACGTCGTCCGCACCGCCTTCGACCAGGTGCCGCTGATCCTCGCCGTCTACGCCGGACCCGAGCACACCGTGGTGGCGGCCAACGCGGCGATGCGGTCGTTCTTCGGCCGGGACGAGCTGGTCGGGGCGCCGATCCGGTCGGCGCTGCCAGAGCTGGCGGGGCAGCACGTCTTCGAGCTGCTCGACGAGGTGCTGGCCACCGGCCGCAGCCGGGTGGCGCGGGAGTGGCGGCTGCAGGTCGACCTCGGTGGCACCGGCGCGCTGCAGGAGGTCTACCTCGACTTCCACATGGCGCCGACGCACGCCGTCGACGGGCGGGTGAGCGGCGTGGCCACCTACGCCTACGACGTCACCGAGTCCGTGCGGGTCCGTCAGGCCGCCCAGGAGCAGGCCGCCGACGCCGAGCGACGGCTCCGCGACGCCCGCGACGTCGTCACCGCGCTGCAGGAGGCGCTGCTGCCCACCGACCTGCCGGTGCTGCCCGGCGCCCGGATCGCCGCCCGGTACCTGGTCGCCGACCGCGACCAGGTGGCCGGCGGGGACTGGTTCGACGCGATCCCGCTGCCCGGCGGCAGCGTCGCGCTCGTCGTCGGCGACGTCGTCGGGCACGGGGTCGCGGCGTCGGCGGCGATGGGCCAGCTGCGGGCGGTGCTCGCCGACGCGCTGGTCACCGGCGCCGGGCCGGCCCAGGCGCTGGCCCGCGCGGACGCGTTCGCCGCGCGCAGCCCGCGGCTGCGCGCCACCACCGTGGCGCTGGTCGTGCTCGACCCGGCCACCGGCGACCTCACCTACGCCTGCTGCGGGCAGCCCCCGCCGGTGGTCGTCGCCCCCGACGGGTCCACCCGCTGGCTCACCGACCTCGGCGGCGAGCCGCTGGGCACCGGCGTCCCCGGCACCGCCCCGGCGCTGTCGGCGGGGACGCTGGCGCCCGGGGAGCTGGTGCTCCTCTACAGCGACGGGCTGGTCGAGCGGCCGCACCGCAGCATCGCCGACGGCATGGCGGAGCTGGCGAAGGTCGCCGCCGACACCGCGACCGGGCACGCGCCGCTCGGCGCCGGCGCCGGCCCGGCCGAGCGGGTCTGCCAGCTGACCGTCGAGCTGCTCACCCGCACCGGCTACGACGACGACGTCACCACCCTCGCCGCGCACCGCCTGCCGGAGCCGGTCCCCGCGCTGCACGTGGAGACGACCACCGACCACGGCAGCATCCGCGGGCTGCGGCGCACCGTCGACGCGTGGATGGACACGCTCGACCCGGCCGACGACGACCGCGACGCCGTGGAGCTGGCGATGTGGGAGGCGATCGCCAACGCCGTCGACCACGCCTACCCGCCGGGGCTGCCCGGGCCGGTGCGGGTGGACGCCGCCCTGCTGCCCGACGGCGTGCTCGAGTGCCGCGTCACCGACGAGGGCAGCTGGCGCGACCCGGACCCCGGGGCCACCCACCGCGGCCGGGGACTGCTCATGGCGCAGCAGCTCACCGACTCCCTGCACGTGTCGCGCGGCGCCGGCCCGACCGACGCCGGCACGGTGGTCACGCTGCGGCACCGGCTGCACCGGCCGGCGATGCTCGGCTCCGACATCGGCCGCGACACCGCGCCCGCCGCCCGCCCGCCGTTCGCCGTCGACGTCGCGCCGGGTGGTGGGGACGGCGGGCCGGCCGGCCGCGACGTGCGGCTGCGGGTGTCCGGGCCGGTGGACGTCACCTCGGTCGAGGCGCTGGCCCGGCAGTTGGCCGCGGCCTCCCGCGGCGGTGTGCTGCCGCTCACCGTCGACCTCAGCGAGGTGACGCTGCTGGCCAGCGCCGGCGTGCAGGTGCTGCACCGGATGCGCGACCAGCTCGCCGGGCACGGCCACGCGCTGACCCTCCTCGCGCCGCCCGGCAGCACCGCCCGCACCGTCCTCGACCTCGTGCGCCTGCCCGCCACCGGCTGACCCGCGGCTCCTCCCGGCGGAGGCCCGGGACGGGGCGCCGGCGGCCTCACCGACCTCACCGTGCGGTGCCCGACCGCGCGCTGCGGGCCGAGGCCGGGCACCACACGGTGGGGTCGGCGCCGTGCCGCGGACCGGACCCGGGGAGCCCCCACCGCCGCCCCGGGCACGGCAGGATCGCGGGCGGTCGCAGCCACGCACGGCGGGAGGTGCCGTGGAGCTGGAACTGGAGTTCCTGCCGGTGGTCAGCGGGCGGCGGGAGCTCGTCGCCTGGCTGGTGCTCGGCTTCCTGGTGACCTTCCTCGTCACCCGCTTCGTCACGCACGCCATCCGGCTCGGCCGCGGGCCGTTCCGGGACGCCAGCGTCGGCGGGGTGCACCTGCACCACGAGGTCTACGGGATCTTCCTGCTGCTGGGCACCGGGACCGTCGAGTTCACCTACCGCCCCGCGGGAGCGGGCGCCGTCCTGGTCGCGGTGCTCTTCGGCGCCGGCGCGGCCCTCACCCTCGACGAGTTCGCCCTGTGGCTGCACCTGGAGGACGTGTACTGGTCCCGGGAGGGCCGCAGCTCGGTGGACGCGGTGCTCATCGCGCTGGTCGTCGGCGTCCTGCTGCTGGCCGGCGCCAACCCGTTCGACGCCGACGACGCCGACAGCGAGGTGGCCCTCGCCCTGACCGTGGTGGTCAACCTGCTGTTCGCGCTGGTCGCCGTGCTCAAGGGCCGCGTCGTGCTCGGCGTGGTGGGGGTCTTCGTGCCGCTGGTCGCGCTCGTGGGCGCGGTGCGGCTGGCCCGGCCCACCTCCCCGTGGGCCCGGCGCCGGTACCCGCCGGACGGCTCCCGCGCGCGGCGCGCGCTGCGCCGGTTCCCGCCGGGCCGGCGCAACCGCTGGGACGGCCTGGTCGACCTGTTCACCGCCGTGCCGCGCACCGCGCCGGCGGCCCCGGGCACCCCCGCCGCCGGCTGACCGCCGGCGGGCCGTCCCGCGTCAGTGCGGCGGCCTCCGCAGCCGCCACCGGCGCGGCCGGGGGCGGGGCGCGGCCGGGGCGTCCACCAGCTCGTAGCGCCGTCCGTAGGTCTCCACCACCGACTCGACGGCGGCGACGACCGGGATGGCCACCAGCGCGCCCATGGGCCCGAGCAGGCTCACCCCGACGATCACCGAACCGAGGGCGACCGCCGGGTGCACGTGCACCGTGCGCGCGGTGATCCGCGGCCCGACGAGGTAGTTCTCCACCTGCTGGTAGACGGTGCCGAAGACCACGACCCACAGCGCGTCCGACGGCTGGCCGGCCAGCGCCACGATCGCCGGCAGGCCGATCGCGAGGTAGGTCCCCACGGTGGGGATGAACTGCGACACCAGGCCGGTCCACAGCGCGAGCGGCAGCCAGAACGGCACGCCGAGCGCCGCCAGGAACACCGCGGTGACGAACGCGCTGAGCAGGGCCAGCAGGAACCGGGAGAACACGAAGCCGCCGGTCTTCTCCACCGCGATCTCCCAGACGGTGGCGATCACCCGCTGCTGGCGGGGCGGGAAGCGGCGGGAGACGGAGTCCCGCAGCGCGGGGGCCTGCGCGGACATGTAGAAGGCGAACAGCAGGAACGTCAGCGTCTGGAAGATCGCGCCGATCACCGTCGTCACGAACCCGAGGACGCCCGGGGTGAGGTCCTCGACGACCTGCTGGACCCGCTCGGGGGTGAGCTGCAGGGAGTCGACGACGTCGCCGGCCTGCAGCTGCGTGCCGAAGGTCCGGTTGACGGCGTCCACGAGGCTGCGGACGACGTCGGGCAGCGAGGTGACCAGCCCGGCGAGCTGGTCGACCAGCAGGGTGCCGAACGCGGCGATCAGGCCGATCGCGAGGAGCACCACGGCGAGCATCACCAGGCCGGTGGCGGCCCCGCGGCGCAGTCCCCGGCGGGTGAGGGCGTGCACGGCCGGCTCGATGCTGATCGAGAACATCCAGGCGAGGAACACCAGGCCGAGGAAGCTCCGCAGGTGGGTGAACGACCAGGCCGCCACCTGGTAGGCGGCGACGGCGAGCAGCACCAGGAGCAGGACCCGGCGCAGCCAGGGCGGCTCGGCACCCCAGCGGCCGGGCGCCGCGCCGTCGGCCGGGCCGGGGGGCGTGACGGGCGGCGTGACGGGCGGCGGGACGGGCGGCGTCAGCGGGGGCGTCACCGGGGGCGCGGCAGCGGGCGGCGGGGCGGCCGGCACCTCGCGCCCGGCGGTCCCGTCGGGCTCCCCACTCCCCGGCACGCTGGCACGGTAGAGGGGACCGGGACCTCCGTCGCGGGCCAGAGGTCTCCGGTCGGCAGGACCTCCGTCGGGGCGCGCCGGGGCATCTGGACCGGACCCGGGACCCGCCGCCAGACTGGCCGGGCACCCGTCGGTCAGGAGGCACCGCGTGGAGCTCGGGATCGATCTCGGCACCGCCACCACCGTCGTGAGCGACGTGCGCCGCGGGATCCTCTACGACGAACCGACCGTCATGCTCGTGCGCCGCGGCAGCGGCCGCCGGGACCGGGTGCTGGCCGTCGGCCGGGAGGCCGCCGACCTGCTCGGCCGCGCGCCGTCCCGGTACGCCGCGGTGCGCCCCCTCGACGACGGGGTGGTCACCGACCTGGAGACCACCCGGACCTACCTGCGCGCGGTGCTGCGGGCGGCGGGCCAGCGGCTGTGGCGGATGCCGGTCCGCGCGGTGGTCACGGTGCCGGTCGGGTCCAGCGCGCTGGAGCACCGGGCGCTGCTGGAGGCCGCCGAGGAGGCGGGCATCCGGCCGGTGACCGCGCTGGACGAGGCGGTCGCCGGCGCCGTCGGCTGCGGCCTGGACCCGCTGGAGCGGCGGGTGCACATGGTCGTCGACGTCGGCGGCGGGCGCGCCGAGGCGGTCGCCTTCTGCTACGGCGGCGTGCTCGCCTCCCGGACCAGCAAGACCGGCGGCGAGGAGATGACGCTGGCCGTCGCCCGGTTCCTGCGCGAGCAGCACCAGCTGCTGGTCGGCGACCTCGAGGCGGAGGCGCTCAAGGTCCGGCTCTCCTCGGCCGGGGACGAGCCGCTCGTCGTCCAGGGCCGGGACGGCGTCACCGGCCGGCCGCGGCTGGCCACCGTCCCGGCGGCGGAGGTGGCCGAGGCGCTGCGCCCGGTCGTCGACGACATCGTGCGGACCCTGGCGCCCTGCCTGGACGACCTCCCGCCGCAGGCGATCGCCGACGTGATGGGCGAAGGCGTGCTCGTCTTCGGCGGGTCCTCCCTGATCCCCGGCCTGCCGCAGGAGCTGGAGCGGGTCCTCGGCCTGCCGGTCAAGCCGGCCGAGGAGCCGCTGACCTGCGTCGCCGACGGCGCCGCGCGGGCGCTGCGGAACCGGGCGCTGCTGTCGGCCTACGGCCGCCGCTGACGCCCGGCGCCGCCGGTCAGGGGGCCTGCACCGGCTCGGTCGCGAGGACGTCGGCCCGGTGGTCCAGGTAGTGGCGCAGGCCCGCGGACACGACGTCCTTGGCGTTGTTGGCCCCCGTCCCCGGCCCCTGCACCATCGCGGTCACGACGATCTCCGGGGCGTCCATCGGGGCGGCGACGGTCAGCCAGTTGTCGTACTCGTCGTCGCGCAGCCCGCCGTCCTGGGCCGTGCCGGTCTTGCCGCCGACCGGAGCCGGCAGGTCCGCGAGCCGGACGGCGGTCCCGCTGGTGACGGCGTCGCGCATCCCCTCGCGGACCGGGCCCAGCTCGGCGGCGTACGGCAGCGGCGCCGGGGCCGGGGTGGGGACGGCGGTGTGCGCCCCCTGGGTCCCGATCGACATGCCCAGCCGCGGGGTGACCAGGGCCCCGGTGCTGAGCGCGGCGGTCCACCGGGCGTTCTGCAGCGGCGTCACCGTGATCTCGCCCTGGCCGATGCCGAGGATGACGGTGGACCCGCCGTACCAGGTGCCGCCGTCGGCCTCCACGGACTCCGGCGTGCCGAGGTACCCGGCCGACTCGCCGGGCAGGTCGATGCCGGTGCGCTGGCCGACGCCGAGTGACTGCGCGGTGTCGATCATCGCCTCGGGGCCGAGGGCGACGGCGAGCTTGTAGAAGTAGACGTCGTTGGAGATGGCGATCGACTCGCGCAGGTCCATCGGCCCCATCGGCCGCCAGTTGCCGAAGGTGTGCCCGCCGTAGGTGAAGCTCCCCCCGGTCGGGATCACCTGGCCGGGGTCCCACACCCGGTGGGCCTGGTTGGCCGCGGCGACGACGAGCTTGAACGTCGACCCGGGCGGCGCGACCGCCTGCGTGACGTGCTCGAGCGTCGGTGCCCCGGGCGCCGAGGCGAGCGCGTCCAGCGCGCCGCGGTCGGCCGGCGGGCCGTAGACGTTGTTGTCGAACGACGGGGCGCTGGCGATGGCGAGCACGTGCCCGGTGCGGGGGTCCATGGCGACGGCGGCGCCGATCTTGCCCTGCGGCCGCGGCTGGGCGCGCAGCGCGGCGGCGAGGCCGGCGTCCAGCTGCCGCTGCAGCCCGAGGTCGATCGCCAGCCGCAGGTCCGCGCCGGGCACGGGCTCCACGCGGCCGGCCAGCGCGACGGGCACGCCCGCCGGGTCGACGTACACGCACTGGCGCCCGTTGGTGCCGCGCAGCACCGCGTCGTACTCCAGCTCCAGGCCGGCCCGGCCGACGATCTCGCCGTTGGGCAGGCCGGACCAGCGCTCCTCCGACTCGGCGGTGGCCACGCCGACGAAGCCGAGGACCGGGCCGAGCAGCGCACCCTCCGGGTACCAGCGGCGGGGCTCCGGGACGACGAGCACGCCGGTGATCCCGGCGGCGGCGACCGTGTCGCCGACGGCCCGGGGCACCTCGGCCACCGGCAGCGACAGCGTGGTGGCCTCCGCCGCGTCGAGCTGGGCCTGCAGCTCGGCGGGCGGGCGGGCGGTCAGGCCGGCGAGCCGCTCGACGGCCGCGGCGTCGTCGCGCACGAGGGCGGGCACCGCGAGCACCCGGTCGACGCCGGTGCCGGCGGCCGCGGCGTCGACGGCCAGCGGGGCGTCGTGCCGGTCGGTGATGGCGCCGCGGGGCGCGGGCAGCCGGATGCAGCGGGTCATCTGCTCCTCGCCGGCGAGGGTGAGCTCCTCGCCGCGGGTGACCTGCATCCGCCAGCCGTAGAGCCCGAAGGCGACGAGCAGTACGGAGAGGGCGGCCGCGGCCAGCCGGAGCAGCCGCGGGCGCGGGTTGCGCCGGCCCGGCGCCGCCCACAGCCGCCGGCGGACGCTGTCCCGGCGGACGCCCAGCACGACACCGATCGCGGCCAGGTGCACGACCAGCGCCGTCCCGCCGTAGCTGAGCAGCGGGAACGGCACGCCGGCCAGGGGCAGCAGACCGAGGTTGGCCCCGATCGAGACGACGGTCTCGACGCCCATGAGGATCGCCAGCCCACCGCCGACCAGCGCGGCCTGCGGCGTGCGCGCCCGGCGACTGGCCAGCGCGAGCCGCCACACGAGGACGACGACGGCGAGCACCACGGCGGCGCCCGCCAGCAGACCCCACTGCCCGACCAGGCTGGCCGGCGCGAGGTCGGTCTGCCCCTCGGGCAGGTACTCGGCGCGCAGCTCGCGCAGCGGGTCGCCGGCCCGCCCGGTCAGCCCGCCGGAGGCGACGGCGATGTGCGCCTGCCGCAGCGCCCAGCCCGAGCCGGTCGGCGACTCGTGGGCGCCGACCAGGAAGGTGCCCAGCCGCTGCAGCTGGTAGGGCTGCAGCAGGCTGATCATCAGCGGCGCGGAGACCACGGCCGCGGCGCCCAGCGGCAGCAGGAAGCGCGCGGGCACCCGGCCGAGGACGAGCATCGACGCGGTGAGGACGACCAGCAGCATGGTGGTGCTCAGGTCCGGCTGGAGCAGGGTGAGCGCGATGGGCACGACCGCCAGCAGCACGGCGAGGCCGAAGCGCCGCCACGCCGGCCGGGCGGAGCCGAGGACGGCGGCGAGGACCAGCAGCAGCCCGAGCTTGGCCAGCTCGGAGGGCTGGAAGGTGACCGCGCCCAGGACGAACCAGCGGGTGGCGCCCTTGACCGTCACCCCGACCGTGAGGACGCCGACGAGGAAGACGACGGCCGCCACATAGGACACCCAGCCCAGCACACCGAGGTACCGGACGCGGACCCGCCAGAGGGCCGCGAGGGCGAGGATGCCCCCGGCGGCGATCAGGCCCTGGCGCAGCGCGAGGTCGTGCGCGCCGATCAGGTACAGGTTGGCCAGCCCCAGCCCGACCAGGGCGAGGGCGGCGACCACGGCGAGCAGGTCGAACAGCGCGCTGCGGCGCTCCCGGCGCTCCTCCCGGGTCCGGCCCCGCCCGCCCTCGGCGGCCGGCAGCCCGCCCGGCTCCAGCGGGGAGTCCTCCGGGACGGCCCACAGCACGCGGCGCTGGCGGCGGCTCCACCGCCGGCCCGCCCGGCGGTCCCCCGCGTCGTCGTCCGGCCGGCCGGCGGGCACCGAGTACGGCATGCGGCTCTCCCGTCGGGTCAGCGGGTGCGGAGCTCGGGCGGGCAGGAGCCCACGGACAGCGGCGCGGAGGCCGCGGTCGCGGGTGAGTCGGTGACGGCCAGGACCGCGACGGCCGGCAGGGGCGGCAGCGCGACGACGCCGACGGCCTCGGCCCGCTCCCCTCCCGGCGGGACGGCGACCGTGCCGCCCGGCGCGGTGGACGTGTCGCCGGTGCAGCGGTCGACGAGCAGGTAGGACCAGGTCACCCGCTGCTCCGCGGCGCCGGGGACGAGCCGCACCTGCACCCGCACGGTGCACGGCTGCCCCGGCTCGCACGCGTCGAGGCCGCGCAGGTCGACCGCGGCCACGCTGCCGGCCGACGCCGGGGCCGGCCGGGTGATCGGCACGCCGTCGGGCTCGGGCTCCGCGGTCGGCTCGACGCCGCTGCGCCCGGCGTCCAGGAGCACGTCGACGTCGGCGGCGATCTCGTCCCGCAGCAGGACCACCTCCGTCGTGACCGCCGCGGCGAGCACCACGACCGAGAGCAGCCACGCCCCGACCCGCCGCGCGGTGCGGGAGGTCTCGCGCCGGACCGGGCGCGAGACGGTGCCGCGGACGGCGGCCGCCGCGGCGGCGCCCACCGGCCCGCCTGTCGCGATGGACCGCACCAGCGCGCCGAGCTCGGCGCGGACGGCGCCGCGGTCGATCCCCGTGGCGGTCTCGCCGACCCGGCGCGCGACGGGAGGGACGCCGGCGTCCGGCAGGGCCGCCACCGCCGCGTCGAGCGCGTCCAGCAGCGGGTCCTCCGCGTCCGCCGCACCGGGGCGGGACCGGGCGGTGGCGACGACGTCGGCGAGCACCGCGGCGACGGCGGGACCCGACGGCGTCGCGGAGGGGTGGAGGCCCACCTGCCCGTCGGTCCCCACCGCGACCCGGTCGAGGAGCGCGCGGCCGCCGGCGGCGTCCGGCACCGGCAGCTGCGCCGCCTGCTCCAGCACGCCGGCGGCCAGCTCCAGGGCCTGCGGCGAGGTGAGCCGGGCCAGGGCGAGCAGGCGGGCGAGCGCGACGCCGTCGGAGGGTGCCGGGGACGGACCGGCCGGCCGCTGCTGGGCCGGATGGGCGGGCGCGGAACCGTCGTCGAGGCCTCCGGACGCCCGTTCGATCGTCAGGTCTGCCACTGACTGTCACCCGCCCATCCGTGCGCTCAGGATGTTCCCCGGGTCCGGCGCCGCCCAGGCTGGTGCACGAGGCCCCGCCTGTCACCGGGTCGGCGCACGCCGTCGCACCGGAACCGGCGAGTCGCGCTGTGGACCGGCGCGTCGCGCCCGCGGTCCCGCCTCCGGAGGGGTGTCCCGGTCTCAGCCGGGCGCCCGCGGGGAGGACCCCACGCCGCGCAGCGCCGCCAGCCGGCTGCGGTACCCGTCCTCGCCGATCTCCCCGCGCGCGAGACGCTCGGCCAGCAGCTCCTCGGCCGTCGGCCGCGGCGGGACGGGCGGCGGCTGCCCGCCCGTCCGCACCAGCGCCCGGAACAGGCCCACCACCACGGCGAGGAGCAGCACGGCGCCGGCGGTCAGGGTGAACCAGCCCCAGCCGCTCATGTGGTCCCAGCCGTACCAGCCCATGGGCGTCCGCCTCCTCGCCGGCGCGTCCTGCTCCCGCCCCGCGACGTCACCGTGCCGGGCCGGGTGCGGTCCGCTCCAGGGGCGGTGGCCCCTCCCGACCGCGGGCGGAGTGCCCTGTCCCCCGAAGGCCGCACACGACGCAGGTCAGCCGCCTGCGGCGGCACGGGTCGGCGCCGCGGCCCGGAGCCCGCCGCCGGCGCGGCCGGGGACCGTCCGCGCGGCCGGAGGGCCTTCCGCCCCTGCCCCGCTGCTCCCGTCCGGGGCCACCGTGACCGTGCACGGCGAGGCCGTCGGAGCGGGAGGAGACCGCGATGCAGGACGGACGCACGTCGCGGCTGCAGGACCAACTGCGCCAGGTGGAGGCCGAGATCGACCGGACCCGGCGGGCGGCGGAGGAGAGCCGCGCCTGGGTCGGGCAGCGGGCCGAGGGGGCCACCGATCCCGAGGACCGGAGCGCCGCCATCGCCGAGGCCGAACTGCAGGAGGCACTGCTCGGCGTCCTGACCCGCCGCCGGGACCGGCTCCTCGACCGCATGCGCGACCTCGACGGAGCGGCACGATGACCCGACCCGGCGCCGGCGGTCAGCGGCCCCCGGTGGAGATCCGCCGGCCGGAGGGCGTGTACCCGTAGCGGCGTCCACCTGGAGCCGCGCGGCTCGCCCCGTCCGCGGCCGCCGCCACGACGACCGGCCGACGGCCGGCGTCGCCCCGGCCACGGCGGCGCCCCCGAGCCACCGGCGCGGGTCCTGCCGTCCACGTCCGCCGGACGGTGACCGACGGTGGCAGCAGCAGGGACCGAGGTCCGTGCCGACGTGGGCCGCACGGCCGTGGCCGGGACCGTCCGTCGGATCGACGCTGGTGTCCCCGGGCGGCCCGCCGGACCCGAGCACCGGGCCGCCCGGCCGGACGGGAGGAGGCGGCCGCCGTGCGGGCGCAGGTGGGCGACTGGCTCGTCGTGCACGGCCGGCGACCGGACGACGGCCACCGCGAGCCTCTGGTCCTCGAGGTCGCGCACGCCGACGGCAGCCCGCCCCGCTCGGTCCGCCGGCTCGACGACGAGCGCACCGGCCTGGTGTACCCCGGACCGGACGCGACGCTGCGTCCCGGGCGGCGGCACGTGGGCGGGTGCGCGGGGGTCTGATCGAGCCGGAGGGCCGCACGTCCGTCGCGTCCCCCGACCTCCGGGTCCGTCGACGGTCCCGGGCCGGGAGTCCGGTGGGGTGACCGCCGGAGCCCGGACGCCGAGCCGCCACCCCGTCGCGCTCGGCTGACGTCGGCACAGGGACGCCGACCGGACCGAGGATGAGTCATGGGCACGCTCGACGGGAGGTCGGTGCTGGTCAGCGGTGGCGCGTGGGGGACATCGGCGCGGCCGTCGCCCGGGCGGTGGTGGCCGAGGAGGTCGCCGCCCTCGTGGTCTTCCTCGCCCGTGACGACAGCAGCTCCTCCACCGGGTCGGAGTCCGTCGTCGACGGGGCCCGGTGACCGGCCAGGTGCCGCCCGGCTGACCGGAGACCTCCGGCACCGCTGCACGCCGACGGAGGTCCCCGCCCCCGGTGACCTGGTCCTCTGGCGCCCCGCCGGGCGCGGCGGCTCACTGGGGCCCTCATCGCGGACGCCGTCGGAGGAGGTACCCATGTCCGCACGAGACCGCACCGTCAGCACTCCCGGGGCGTGGACGTGGCCGCAGGTCGCTGCCCTCGTCGTCGGTGCCGTCTACACGATCGCCGGCATCGCCGGGTTCTTCGTCACCGGGTTCGACGACTTCGCCGCCCACACCGGGGAGGAACTGCTCGGCTTCGAGATCAACCCGCTCCACAACGTGGTCCACCTGGCCGTCGGGGTCGCCGGCCTGGCCCTCGCCCGCTCCCTCGCCCTCGCGCGCACCTACGGCTGGCTGCTCGCCGTCGGCTACGGCGCCGCCCTCGTCTACGGGCTGATCGCCATCGGGGAGACGTGGGACTTCCTGGCGATCAACGCCGCGGACAACTGGCTGCACGCCGTCAGCGCCGCCATCGGGCTGGCCATCGCCCTCGGCCCGGTCCAGGCCGCCGTCGGCCGCCGGACGACGCGGGTCTGACCCGGACTCCGCCCGGGGCCGGCCACGGCCCCGGGCGCGAGCCGTGGCACCGCGCGATCACCGCAGCGGGACCGCCCAGGTCAGCCGGGTGCCACCGGCGGGTCCCGGCTCGACGACGCAGGACCCTCCTCGCGCGCTCGCCCGTCGGTGCAGTTCGGCCAGGCCGCCGTCGTCGGGGAGGTCCGCCGGTGCGCTGCCGTCGGCGACGACCTGCAGGGTGACGCCGCCGTCGGCGACGGTGAGCGCGACCTCGACGGGACGGGAGCCGGCGCGCCGGCCCGGGAGGGTCAGGGCTGCTCGCAGGACGTCGACCAGCTCGCCGACGACGGGCTCGGGCAGGTCACCGAGGGGTCCGGCGACGCTGGTGGTCGGGGCGGGGGTGACCGCGGTGACCGCGTCGAACAGCCGGGACGCGTACCTGCCGGAGTCCGTCACCGGGCGGTCGGCGAGCGCGAGGACCGCCAGCCGGATCCGCTTGATGGCGTCGTCGAGCTCGGCGGTGGCCGCCTGCAGACGCTGGGCGAACGGTCCGGGGCCCAGGCCGGCGGCGACGCCGTAGACGGTCAGCCCGGCCGAGTACAGGTCGCGGACGATCTCGTCGTAGAGGCCCGCCGCGACGTCGTCGTACTCGGACGGCCACATGCCCCCTCGCCTCGGTCCGGCCCACCAGCGGGCGCCTCGGGCACCGGGGGTGCCCGGAACGCATCGGTCCGCAGGCGACGGTAACGCTCCGGGCCGTGCGTGCCGACGGTCGACGGCGCGGCCGGCCCGCCGCGGTCGGTCCGGGTCGCGGGCATCGGCACCCTCCACGCGGAGGGACGGGACACGCGGAGTCGGCGGTCGCGCCTCGTCCGAGGAGGGCCGCGTAACGAACGGGCGCCGGCGTGGGACGACGGGTGCATGACGCGCACCTCGCCGCCGGCACTCGTCACGACCCGGCACAGCTGGCACCTGCTCGCCGAGCACGTCCTCGCCGCCGGGCAGTTCGCCGCCTCCGGGACCATCCGGCTGCGCCCGTTCCCCGGCGGCTACGCCACCACCCGCGGCGTCGGCGGCCGGCAGCTCGCCGTCGTCGCGGACCGGCTGGTGGTCGTCGACGGCGACGCCCGGCACCAGCACCCGCTCACCACGCTCGGGGCCGCGGCTGACGCCGCCGGCGTCGAACTCGGCCTGCGCGGCAGCTACTCCCCCGCCACGGTCCCCGACCCCGACGCGCCCCTGCCGGTCGACGCCGTCGCCGCGCACCGGCTGGCCGCCTGGTACGCACTCGGTGACGCCGCCCTGCGCCGCTTCGCCGCCGCGCTCGGCACCCCGGCCGACCCGGTGCTGTGGCCCGAGCACCTGGACCTGGCGATCACCCTCGACGCCGTCAACTACGGGGTCTCGCCCGGCGACGACGCGACACCGGAGCCCTACCTCTACGTCGGCCCGCACGAGGGGCCGCCGTCGGACGACCCGTTCTGGAACGCCCCCTTCGGCGCCCTGGTCGGCGCCGGCCGCATCCGCACGCCCGACGACGCCGTCGCCTCCTTCACCGAGGGACGGGCACGGGCACTCACCGACAGGAGCAGGACGTGAAGGGTCTGCAGGGCAAGAAGGCGCTGGTCACCGGCGGCAGCTCCGGCATCGGGCAGGCGATCGCCATCCGCCTCGGTCAGGAGGGCGTCGACGTCGCCATCAACTACGTCGGCGCTCCCGAGGGCGCCGAGGAGACCCGGGAGGCGATCGAGCACGGCGTGGAGATCTGCATGAAGGAGATGTCCGCAGCCGGCACGCACCCGATCCTGGTGGCCGCCGACGTGTCCTCCGAGGGCCAGGTCGGCGCCATGTTCGAGCAGGCGCTCGGCGAGTACGGCCGGATCGACCTGCTGGTCAACAACGCCGGCATCCAGGTCGCCGCCGACAGCGACGCGCTCGACGCCGCCGCCTTCGACCGGGTGCTCGCGGTCAACCTGCGCGGCGCCTTCCTGTGCAGCCGGCAGGCCGTCCGCACGTGGCTGGCCACCGGCTCGCCGGGCTGCATCGTCAACGTCTCCAGCGTCCACCAGGTGATCCCGAAGCCCCGCTTCCTCGGCTACTCGGTCTCCAAGGGCGGCATGCAGAACCTCACCCGCACCCTCGCCCTCGAGTACGCCGCCCGCGGCATCCGGGTCAACGGCATCGGCCCGGGCGCGACGGTCACCCCGATCAACCGGTCCTGGATCGACGACCCCGTCAAGCGGCAGATGGTGGAGAGCCACATCCCGATGCGCCGCGCCGGGGACGCCGAGGAGATGGCCGCGATCACCGCGTTCCTCTGCTCGGACGAGGCCGCCTACGTCACCGGCCAGACCCTGTTCGTCGACGGCGGGCTCACCCTCTACCCGTCGTTCGAGACCACCTGGTCCTCGGAGTGACGGCGCTGGACCGCCCGCCCTCGGCCGACGAGCGGACGGCGGGCTGGTTCCCCTCCCGCTGGGGGCCGGACGACGCCGCGGGCGCGCTCAACGAGATCACGCCCGAGGTCGTCGTCGCGGCGGTCGCCCTGGTGCGGACCGGGCGGGTGCTGGACCTGGCGCACGTGCTGCACGCCGACGTCCCGGCCTTCCCCGGGCGGACGTTCCGCTCCTACCTGACGACCAACGCCCACTTCGTCAACCGCCGCCGGCCGGACGGCGGCGGCCCCGAGGGCTGGGGCCGCAACGGGGTGAACTGGGTGGTCGAGCAGATCACCGCCACCCAGCAGATGGGGACCCACCTGGACGCGCTCAACCACCTGCAGGTCGGCGACCGCACCTACAACGGCCACAGGCTGGCCGACATCGCCGAGGAGTGGGGCACCAACCGGCTCGGCGTGGAAACGCTCCCGCAGGTGGTCACCCGCGGCCTGCTGCTCGACGTCGCCGCCGTCCGCGGCGTCGACGCCCTGGGCCCCGGCGACGTCGTCACGGTGGACGACGCCCGGGCCGCGCTCGGCGGGCGGACGCCGCGCCCGGGGGACGCCGTGCTGTTCCACACCGGCTGGGGCCGGTTCTGGAGCGAGGACCCCGGGCGGTACTCCTCCGGCGAGCCCGGCCCGGGACTGGAGCTCGCGGGGTGGCTGGCGGAGCGGCGGATCGCGCTGACCGGCTGCGACACCTGGAGCCACGGCCCGGTGCCGCCCGAGGACCCCGGCGAGCCGTTCGTCGTCCCTCAGACCCTCAACGTCCGGCACGGCGTCGTCGTGCTGGAGAACCTGCGGCTGGCCGAGGCGGCCGCGGCCGGGCTGCGCGAGTTCTGCCTCGTCGTCAGCCACGCCAAGCTACGCGGCGCCACCGGCGCCTGGATCACCCCGCTCGCCATCACCTGAGGAGGACCCCATGGCCGAGCACGCCGACGTCGTCGTCATCGGGTCGGGAGCCGGCGGCGGCGCGGTCGCCTGGGCGCTGGCGCCCACCGGGAAGCGGGTGCTGGTCCTCGAGCGCGGTGACTGGCTGCCGCGGGAGGTCGAGAACTGGGACCCGCGGGCACTGTGGGCCGACAAGCGCTACGCCAACAGCGGCCAGTGGACCGACGGCGCCGACGGGCGGCGGTTCACGCCGAAGCAGCACTACTACGTCGGTGGGAACACCAAGTTCTACGGCGCGGTCCTCTACCGCTTCCGGGAACGGGACTTCGGGCCGGTCCGGCACGTGGACGGCGTCTCGCCGGCGTGGCCGATCACCTACGCCGACCTCGCGCCGTGGTACGACCGGGCCGAGCAGCTCTACCAGGTGCACGGCACCCGCGGCGAGGACCCCGACGACCCGCCGGCGTCCGGCCCATACCCGTGGCCGGCGATCAGCGACGAGCCGCGGATCGCCCAGCTGCGCGCGGACCTGACCGCCGCGGGCCTGCACCCGTTCTCCCTGCCCAACGGCATCCTGCGCGACGAGGCGCAGCCGCACCTGTCGGCGTGCATCCGCTGCGCCACCTGCGACGGCTTCCCGTGCCTGGTGCAGGGCAAGGCGGACGCCGAGGTGATGACCGTCCGGCCTGCGCTGCGGTACCCGAACGTCGAGCTGCGGACCCGGGCGCGCGTGGTGCGGCTGGAGACCGACGCCTCGGGCCGCCGGGTCTCGCGGGTCGTCGTCGAGCGGGAGGGCGTGCGCGAGGAGTACACCGCCGACGTCGTCGTCCTGGCCGCCGGCGCGATCAACTCCGCCGCGCTGCTGCTGGCCTCGGCGTCCGACCGCCACCCGGCCGGGCTGGGCAACGGCTCCGGGCACGTGGGCCGGCACCTGATGCTGCACAACAACTCCGGCCTGGTCGCGTTCTCGAAGACGCCGAACCCGACGCGGTTCCAGAAGACGATCGGCGTGAACGACCTCTACTGGTCCGACCCGTTCGACCCGGACTGGGAGTACCCGGTCGGCTCGATCCAGATGAACGGCAAGAGCGACGCGGTGCTCATCGGCTTCGACGTCCCCGACGCCCGGGACCCCGCCGACCTCGCCCGCCACTCGATCGACTTCTGGCTCACCACCGAGGACCTGCCGCTCGACGAGAACCGGGTGACCGTGGACGCCGACGGCGGGATCCGGCTGTTCTACCGCCGCACCAACGCCGCCGAGGTCGCCCGGCTGCGGATGCGCCTGATGGGCCTGCTGGACTCCATCCGGTGCGAGCAGGACGTGTACGAGAACCGCCAGTACGCGGGCGGGCAGCTGGGCATCGGCGGGGTGGCGCACCAGAACGGGACGATCCGCTTCGGGCCGGACCCGGCGACCGCACCGCTGGACCTGGATTGCCGCATGCACGAGGTCGAGGACCTCTACGTGGCCGACGCGTCGTTCTTCGTGTCGAGCACCGCGGTGAACCCGACGCTGACCATCGTCGCCAACGCGCTGCGGGTCGCCGACCGGATCGCCGAGCGCCTCGGTGTGCCCGGCACGGCCGCCGCCGTGCCGCGGCCGCGGACCGGCTCGCAGCCGGAGGCCGGAGCGTCGCAGGAGGCCGGGGCCGGGATGGCCTGACGCGCCTGACGCGGACGCTCGTGCTCTGCCCACCCCGGGTGGGCAGAGGACGAGTCCGTGGGCAGAGCATCCGCGGGCAGAGCATCCGTGGGCAGAGCATCCGCGTGGGCAGAGCATCCGTGGGCAGAGCACGAGCCGGTCGGCGTGCCGGTCGGCGTGGCACGGGTTCCCCGGGATCGGGCCGCCCGCCCGGCCGTGGGTCAGGCCGGAGGCCGCTCCGGCACGGTCTCCGCCGGGCGCGGCGCCGGCGTCCCGCCCGGCCGCGGACCGGCCGGCCCGGGTTGCGGCTGCACCTGCGGCTCCCGGCCCAGCAGCCCGAGCGCCACCGCCGGGTACACCAGCACCGACAGCAGC
This sequence comes from Geodermatophilus sp. SYSU D00525, assembly GCF_054050475.1. NCBI lineage: Bacteria > Bacillati > Actinomycetota > Actinomycetes > Geodermatophilales > Geodermatophilaceae > Geodermatophilus > Geodermatophilus sp. SYSU D00525. Next base: position 22,584 of record NZ_JBJGZK010000001.1, read on the forward strand.
CCGGCGCAGACCAGCGCCGCCCCGGTCACCGGGTCCAGCCGGCCGGTGGCCTCCCCGATCTGCACCGCGGTCACCAGGAACGGCAGCGAGGTCGCCTGCAGCAGGCCGACCGCGGCCGCGCCCCGCCGGCCCAGCGCCGGGACGTGCAGCACCGCCGGCAGGCCCCGCACGAGGAGCAGGACGGCGAGGAACACCGGGACCCGCAGCAGCGCGCCCGGCTCTTCGACCAGCCCCCGCAGGTCCAGCCGCACCCCGCTGGCCACGAAGAACACCGGGATGAGGAAGCCGAACCCGATCGCCTCGAGCTTGAGGCGGAAGTGCGGGTGCGTGGCCGAGTCACGGTCGAGCACGCCGACCAGGGCGCCGGCCAGGAAGGCGCCGAGCAGCAGCTCCAGACCGAGCCGCTCGGCGAGGACCACGAACGCGAACAGCAGCACGACCACCAGCCGCACCCGGATCTCCGCCGTCGTGTCCTGCAGCCGGACGAGCACGTCCCCCAGGCGCATCGACATCCCGACCCGGCCCAGCACGACGGCCAGGACCGCGACCAGCACGCCGAGGCCCGCGAGGACGGCCGCCGTCGTCCCCGCGCCCCCGCCGGAGGCCGAGAACAGCAGCGTGAGCAGGACGATGGCGGAGAAGTCGGCCACCGACGCGCCGGCGATCGTGGTCTGCCCCACCGGGGAGGCCACCTGCCCGGCGTCCTTGAGCACCGGGACCACCAGCCCCAGCGCAGTGGCGGTCAGCGCGACGGCGAGGAACAGCGGGCTCGCGGTCCAGCCCAGCGCGTCGGCGCCCAGCCCCACGAGCGCGGCCAGCCCGAGGCTGACCGCGTAGCCCAGCCCCGCCGTCCCCAGGGACCGCCCGCGCAGCCCGCGCAGGTCGATCTCCAGGCCCGCGAGCAGCAGCAGGAAGGCCAGCCCGACCAGGGCCAGCACCTGAACCGGCAGGTCCACCTCGACCCAGCCCAGCACCGAGGGACCGAGCACCACCCCGGCGACGATCTCCAGGACCACCGACGGGACGCGCAGCCGCGGCGCCCAGCCCAGCGCCAGCGGCACCGCCGCGGCGACCGCCGCGACCACCAGCAGGTTCGTGAACGAGACCTCGGGCACGGCGGTCCCCCGTCAGCACCCCGCCGCCTCGAGGGCGTGCAGCCACACCTCGGCGACGGTCGGGAAGGAGGGGACGGCGTGCGCGAGGTCGGCCAGCGGCACCCGGGCGGCGACCGCGACCGTCGCCGAGTGCAGGAGCTCCTGCACGCCGCTGCCGGTGATGGTCACGCCGGCGAGGACGCCGGCCGCCTCGTCCACGACCAGCCGCGTCGTCCCGCCGAGCCCCTCGCCGGAGACGTAGGACCCGGGCACCTCGCCGGTGCCCACGTCGACCACGCGGACGGCGAGGCTGCGCTCCCGCGCCTGGGCCGCGGTGAGCCCGACCGCGCACACCTGCGGGTCGGTGAAGGTGACCCGGGGGACGGCGTCGCGGCTGGCGCGGTCCCGGGCGTCCCGGCCGGTGACCACGTCCGCGGCGACCCGCGCCTGGTACTTGCCCATGTGCGTGAACGGAGCCAGCCCGGTGCAGTCGCCGACCGCGTACAGCCACTCCCCCGCGACGCCGACGGCGCGCAGCCGGTCGTCCACCGCAAGCGGCCGTCCCGGCGTCAGCCCCACGGTCTCCAGCCCGACGTCGCCGGTGCGGGGCCGCCGGCCCACGGCGACCAGCACCTCGTCGGCGGTCACCTCGTCGCCGGTGTGCAGGGCGGCCCGCACCGGCCCGTCGGACCCCTCGCGGCGGATGCCGGTCAGCAGGGTGCCCAGCCGCACGGCGACCCCCTCCCGCTCGAGGGCGTCCCGCACCTGCTCCCCGGCGAAGGGCTCCTCCCGCGGCAGCAGGCGGTCCATCCCCTCGACGACGGTCACCTCGGCCGCGCCCAGCCGCCGGAACGCCTGCGCCATCTCCAGCCCGACGGCGCCGCCGCCGAGGACGAGCAGCCGCCGGGGCACCTCCTTCGCCGACGTCGCCGACCGGTTGTCCCAGGGCCGCACGTCGGCCAGCCCGGGCACCGGGGGCAGCACCGGCACCGACCCGGTCGCGAGCACGACCGCCCGTCGGGCGGTCACGACCGGCCCGCCCGCCACCTGCACGCACCGTGGCCCGGCGAGCCGGCCGGTCCCGCGCAGCAGGCGGATGCCGTGGTCGGCGAGCCACTCCTGCTGGCCGCGGTCGTCCCACGACGCGGTCATGTGGTCCCGGCGGGTGAACGCCGCGGCGGCGTCGACCGGGACGTCGAGCACGGCGCCGGCGCCCGGCACCCGCGCCGCCGCGGCCCGCACGTCCCCCGGGCGCAGCAGCGTCTTGCTGGGGATGCACCCCCAGTAGGAGCACTCGCCGCCGACCAGCTCGCTCTCGACCAGGGCGGTCTCCAGGCCGCGGTCGGCGCAGCGGCCCGCCGCCACCTCCCCCGCCGGGCCACCACCGACGACGACGACGTCCACCTCGAGCACCTCGGACACACCGGACTCGGACATCGGACCTCCTCGCTCTCGCCGTCCCCGTCCCCACGCCCCGGCCGGGCGTTACGCGTAACGGCACCGGCGGCGGCGCGACTGCACAGGCACGACCGCTCGACCCCGGGAGACCGCCATGAGCTCCACCCCCATCGCCGACCTCGCCTTCCTCTCCGACCGGCACTCCTGCGCGCTGGTCGACCGCGCCGGCACCGTGGAGTGGCTGTGCTTCCCGCGCTTCGACGGCCCGGCGGTGTTCGCCCACCTGCTCGACGACGACGCCGGCCACTGGTCGGTGCACCCGGACGGCGAGTTCACGGCCACCCGCCGGTACGCCGGCCGCTCGCTGGCGCTGGAGACGACGTTCCGCACCGCGGACGGCGAGCTCGTGCTCACCGACGCGCTCGGGCTCGGGCCGGACAACGGCGGGCACCGCATCGGCGTCGACGCCCCGCACGTGCTGGTGCGCCGGCTGGCCTGCACCGCCGGTGAGGTGGAGGTGCTCGTCGACTACCGGCCGCGGCCGGAGTACGGGCTCATCGTGCCGCTGCTGTCCCACCTCGACGGCGGGGTCGCGGCCCGCGGCGGCGCGGACTGGCTGGTGCTGACCCTGCCGGCGCCGGCGGAGCTCGACGAGGCCCGGGCCACGGCGCGGCTGCGGCTGCGCGCCGGCGACGTCGTCCACCTGGCGCTGCAGCGCAGCACCCTCGGCGACCCCGTGCCCGCGCACGTGTGGTCCCAGCCGGAGCTGGCCGGGCTGCTCGACCGCACGCTGGAGGCCTGGGAGTCCTGGTGCGCCCTGCACCAGTCCTACGACGGCCCCTGGGCGGACCTGGTCCACCTCTCCGGGCGGGTGCTGCAGGGGCTGTCGTACCAGCCCAGCGGCGCGGTCGTCGCCGCCGCGACGACGTCGCTGCCCGAGGGCGTGGGCGGCGAGCGGAACTGGGACTACCGCTACTCGTGGGTGCGCGACGCCAGCTTCACGATGGAGGCGCTGTGGGTGGCGGCCTGCCCCGACGAGGCCGAGGACTTCTTCGCCTTCATGACCACCGCCGGCGCCGGGGGCATCGGCCCGGACGTGTCGCTGCAGATCATGTTCGGCGTCGCCGGGGAGCACGACCTCAGCGAGCGGACGCTGGACCACCTGCGCGGGTGGCGGGACAGCCGCCCGGTGCGGGTCGGCAACGGCGCGTGGGACCAGCGCCAGGTCGACGTCTACGGCGAACTGCTCGGCGCGGCCGCGCGGCTGCGCGACCAGCTGGCCGGCCTCGACGAGGAGACCCGCTGGTTCCTCGCCTCCTGCGCCGACACCGCCGCGGTCCGCTGGCGGGACCCCGACCAGGGCATCTGGGAGGTCCGCGGCGAGCCGCGGCACTTCCTGTACTCGAAGGTCATGTGCTGGGTGGCGCTGCACCGGGCCATCGAGCTGGCCCCCCGGCTCGGCTGCGAGGACCGGGTCGACGAGTGGGCGAAGACGTGCGAGGAGATCCGCGACACCGTGCTGCAGCAGGGGTGGAACGAGGAGGCCGGCGCCTTCACCCAGTCCTTCGGGTCCACCGCGCTGGACGCCTCGAACCTGGTGCTGCCGATCGTCGGTTTCCTGCCCGCCGACGACCCGCGGATGATGGCGACGATCGACGCGATCGCCGAACGGCTCACCGACGAGCGGGGCCTGGTCTACCGCTACCGCACCCAGGAGGGGGTCGACGGGCTGGCCGGCGAGGAGGGCACCTTCCTGCTGTGCACCTTCTGGCTGGCCGAGGCGCTCGCGCTGGCCGGGCAGGTGGAGCGGGCCCGTGCGGTGTTCGAGCGGGCGGCCGGCTTCGTCAGCGACCTGGGCCTGCTGGCCGAGGAGGTCGACCCGGCCACCGGCGAGCTGCTCGGGAACGTGCCGCAGGCGTTCAGCCACATCGGCCTGGTCAACGCGGCGTGGGCGATCGACCAGGCCGAGCGGGCCCGGAGGTGAGCGTCCCGGCGGGACCTCCTCCCCTGACGTCCCCGGTCCCGGCTCCGCAGGATGGCCGCAGCGGTTCCCCGTCCCCGGTCGTCGCGGCGCGAGGAGCAGGTCCATGCCACAGGAGTCGGGCTCCTCGGCGGTCGCCGCCGCCGTCCGGGAGGGCGGGAGCGAGGCCCAGGCCGAGCTGCTCGGGCGCCTGCGCGCCGGGGACCGCGGTGCCTTCGGGGACCTGGTGGACGCCTGGTCGGGCGCGCTGCTGCGCGTGGCCCTGCTGCACGTGTCGACACGCGCCTCCGCCGAGGAGGTCGTGCAGGACACGTGGCTGGCCGTGATCCGGCAGCTGGACCGGTTCGAGGGCCGGTCCTCGCTGCGCACCTGGGTGTTCCGGATCCTCGAGAACCAGGCCCGCTCCCGGGGCGCCCGGGAGGTCCGCGTGCTGCCGTGGTCCTCCGTCTTCCCCGACGGGGACGGCCCGGACGCCGGCCCCACCGTCGACCCGGCCCGCTTCCGCGGCAGCGCGGACCGGTGGCCCCGGCACTGGACCGACGCCGGCGCGCCGCGCCCCTGGCACCCCCCGCCGGAGGAGGCCGTGGAGGCCGGCGAGGTCCGCCGGGAGCTGCGCACGGCGCTGGCCGAGCTGCCCGAGCGGCAGCGCACCGTGGTCGAGCTGCGCGACGTCCACGGCCTGACGTCGGAAGAGGTCTGCGAGCGGCTGGGGATCAGCGCCGGCAACCAGCGGATCCTGCTGCACCGGGGCCGCGCGCGGCTGCGCGCCCGGCTCGAGGACGTGTACCGCGGTGCCCCGGGGGAAGGAGAGGACCGTGGCTGAGCTGCCGGCGCCCCGCCCCTCCGTCGACGACGTCCTGGAGGTCGCCTGCCAGGAGTTCGTCGAGCTGGTCACCGAGCACCTCGAGGGCGCGCTGCCCGAGCCGGTCGACCGCGCGGTCCACGCGCACCTGGAGCTGTGCGACCCGTGCGTCGTCTACCTCGAGCAGGTCCGCGGCACGGCCGCCGCGCTGCGGGCGCTGCCGGTGCCGACGCTGCCCGACGCGGCCCGCGAGCGGCTGCTCGACGTCTTCGGCGCCCTGCACGGGGACGCCGGGGAGGGCGCCCCGGCCTCCTGAGCGGCCGATCACCTCCACCACCCCGTCGGGGCGTCCGGTCTGGCGCGGCGGCGACCGGCGCCCGGAGTGCCGAACGTCCCGCCCGGCAGGGACGCACCGCCCCTCGCGCCCGGCCGGTCCGCCCCGGAGGCTCGACGGGACGGGACCCGCACCGGTGCCGAGGAGGCCGCCATGACGTCCGCGAGCACGACGTCCGCGAGCCGGGACCGGGCACGCCGCTGGGCGGAGCTGACACCGCGGGAGCGCGGCGTGCTCCTGGCCCTCGGCGCGGTGCAGGTGTCCCTGGCGGTCGCCGCGTGGACCGACCTGGCGCGCCGCCGTCCCGACCAGGTCAACGGCCGCCGGGCCGTGTGGGCGGCGGTCATCGCCGTCAACTGGGTGGGTCCCGCCGCCTGGTTCCTGTGGGGCCGCCGCCGCTGAGCGGCCCTCCTCGGCAGCGACCTCCGGCCCGCCCGCCGGGGCCCTCCGCCCGTGACCGCCGGACGGCGGCGCCGCGCAGCATCGGCAGAAGCGACCGGAACCCGAGGGAGGACGTCCCCGTGAGCCGTGCACTGGTGGTCTACGAGTCCCTGTTCGGCGACGCCGCCGCGATCGCCCGCGCGGTCGCCGCCGGCCTGTCGGAGTCGATGCCGGCCGACGTCGTCGCCGCGGCCGACGCGCCGGCCGAGATCGGCGCCGACGTCACCCTGCTCGTCGTCGGCGGCCCCAACCACGCCTTCGGCATGCCGCGGCCCTCCACCCGGCGCAGCGCGGCGGACCAGTACGGCGCCGCGGTGCCCGATCCCGGCACCGGCCTGCACGAGTGGCTGGAGTCCGTACGCGCGCCCGGCGGGGTGTCCGCCGCCGCGTTCGACACCCGCGGCAGCGGCCACCCGGTGATCGCGAAGATGGACCACGCGTCCCGCACCGAGGAGAAGCTCCTCGGCCGGCTCGGCGCCCGGGTCGTCGCGCCGGCCGAGCACTTCTCCGTCGTCGGCACGAAGGGGCCGCTCGTCGAGGGCGAGGAGGACCGGGCCCGGGCGTGGGGCCGCGACCTCGGCGCCCGGATGACCTCCGCCGCGGCCGGCCGGTAGCCGGGGGACGCGGCCGCGAGGTGGACACCGTGAGGCCCACGACCGCGCGGGTGAGGCCGCCGGAGGACACCGGACCGCGGCTGACCCCGCTGATGGCCGTGCTCGAGGACGTGGCGACCGCCGTCGTCCGCAGCCGGGCGGGCCTGCCGGGACGGTCCGCCGGCGTGGTCCTGCACCCCGACCGGCTCGAGGTCGACGGGCCGTGCGGGACTGCCGCGCCGGCCTCCCTGCTCGCCGCCGGCGGCCTGGTCCTCGACCTCCGCGCGGCGCTGGCGGCCGCGGGCTGGGCCGTCACCGCCGACCGCCTGCCCTCGGGGCCCGGCGGCCCGGTGGCCGTCCTGCACCCCGTGCCCGGCCTGCCGGACCCCGACCTCGCCGCCCTCCCGCCGGTCGCGCCGGCCGGGGAGCCCGGCGGGGACGACGTCCCCGCCCGCGTGGTCGCGCGCCTCGCGGCCGCGGCCGCCGCGGAGGGGGCGCCAGTCGTGTCGGTCGGGAGGCGGCCGCCGGTCCTCGTCCTCGACTGGCGCACCGACGACGCGGCCGCGTGGCTGCGGACGGGAGAGGCGCTGCAGCGCGTGGCCCGCACCGCCGTGGCCCTCGGCTGCACCGCGGTCCCCTCCCCGACCGCCGGCGGGCGCGCGCGGATCGCTGTCCGGCCGGGCCGCCGGCAGGGGCACCCGGCTCTCCCGGGGGAGCCGTCGTGAGGGCCCGTGTGGTCGTGAGGGCCGTGTGGTCGTGAGGGCCGTGTGGTCGTGAGGGCCGTGTGGTCGTGAGGGCCGTGTGGTCGTGAGGGCCGTGTGGGAGCACGTCCTCGCCACCGCGCCCGCGGCCGCGGCGCACACCCCCGCGGCGCGCTGAGCCGCCCGCCGCGACCGGCGGGCGGCTCAGCGACCGGCGGCGGCCAGGGCGTCGTCGAGCCAGCGGCGCAGCGCCGGTGCCGGGAGCGCCCCGGTGACGCGGGCCTGCTCCCGGCCGCCCGCGAACAGCAGCAGCGTGGGGATGCCGCGCACCCCGAGCCGGCCGCTCACCCGCGGCGCGGCGTCGGCGTCCACCTGCACCACCTTCAGCCGGCCGGCCCGCTCCCGGGCGATCTCCTCCACGACGGGGGCGACCGCGCGGCACGGGGCGCACCAGGCCGCCCACACGTCGACGAGCACCGGCAGCGGACCGTCCTCGACGACGGCGGAGAAGTCGGTGTCGTCGGCGGCCACCAGCCAGGGCAGGTCGGCGCCGCACGCGGCGCAGCGGGGCCGTCCGCGGGCGGTCGCGGGCACCCGGTTGCGCCGTCCGCAGCGCGGGCACGCGACGACGTCCGCTCCTCCGCCGTCCGCTCCCATGCCGTCCTCCTCCCGCCCCGTGGGTGGACCGTCGAGCCCGGCGCCGCGGTGCCCCGCCCACCGGCGGGGCACCGCGCGCGGTCAGGGCTGCGGGTTGGGGGACGGCGACGGCTCCGGCTCGGCGCCGCGCGGGTGGGGCAGGACCGGGGGTCCCGCGGCCGGGACCTGGCCGGACGGCGGCAGCGGCCGGGCCCGGTGCGCCCCGAGCGCGACGAGCAGCACGCCGCCGGCCAGCAGCAGCGCCCCGACGCCCAGCAGCGACACGGACACCCACGTCAGCCCGGGCAGCGTCGCGCCGACCCGGACGTCGGCCTCGATGCCGGCGCCGCCGTCGGTCCGCATGAGCACGACGGTCCAGTCGCCCTCGTCCGGCCGCCAGTCCAGCGTCACCGACCCCGTTCCGGTGGCCGAGGCGGTCCAGATGCCGGCCTCCTCCGGCGCGACCGGCGGCGGCCCGCCCGCCTCCTCGTCCACGGCCCACGCCCACTCGTCCCCGGACCACCAGCCCGGCTCGGCCGGCTCGACCTCCGCGCGGCCGACACCGTCGAGGTACCGGTCGACGTCGGCGGTGCGGGCCAGCCCCACGAACAGCTCGTCGTCGGGCCCGGTCGCGGTGGCCTCGACCCGCGCGGTGCCCAGCAGCTCGTCGACGACCCAGTCGGTCCCCTCGCCCTGCAGCAGGAGTCCCTGGCTGACGGCGGCGTGGCCGGCGGTGTCGACCGCGGCCGGCTCCGAGGTCACGAAGCCGCCGTCGCGCTGCGTGGTGTCCGCCCACAGCAGGCTGCCGCCCGCGGCGAGCAGGCCGGTCGCGCCGGCGACGAGCACCGCGCCGGCGACCACGGCCGTGACCGGCCCGGCGGTCCACCGGCTGGCCGCCGCGGCGGGAACGGGAGCCGCGGTCGCGCCCGCGGGAGCCGGCTGCCCGGCGGGGACGGGCGGCGCCACCGGGGCGGGCGCCGGCAGCGCGGCCGGGTCCGGACCGCCCATGTCGAACCGGAAGGGCGGATAGGCGTCGGTCAGCAGCAGCACGTAGCCCGCGACCCGCTGGGCCCACCGGTCCATGCCGAGGACGAAGTCGTACAGCGGTTGGGGATAACGGCCGGTGAACAGGAGGACGACGCCGGCCACGAGGACCAGCAGCGCGACCAGACCGCCGGCCGCCCAGCCCTCGCTCCAGACGCCGTCGCCGTCCCAGTCGCCCGTGCCGAACCAGAGGCCGCCGCCGACGAAGACCGCCAGCACCAGGTAGTGCGGCAGCGCCAGCAGCCACTTGACCAGCACCAGGCCGCGGGAGAGCCGCTCCGGGTACGCGACGTCCAGGCGGGCCGGGTAGCCCGGCTCGTCGGCCAGGGTGAACGGCGGGTACCGGTCGGTGCCCAGCGCGGAGTAGCCGTAGTGCTGGACCCGCCAGGTCCAGCGCAGCACGCCGACGGTGAAGTCGAACAGCGGCCGCGGGTAGTGCGCGGTCACCAGGATCGCGAAGAACGCGACGACGGTGACGACGGCCACCGCGGTCCAGAGGAACACCAGCACCACGAGGTGGGGCACCAGCAGCAGCCACTTGACCAGCCAGAGCCAGCGGGACAGCCGCGCGTCCAGGGCCCCGTCCACCCGCACCGGGTAGGCCGGCGGCCGCGCCGCCCCCGGGGACACGTACTCGCTCACGATGCACCTCCTCCGGCCACCGCGGCGACCCGGGGTCGTCTCCCCGGCGCAGGCGGCCGTCCGGAGCCTCTCCGCCCGCACCGCCGCGGCGACACGGGCGAAGGCGGGTCCTCCCGGGGACGTTGGTCGCTGGGTCCCCGGGACCGCGGGCCCGGGACGGTGGCGCCCGCGCGGACCACGCTCGGGGGAAGTCCGTCCCGAGGAGTCACACCATGGCCCGCCGCGCCACCCGGATCCCGCCGCTCGCACCACTGGAGGCGGCCGCGGACGCCGCGGTGCGGGCCCCGTCCGTGCACAACACCCAGCCCTGGCGGATCGCGCTGCACCCCGACCGGCTGGAGCTGTCCGCCGACCGCAGCCGGCAGCTGGCGGTGCTGGACCCCGTCGGCCGGGCCCTGGCGCAGAGCGTGGGTGCGGCGCTGTTCAACGCCCGCGTCGCGCTGGCCGCCGCGGGTCGCGCCGTCCGGGTCGACCGGCTGCCCGACCCCGCCCACCCGGAGCTGATGGCCGTCCTCCGCCCGGTCGACGGGATCCCCGACCCGGCCCTGGCCGCCCTCGCACCCGCCGTGCGCCGGCGCCGCACCAACCGGCGGCGGTACGGCGCCGACCGCGTCCCCGAGGACGTGCTGCGGGTCCTGGTGGCCGCGGCCGCCGCGGAGGAGACGGTCCTCGTCCCGGTCACCCGGGAGGAGCACCTGCGCCTGCTCGCCCGGCTCACGCAGCAGGCCGACCGGGTCCAGAACGCCGACCCCGCCTACCGGGCCGAGCTGCGGCGCTGGACCACCCGCGACCCCGGGGCCGGCGACGGCGTGCCGGTGAGCGTCGTCCCGCACGTGGACGGGCTGCAGCAGGACGAGCTGCCCGTCCGCGACTTCGACACCAGCGGCGGCGGGCTGCTCCCCGCCGGCACCGCCTCGGGCACCGACCAGACCCTCGTGGTGCTCGCGACGCACCGCGACGACCTGCTGGCGTGGCTGCGCTGCGGCGAGGCCCTCGAGCGGGTGCTGCTGGAGCTCACCGCCCGCGGCTGGGTGGCCGGGCCGCTCACCCAGGCCGTGGAGGTCCCGGTCACCCGCACGCAGCTGCGCTCGGCGCTCACCTGGGACGCGCACCCGCAGTCGGTGCTGCGCATCGGCCGGGCGCCGGCCACCTCGCCGACGCCCCGCCGGCCGCGCGGCACCGTCGTCGAGAACAGCGCCGTCCCCGCCCAGCGCCAGCTCCCCGGCGCCTCCTCGGGGACCCGGGCCGGACCGGGCCCCCGCCCGGTCTCCGACGGCCGCGGGGGGACGACGTGGGTGTGACCTCCCGGCTGGCCCCGGTCGTGGCCGGGATCGGCCCCGACCGCTCCGCGCCGGCGGTGGCGGCGGCCGCCGCCGACCGGGCGCACCGCGAGCTGCGCCCTCTGCTGCTGGTGGCCGCGGTGGAGGGCGCGCACGACCCCGGCCGCGCCCACGACGGGCCGTGGCACCGGGCACTCGCGCGGCTGGACGTGCTGCGCCGTGACCTCACCGCCCGTACCCCCGCCACCGCGGTGCGGACCGTCGTGCACACCGGGCCCGCGGCCGAGGTGCTGCGCGAGGAGTCCGCCGGGGCGGCGGTGCTCGTCCTCGGCACGGGTCCCGCGGCCGGGGGGCTCGGCCCGGTCGCCCGGGACCTGCTCGCGTCCGCGGCGTGCCCGGTGCTCGCCGTCCCCCCCGGAGCCACGGGAGGGACCGACGTGGTGGCCGGCGTGGACGGGACCCCGGGCACGACGGCGGTGCTCGCCGCGGCGGCGCTGGAGGCCGGCACGCGGGGCTGCCCGTTGCGCGTGGTGCACACCTGGCACCGCCGCCCCGGGGCCGCCGCGGACCCGCGCTCGTCGGCGGCGGTCACCGCCGCCGTGGCCGAGGCCGAGCGCCGGCTCGTCGAGACGCAGGCCGCCCGGGTGCACGAGGGCTGGCCGGCGGTGCCGGTGACGGTCGACGTCCGCGAGGGCGACCCCGTCCCGGCACTGGTCGGCCTGTCGCGGGACGCCGGGCTGCTGGTCCTCGGGCAGGCGCGCACCGCGGCCGGACCGGCCCTCGTCGAGGCGGTCGCGGGGCACGCGCGCTGCCCCGTGCTCGTCGTGCCGCCCCCTCCCCCGCCGCACCCCGACGACGCCCCCCGGCGCCCGGCCGCCGTCGCGCCGACGAGGTGACCCGTGAACCCCGCCCCCGCCCCCGCCCCCGCGCCGCCGGGCTACCTGCGCGCGCTGGTGCGCCGCGGCCTCGGCCCGGGTGCGCGCACGACGGACCGGGTGGAGCTGGTCTCCTGGCTGGCGAGCGTCCTGCTCGCCGTCGCGGTCGTGCCGGTGGCGCTGGCGGTGGCGAGCGTGGTGGCCTCCGACACCGGCGCGCTGGCCGAGCGCCAGGCCGCCCAGCTGCGGCAGGTCCCGGCGGTGCTCCTCGCGGACGCGGAGGTGCTGCCCGGGTCCCCGACGTCGCTGCGGGCGACCGCGCCGGCGCGGTGGCGGGCCCCGGACGGCGCCACCCACGAGGACACGGTGCCGGTCGTGCCGGGGACCCCGGCCGGGGCGACGGTGCCGGTGTGGACCGGCCCCGACGGCGGGCGCTCCGCCCCGCCGATCGAGGGCACCGACGTCGCCGTGGTCAGCGTGACCAGCGGCGTGCTGACCCTGCTGCTGGGGCTGGCGACGGCGGCGGTCACGCACGCCGGCGTCTGCGCCTGGGCCGGCCGGGCGCGCGACCGCGCCTGGGCCCGCGAGTGGGCCGAGGTCGAGCCGCTGTGGGCGCACCGGTTCCGGCTGCGCTGAGTGCCCCGCCGGCCCTCACGGGCGGCCGAGCAGGCGCCGCCACCACGGCCGCCGGGGCTCCGGCCGGGCCGGACGGGGCGCCGGCGCGTCCGCGGCCGGGGGCGCCGCCGGGCGGACCGGCTGCCCGTGCCCGCGCTCGTCGGCGTGCGCCCGGCTCAGGTAGTGCTGGACGGCCATGGGGTCGGCGTGCGAACCGCGGGCGGCCACGTCGTGGCGCGCCTCCCACTGCGCGATGAGCTTCTCGTCCTCGGACATCTCCCGGCGCGGGCGGTCCTCGGGGGTGGGGGTGCCGGTCACGGTCATCTCGGGGCCTCCTGCGCGGTGCGGTCCGTCCGTCCCCACGCTCGCCGCCACGGGACCGGCCGGGGAGGGGGCCACGGTCCCGGGGGCCGGGACCTACGGCACCTCACACGTGCAGCACCGCGGCCCCGGCGAAGCGGCCGTGCGCGAGGTCGGCCAGCGCGCGCGGGGCGTCGTCGAGGGCGTAGGCGGTCGTGGTCGCGCGCACGCCGAGCCGGGCGGCGAGGACGAGGAACTCCTCGGCGTCGCGGCGGGTGTTGGCCGTGACGCTGCGCAGCCGGCGCTCCTGGAACAGCTCGCCCGCGTAGGACAGTGCCGGCACGTCGGACAGCCAGATGCCGGCGACGGCGAGCGTGCCGCCGCGGTCCAGGGCGCGCAGCGCCACCGGCACCAGCTCCCCGGCCGGCGCGAACAGCACCGCGCCGTCCAGCGGCTCCGGGGGCGGGTCGGCGGGGCCGCCGACGGAGTCCACGCCCAGCTCCCGCGCCAGCGCCCGGTTGGCGGCGCCGCGGGTGAGCACGTGCACCCGCAGCCCCTGCGCCAGCGCGACCTGCGCGGTGAGGTGGGCGCTGCCGCCGAAGCCGTAGACCCCCAGCCGGCCGCCGGGCGGGACCGCGGCGCAGCGCAGCGCGCGCCAGCCGATGATCCCGGCGCACAGCAGCGGCGCGGCCGCCTCGTCGTCGAGGCCCGCGGGCAGCCGGTGGGCGAAGCGCTCGTCGACCAGGCAGGCCTCGGCGTAGCCGCCGTCGAGGTCCCAGCCGGTGAACCGCGGGTCGGTGCACAGGTTCTCGTCGCCGCGGCGGCAGAACCGGCAGCTGCCGTCGGTGCGGCCGAGCCACGGGACGCCGACCCGGTCGCCGGGCGCGAAGCGGGCCGCCCCGGGCCCGAGCGCGTCGACGCGGCCGACCACCTCGTGCCCGGGGACGACGCCCGGCCGCCGCGGCGGCAGGTCGCCCTCGGCCAGATGCAGGTCGGTGCGGCACACGCCGCAGCAGCTGACCGCGACCCGCACCTGCCCCGGGCCGGGCACGGGCGGCTCGCGCTCCACGAGACGCAGCGGCCCCGCGTCGGCCGGCGCCGGCGTCCCGACCACCCAGGCCCGCACGCCCGCCTCAGACCGTCGTGACGGCGGCCGGCACCCGCTGCGGGTGCAGCACGAGGACGGGACAGGGCGCGGCCACCACGCAGTGCAGCGCGGTGGAGCCGAGCAGCATCCCGCCCAGGCGGCTGCGGCTGCGACTGCCCACGACGAGCAGCGCGGCGCCCTGCGCAGAGCGCACCAGGACCTCGGCGGCCGGGCCGGGCAGCACGGCCACCCGCACGGCGTCCGGCCGGGCGCCCAGTTGCTCGTGCACGAGGGCCTCGGCATGCGCCCCGGCGTCCCCGCCCGTCGGCGGCCCCTCCGGGACGAGGGCGGCCGCCCAGGGCTCGGGCGGGCGGCGGGCGACCACGACGTCGAGGTCGGCACCCATCCGGTGGGCCTCGGCCGCCGCGCGCCACAGCACCTCGCGGGCCCCGTCGGTGTCGTCGAGCCCGACGACCACCCGCGGCCGGCCGGGGCCGGGCGCGGCCGGGTGGACGACGACCACGGGGCACCGGGCGCGGGGCACGCAGCCCAGGGCGACCGAGCCGAGCAGCGTGCTGCGGGCGGCCCCGCGGCCCCGGCTGCCGACCACGAGCAGCCCGGCGTCGGCCGAGCGCGCGACCAGCTCCTCGACCGGGCGGCCGGGGAGCACGGTCGTAGTCACCGGCACCTCCGCGTGCTGCTCGTCGAGCAGGTCGCGCACGTGCGCCGCGACGTCGGAGCGCACGAGGTCCACGCGCGCGGGGTCGAGCAGCTCGGCGTCGTCCCACGCGTCCCCGACCGGGAGCACGGTGACCACCTCGAGGCCGGTGCCGGCGCGCTCCGCAGCGGCCAGGGCCCAGACCGCCGCCGCCCGGGCGGCCGGCGACCCGTCGAGGCCCACGACCACCCGGCCGCCGGGCTCCTCCGCCGTCGTCCGCTCCGTCACGCGTGCTCCTCCCCACCCGCCCCGCCGGTCGCCGGGCGCCCCGGTCACCCTCCGCCGGAGCCGGGGGCCCGGGCCGCCGCCGGACGTCCCCCCCACGGCGGACCTTGGTCCCGGTGGCGCCGACAGCTGAAGTCTGCTTCACTTGTTCTCGCGGAGGGGAGTATCCCCACACGTCCCGTCGTCAGGACGGCGCTCCGGCGCCCGGCGGGACGGGCACCGGTCAGCGGCGCCGGGAGAGACCTCCGGTTGATGGACGTCGACCGGAGGGAGGGGACGCGTGGACGTCCCGTCGTGGGTGTGGCTGGCCGTTCTCGGCGTGATCGTGGGGATGCTCGCGGTGGACCTGTTCGCCCACCGCCGGGCGCACGTGATCGGGGTCCGCGAGGCCGCCGTGTGGTCGGGGGTCTGGGTGACGCTCGGGATCGCCTTCGGCGCCTGGGTGTGGTGGGCGTACGGCGCCGACCACGGCCAGCAGTACTTCGCCGGCTACCTGATCGAGAAGTCCCTGGCCGTGGACAACGTGTTCGTCTGGGCCATCGTCTTCACCTTCTTCGCGGTGCCCCGGGAGTACCAGCACCGCGTGCTCTTCCTCGGCGTCCTGGGCGCCCTGGTCTTCCGCGGGCTGTTCATCGCCGGCGGCTCGGTGCTCATCGCGAGCTTCGGCTGGGTGCTCTACCTGTTCGCCGCGTTCCTGCTGTGGACCGGCTGGCGGATGATCCGGCAGCGCGACGAGCACGTCGACCCGGAGCGGTCCCGGACGCTGCGCCTGTTCCGCCGCTACGTGCCGATGACCGACGCCTACCACGGCCAGCGGCTCCTGATCCGCCGCGGCGGCGTCCTGCTGGCCACCCCGCTGCTGGCGGTGCTCGTCCTCGTCGAGGTCACCGACGTCGTCTTCGCCGTCGACTCGATCCCGGCGATCTTCGCCGTGACCGACGAGCCGTTCCTCGTCTTCACCGCCAACGCCTTCGCGATCCTGGGCCTGCGGGCGATGTACTTCCTGCTCGCCGACCTGATCCACCGCTTCGTCCACCTGAAGACCGGACTGGCCCTCGTGCTGATCTGGGTGGGCGTCAAGATGCTGCTGAAGGTCGACCTGTTCTACGTGCCGACCGCGGTCAGCCTCGCGGTCATCGCCACGATCATCGGCGTCTCGGTCGCCGCCAGCCTGCGGGCCACCCGCGGCGAGGGCCGGCGCGCGGTGCAGACCCCCTCGGCCCCGCCGTTCCGGACCGCCACCGCCGACGAGCTCGCGGCCCTGGAGCCGCTGTGGGGCCGCCGCCGCGCCGACGAGCCGTCCGCGGCGGCGGCCGGCCCGTCTCCCGGGGAGCGGCCGTGAGCCCCGCCCCCGGGGGCACCCGGTCAGGCCCGGGCCGGCTCGGCCGTGTCCACCGCGACCTCGGTGCGCCGGCCGGCGGGGTGGACGACCAGGACCGGGCAGGCCGCGTGCATCGCGCAGTGCAGCGCCACCGACCCGACCAGCAGCCCGCGCACCGCCCCGCGCCCGCGGCCGCCCACGACCAGCAGCGCGGCGTCGCGCGCCCGGTCGACCAGCACGTCGGAGGCGGCGCCCTCGACCACGTCGACGTCGACCCGCGGGACCGGCGCGTCCGCGGGCCGGCCGCCGAGCACGCCGTCGACGGCCTCGTCGACCCGCCGGCGCAGGTCGCCGCGGACCTCGTCCCGCGAGGGCACGACGACCGAGGACAGGTCCACCCAGTAGTCGGTGAAGACGTAGGTGGCCAGCACGTGCAGCTCCGCGCCCGTCCGTGCGGCCTCCTCGACCGCCGCGGCGAGGGCCGCGCGCGCCGTCGCCGAGCCGTCGAAGCCCACCACCACCCGCGGCGGGGCGGCCGGCTCGTCCGGCCTCGGGTGCACCACGAGCACCGGGCACCGGGCGTGGGTGACGGTGTGCAGGGCGACCGACCCGAGCAGCGCGCTGCGCACCGCCCCCCGCCCGCGGTTGCCGACGACGACGAGCTGCGCGTCGGCCGAGCGGCCCACCAGCGCCCCCGCGGGCGCCTCCCCGGTGACCTCCACGGTCACCGGTACCCCGGCCGCCTCCGGGACATCGGCGCGGACCTCCGCGACCAGGTCGTCGGTCAGCTCCCGGGTCGCGCGCCGGACGTCGTCGACCGCGGGCACCAGGACCCCGTCGTGGCCGAACCAGTACAGGTCGGACGCGAAGCTGCTGACCACGACGAGTCCGGCGGAGCGCTCCGCGGCGCCGCGGAGGGCCGCGCGCAGGGCGGCACGGGCCGGGACCGAGCCGTCCACTCCGACGACGACCGGCGCGACGACGACGGGCGCGCCGGCGCGGGGCTGCTGCTGCGGGATGGCGTCCATCGGGTGTCCTCACGTCGTCCGGGCCCGGCTCGGTCCCGGGCGGCGGCCCCGACACTGCGCGACCGGGGTGCCGGTCGGCGCGGGGCGAGGGACCCCGGGTCCCGGGACCTCCGTCCCTGCGCACGGCGGCTGCCGACCCTGGGGGGCGGTGCCCGGCCTCCCTAGCGTCCGGGGCACCGACCGCGAGGAGGGGCCGTGCAGACCAGGGACGTCATGACGCGCGAGGTGGTGACGGTGGGCCCGCACACCGCGGTGCACTACGCCGCGGAGGTGATGGCCGAGCGGGGCTTCGCCGCCCTGCCGGTGCTCGACGACGAGGACCGGCTGGTGGGCATCGTCGCCGAGGCCGACCTGCTCCGGCACCGCCTCCCCGAGGACCCCCGCCTGCACCTGCGCCGCGACGAGCCGGACGCCGGTCCCCCGCCGGCCCTCGTGCACGACGTCATGACCCGGGACGTGCGGGCGGTCGACGCCACCGCGGACGTCGCCGACGTCGCCCGGCTGTTCGTCGACGCGGGCCTGCGCAGCGTTCCGGTGACCGACGGCGGCCGGCTGGTCGGCATCGTCAGCCGCCGCGACCTGCTGCACCTGCTGGCGCGCCCCGACGACGACGTCCGGCAGCAGCTGCTGCGCCTCGTCGAGGGCTACACCGGCGAGCTCGACGCCTGGGACGTGGACGTGCGCGACGGCGCCGCGACCATCCGGCGGCTGCGCGGCGGGCCGCAGGGCTCCGAGGAGGTCGAGCAGCGGGCGCTGACCGCGCTGGCCCGCACCGTCGGCGGGATCACCGACGTCCGCGTGCTGCCCGCCGGGGAGGCGGCGGACGCCGAGCCGGTCCGCCCCCTGTCGGCCCCGGCGCCGGGGAGCCGGCCGTGAGCCGGCCGCGGGTCCTGGTCGCCTACGCCAGCCGCCACGGGTCCACCCGCGAGATCGCCGAGGCCCTGGCCCGCGACCTGGGAGAGTCGCCGGCCGGGCGCTCGGTCGGCCTCTACGCGGCGGCGCTGCCGGCCGAGTCACGGCCCGACCCCGCCGCCTGGGACGGGGTGGTGCTGGGCAGCGCCGTCTACGCCGGCCGGTGGCTGCCGCCGGCCCAGGAGCTGGCCGTCCGCTGCGCGGGGGTGCTGCGCCGGCGGCCGGTGTGGCTGTTCTCCAGCGGGCCGATCGGCGACCCGCCGTACCCGCCGGACGAGCCGCAGGACGCGGCCGCGCTGGCCGCGCTGCTGGCCCCGCGCGGCCATCGGGTCCTGCCGGGCCGGCTGGACCGGGCCCGGCTCGGCTTCGGCGAGCGGGCGATGGTCACCGCGATGCGCGCCCCGGTCGGCGACTTCCGGGACTGGGAGGCCGTCCGGTCGTGGGCGGGCGAGATCGCCGGCGCCGTGGCCGTGGGCCGGCCGGCCGTGGCGCCGCAGGGACTGCCCGGTGCCTGACCGCCGCAGCCGCGCCACCGTGCCGCCGGGGCGGCCGTCCGGTCCGCGGACCCGGGACTCCCGGCCCCTCCGCCCGGGACCGTCGCCCCGCTGCGGTCCGGCCTGCGGCAGGGCAGCCTGGGGAGTCGGCGCCCGTCCGGGCGCACGTGGGGGCCGCGCCGCCCCCGGGGCACGCTGAACGGGGAACGCACGTGACCGGTAGGGGGACCATCCGCACCTCCCTGGACGACGGGGAGTGCCGCTCCCTGCTCGGCAGGGCCACGCACGGGCACCTCGCCTTCACCCGGGACGCCCTGCCGGCGATCGCACCGGTCCGCTACGCGCTGGACGGGGATCGCGTTGTCATCCCCGCGTCCCCGGACAGCGACCACCTGCCCCCGGCCCGCGGCGCCGTCGTCGTGCTCGGCGTGGACGGCTGCGACGGCGACGCCGAGTGGTCCGTGACCGTCGTCGGCCCGGCGCGGACCGTCACCGACGCCGCCACCGCCGCCGCCCTCGCCGCACGGGACTGGCCCCGGCCACTGCTGGTCGGGGACGGCCACCGGTTCGTGCTCCTGACCATCGGGGTCCTCCGCGGCTGGCGGGCAGCGCCTCCGGACGGGGCCGCGTGACCCCGTCGGCACGGAACGGGGAGGGAGCGCCGGGCGCCTACCACCGGCCGGGGTCCCGTGCCAGGCTGACCCGGCGAGATCAGGCCTCGGTGAGGGGTGCCGACATGACCGGTCCGGCGTCGCCGCGCGGGCCCGGGCCCGCGGGCGGGTCGGCCCTGGCCGGGATGCGGCTCACCGAGCTGGTCGACGAGGTGCAGGACCGCCTGACCGCCGTCGCCCGCAGCCAGGAACGCATCCAGCACCTGCTCGACGCGTTCCTGTCGGTCTCCTCCGGTCTGGACCTGGAGACCACCCTGCGGCGCATCGTGGAGAGCGCCTGCGACCTGGTCGAGGCCCGGTACGGGGCGCTCGGCGTGCTGGCGCCGGAGGGCGGGCTGGCGGCGTTCATCCACGTCGGCGTCGACGAGCGGACCGCCGCCGCGCTCGGCTCGCTGCCCGAGGGCAAGGGCGTGCTCGGACAGCTGATCACCGAGCCGTACCCGCTGCGGATCGCCGACCTGAGCAAGCACCCGGCGTCGGTCGGCTTCCCCCCGGGGCACCCGGAGATGCACAGCTTCCTCGGGGTGCCGGTGCTCGTGCGCGGCACGGTGTTCGGGAACCTCTACATGACCGAGAAGCGGTACGGGGAGTTCACCCCCGAGGACGAGGCGGTGCTGACCGCCCTCGCCGGTGCCGCGGGCGTCGCCGTCGACAACGCCCGGCTCTACGAGGAGGCCGAGGAGCGCCGCCGGTGGGCGACCGCGCTCTCCGACGTCCGGGCCAGCCTGCTCGACACCGGCTCCGGCGAGCGGGCGCTCGCCCTCGTCGCCGAGCGGGTCCGCGACCTCACCGGCGCCGCGGCGGCGTGGATCATGGCGGGTCCCGACGCCGCCGGCCGCTACGAGGTCCGGGTCCAGGTCGGTGACGGGTTGCGGGACCTCACCGGGACCTGGGTGGACGTCGCCGACAGCCCGGTCCTGCAGGCCATGGGCGACGACGCCGGCGAGGTCGTCACCCTCGACATGACCGGCCTGGCCTACGACGGGCCCAACGCGCACGTCGACTGGGGTCCCTGCCTGGGCGTCCCGCTGCGCGGCACCGAGGCGGAGTCCGCGGTCGTGGTCGCGGCCCGCCGGGCGGGGTCGCCGGCGTTCGACGACGCGCTGCCCCCGCTGGTCGGCTCGTTCGCCGACCAGGCCGCGGTCGCCCTGGACCTCGCCGCCCGGCAGCGCCTCGCCCGCCAGCTCGACGTCTACGAGGACCGCGACCGCATCGCCCGCGACCTGCACGACCACGTCATCCAGCGGGTCTTCGCCGCGGGGCTGAGCCTGCAGTCGGTCCTCCCGCGGGTCGCCGACCCGCAGGTGCAGCGCCGGATCCGCGACGTCGTCCGCCAGCTCGACGACACCGTCCGCGACATCCGCACGAGCATCTTCGACCTGCACACCGTCGACCAGCCCGACGGCGGGCTGCGCCGTCAGGTGCTGGACACGGTGGCCGGCACCGCGGGCGACCTGGAGTCCACCGTGCGCACCTCCGGGGCGGTCGACACCCTCGTCACCGGCGACCTGGCCACCGACGTGGTCGCCGTCGTCCGGGAGGCGGTGAGCAACGCGGCCCGCCACTCCGGCGCCCGGCACGTGACCGTCACCCTCGACGTCGGCGACGAGCTCGTGCTCGAGGTGGTCGACGACGGTCGGGGCATCGACACCCGGGCCGCGCGCAGCGGGCTGCGCAACCTGGAGCAGCGGGCCACCGGCCGCGGCGGCGGCCTCGAGGTCGCGGCGGTCCCGGACGGCGGGACCCGGCTGCGGTGGTGGGCGCCGCTGTCCTGACCGGTCAGCCCGGGCGGGGGGGCGCGCCGCGCAGCTCGGTCGCCAGGACCGCGGCCTGGGTGCGCCGCTCCAGCCCCAGCTTGGCCAGCAGGTGGGACACGTAGTTCTTGACCGTCTTCTCGGCCAGGAACATCCGCTCGCCGATCTGCCGGTTGGTGAGCCCCTCGCCGATGAGCTCGAGCACCGTGCGCTCCTGCTCGCTGAGCCGGGCCAGCGGCCCAGCCGGCTCCGCGGCCCGCCGCATCCGCTCGAGCACCGCGGTGGTGGCCGCGGGGTCGAGCAGCGAGCCGCCGGCGGCGACCGTGCGCACCGCGCTGACCAGGTCCGCGCCGAGGATCTGCTTGAGCAGGTAGCCCGACGCGCCGGCCATGATCGCCTCGAACAGCGCCTCGTCGTCGCTGTAGCTGGTCAGCATGATCACCCGCAGCTCCGGCATCCGGCTGCGGAGCTCGCGGCAGACGGAGACGCCGTCGCCGTCGGGCAGCCGGACGTCGAGCACGGCGACGTCGGGCCGGAGCGCGGGCACGCGGGCCAGGGCCTCGGAGGCGTTCTTCGCCTCCCCGACGACGCGGATGCCGGGGTCGCTCTCCAGGACGTCGGCGACGCCGCGGCGCACCACCTCGTGGTCGTCGAGGAGGAAGACCCCGATCGGCTGCCGCTGCGCGTCCGTGTCCACCGTGGCCTCCCGTCCCGCCGTCGGCCTCCGAGGCTAGGGCCTCGACACCACCCGGTGCTCAGGGTCGGAGGTCCCGCCCTCGGGGCCCTCCGACCGGCGGCGACCTCCGGCCCACCGAGCGGGGACGTCCGGCCCTCACCGCCGCCCGGCCGGGGGCGCGAGCGTCGGGACGTGGACGACACCTCCCTCCGGGTCCTCGTCGGATACGCCACCGCCGACGGCTCCACGCGCGGCGTGGCCGAGCGGGTGGCCGGGCGCCTGACCGAGGCCGGCCACGCCGTGGACCTGCGGCCGGCCGGTCCCGAGGCCGACCCGGCCGGCTACGACGCGGTGGTCCTGGGCAGCGCCGTGCACTCGATGCGCTGGCTGGCCGGTGCCCGCGACCTGCTCGCCCGGCTCGCCGCCGCCGACGACGCACCGCCGGTCTGGCTGTTCAGCGTGGCGGGCATCAGCCCTCGCGGCCGCGTGACCCGGTGGCTCGCGCGGCAGGAGGCGGCGCGGCTCGAGCAGGACCTCCCCCGCGGACTGCGGCCGCGGTCGCACCGCCTGTTCGCCGGTGTCGTGCGGACCCGCGGCGTCCCGCTGTGGGGCCGGCTGTTCTACCGCGCCGTCGGCCAGCACCCCGGTGACCACCGCGACTGGCCGGCGATCGACGGCTGGGCCCGGCAGGTGGCCGCCGAGCTGACCGCGACACCGCGGCGCCCACCGGCACCCCACCCCCCGTCCGTCCCCGCCGCCTCCACCCCGGAGGAGCCGTGACCCCGCCGACCGTGCTCGACCGCGCCACCGCCCGCGGGGCCGTCGCGCTGGCCGACCGCGCGCCGTCGCTGCACGACACCCGGCCCTGGCGCTGGCGGATCGGGCGCACGTCGGTCCACCTGTTCGCCGACCCGTCCCGCTGGCTGCCGGCGACCGACCCCGAGAGCCGCGACCTGCTGATCGGCTGCGGCGCCGCGCTCCACCACCTCCGCGTCGCCCTGCGCGCCGCCGGCCTGACCCCGTGCGTCCACCGGCTCCCCGACCCCGCGCACGTCGCACACCTCGCCACCGTCGACGTGTCCCCCGCCGAGCCGGCCCCGGAAGACCTCGCCCTGGCGCAGGCGATCGAGCACCGCCGCAGCGACCCGCGCGTGTACTCGCGCTGGCCCGTCCCGGCGGAGCTGCTCGCCGACGTGGCGCGCGCCGCGGCCGGGGAGGCGGCGCGGCTCACCGTCCTCGGCCCCCGCGCCCGGCGGGAGGTGGTGCGGCTGGTCGAGGAGGCGGCCGTCGAGCAGGCGCTCACGCCCGGGCCGGCGCGGGAGGCCGCCGCCTGGAGCGGGCGGTCCCGTGGTGCGGTGGACGGCGTCGGGGTGCGGGACCTCGCCGGCGGTGCGCTCGGCGAGGACCAGCTCGGCGGGAACGGGTCCGACGGCGGCGTCCTCGCGGTCCTCACCACCCCCGGCGACGGCCCGGCCGACGAGCTGCGGGCCGGCGAGGCACTCAGCGCGGTGCTCCTCACCGCGACCGCGGTCGGGCTGGCCACCGACCCGGTCAGCCAGCCGCTCGAGGTCCCGTACACCCGGGCCCGGCTGACCGCGCTGTGCGCGGGCGGCTCGCCCGACGCGCCGGGCATGCCGCAGGCGGTCGTGCGGCTGGGCTGGGCACCGGTCAGCGCCGACCCGGTCCCGGCAGCCCGGCACCGCCCGGTCGACGACGCCATCGACCTGCTCGACGCCCCCTGGCCCTGATCAGGAGACCGCCGAGCACACCGCCGTGCACCTCCGCTGATCCGCCCGTGCAGGTGCGCGGAGGTGCGCGGGACCGGTCGCCACCCGTGCCGTGCTCACCGCCGGTCCCCCGCCCGCGGGAGCCGGGCCCCCGGCACCCGGGACACGACCTCCACCAGCAGGGCCCCGGCCGCGCCGAGTCCCGTGCCGAGCAGCAGCGTCGTCGGGGTGAGGTCGAGGAGCAGGACGTCCTCGCGGAGCACCGGCACGGACAGCACGAGCACGACCACCGCGGCCAGCGACGCCACCAGGACCACCCGTCCCGGGGTGAGCGGCCGGGCCAGCACCACCACCGTCCACAGCGCGACGACGAGCACCGTGAGCAGCGCCGTCGTCCGGGCCGCGGCCACCCCGCCGCCGGGCTGCAGCTGCCGGGTGAGCGCGTAGCCGGCGTAGGTCACCCCGCCCGTGACGACGCCCACGGGCACGGAGAAGGTGAGCACGCGGCGCAGGAACCCCGGCCGGTAGCGGCGCCGGTTCGGCGCGAGCGCGAGCACGAGGCCGGGCGCGCCGATCGTCACCGCCGAGACCAGCGTCAGCTGCACCGGCGCCAGGGGGTAGGCCACCAGCGTCACGACGGTGACCAGCGACAGCACCAGGCTGTAGACGTTCTTGACGAGGAACAGGTTGGCCGCCCGCTCGATGTTCGCGATGACCCGGCGGCCCTCGGCGACGGCGTGCGGCAGGGCGGCGAAGCGGCCGTCGAGCAGCACCAGCTGGGCGACCGCGCGGGTGGCCGGGGAGCCGTTGCCCATCGCCACGCCGACGTCGGCGTCCTTGAGCGCCAGGGCGTCGTTGACGCCGTCGCCGGTCATGGCCACCACGTGGCCGCGCCGCTGCAGCGCCCGCACCACGGCCCGCTTCTGCTGCGGGGTCACCCGGCCGACGACGGACACCGACTCCAGGACGTCGGCGAGCGCGTCGGGGTCCTCGGGCAGGGTGCGTGCGTCCACGGCGTCCCCCGCGCCGGACACCCCGGGGAGGCCGACCGCGGCGGCGACGACGCCGACGGTCCGGGGGTTGTCGCCGGAGAGCACCTTCAGCGCCACGCCCTGCTCGGCGAAGTAGCGCAGCACGTCGGGAGCGTCCTCGCGCAGCCGCTCGGCGAGCAGCACCAGCGTCACCGGGACCAGCCCGGCGGGCAGCCCCGGCACCCCGGCGCGGACGCTCCACGGCGCCGGCGTGCAGGCCAGCAGCAGCACCCGCCGTCCCCCGGCGGCCAGCACGTCGGCGCGGTCCCGCGCCGCGGTCTGCGCCGGCCCCGCGGGGACGGGCAGGACCAGCTCGGGCGCCCCGAGCACCCAGGTGGTGCCGGCCGCGGTGCGCACCGCCGACCACTTGCGCGCCGAGTCGAACGGGACGGCGTCGGCCGCCCGCTCGCTGCCCGGGTCCGGGAACGCCGCGGCCAGCGCCCGGGCGGTGGCGTTGCCGGCGTCCGCGGCGCCCAGCAGCGCCAGTGCCGGCCCCGGGGGCGGGCCGGAGGACAGCTGCTCCAGCCGGTCGAAGCCGACGTCGCCGTGGGTGAGCGTGCCCGTCTTGTCCAGGCACACGACGTCGACCCGGGCCAGGCCCTCGACGGCGGGCAGCTCCCGCACCAGGGTGCGCCGCCGGGCCAGGCCCGCGGCGCCGAGGAGGAACGCCAGGGTGGTGAGCAGGACCAGACCCTCCGGGATCATGCCGACCAGCGCGCCGACGGTGCCGGTGACGGCGTCGCGCCAGCCGGCGTTCTCGTCGGTCCGGAACTGGCTCCACAGCACCGCCGGGCCGACGACGAGCAGGCCGACGGCGATCCAGCGCAGCAGCCGGGTGGTCCCCTCGACCAGCTCCGAGCGCGTCCGGGTGAACACCCTCGCCTGGGCGGCCAGCTCCGCGGCGTAGGCGTCGTCGCCGACGGCGGTGGCCTGCGCGCGGCCGCTGCCGGCCACCACGATCGAGCCGGACAGCACCGGGTCGCCGGCCTCCTTGGGGACGGCGTCGGCCTCTCCGGTGAGCAGCGACTCGTCGACGGCCAGCCCGCGGGCCGACCGCACGACGGCGTCGACCGGCACCTGGTCGCCGGCCCGCAGCACGAGCAGGTCGTCGAGGACCACCTCGGCCACGGGGACCTCGCGCTCGGCCCCGTCGCGGACCGGACGGGCACGCGGCGTCTGCAGCACCGCCAACCGGTCGAGGGTCCGCTTGGCGCGCAGCTCCTGGACGATCCCGATCCCCGAGTTGACCACCACGACCCCGCCGAACAGGGCGTTCTGCCAGCGCCCGGTCATCAGCGTGAGCACCCACAGGGTGGCGAGCAGGCCGTTGAAGAACGTGAACACGTTGGCCCGGACGATCTGGCCCACGGTGCGGCTGGTCCGCGTCGTCACCGCGTTGACCCGGCCGGCCGCCACCCGCTCGGCCACCTGGGCGGAGGTCAGCCCGGCCGCCGCCGTGGGGTGGGGGGCCTCCGTGCGGGCGGACGGGGCGGCGGTCACAGCAGCCCCCCGGCGCGCAGGTTGAGCGCGGCCAGCACCAGGGTGAGCACCGCCCCGCCGCCGGTCGCCAGGGCCAGCAGCACGCGCCGGGCGCTCCAGCGCTGCACCCGGATCCGCGGGTGCGGCGGCAGCAGGTCGCGCAGGCGCCCCACCAGGTCCCGGCCGTCGGCGGCCAGCAGCCGCCGCAGCTGCGTGGGCAGGGTGAGCGACGAGGTCGCGGCCACCGCCTCGGCCAGCTCGTCGTCGGTGAACTGCCGCCTGGCCCGGTCGAGGACGCGATCGGCGCCGGTGACCAGCGCACAGGTGAGCAGCACGTTCGCGAGGTCGGCGGCCTGCCGCCAGCGGCTGGGCCGCAGCTCGCCGAAGGAGACGTCGACCAGCACCACCCGCGCCTCGTCCTGGACGAGCACGTTGGAGGGCTTGAGGTCGCGGTGCGCCGCCCCGGCCGACCACAGCAGCCGGACCTGGCCCAGCGCGTCGTCCACGACGGCGTCGTCCACCCGGGAGCGGAGGATCTCGACGGTGCGCGGCACGAGCTCGGTCACCAGCAGGTACTCGCGGCCGGGCAGCACCTCGACCACGCCCGTCGGCGCGGGCACCCGGACCCCGCCGTCGCGGAGCAGCCGCAGCAGGTAGTCCTCGTGCTCGACCAGCCGGCGCACCGAGGCGAACGGCGCCTCGTCCTCCAGCCGGCCGTACCGGAGCACGCGCAGCACCTTGTACCAGCGGTCCGACCGCAGGTGGGTCGCCGAGTAGAGCTTCCCGAACAGGGGCGGCCCGGACGCCCGGACCAGCCGGCACGGGGTGGACCCGGCCGACCCGTCGAGCCGGAACGGCTCCACGGCGGTCACGCCGACGCCGAGCTGCTCGAGCACCGCGGCGCGGACCCGGCCGACGCGGGCGTCGTCGAGCGCGAGGTGGGCGGCCACGTGGCGGCGCCAGGTGACCGGGAACGCGTCCTCGGGCGCCAGCACCGTGCAGACCAGGGCCGCGGCGGAGGCGCCGAGGACCGCGGCCGGGACGGCGACGGAGGGGCCGTCGAGGCCGAGGGCGACACGGGGCACGACGGCGGTGAGGAGCAGGACGGCGACCGCCAGCCAGCCCCACCGCCGGGCGGGGCCCGACGGCGCCAGCACGTACAGGGTCGCCACCGACACGGTGGCGAGGACCAGGACCGGCCAGGCGGAGAGTTCGACGGCGGCGGGCGTCCCGATGACCTCGTCGCGGACGGCCCGCACGAGCACGCCCTCGCCGACGGCGAGCTGGGCGACGGCGGCGACGACCGAGATCGTGCCCGCGTACACGAGCAGGTGCCGCCACCGCGCCGTCCACACCAGCACCGCGACCGTCGGCACCCACAGGCAGCGGTAGCCGAGCACCGCGCCGATCCGCGCGAGGTCCGCGGCCCCGCGGTGGCGCTCCGGTGGGCCCGTCACCCCGGCGACGGCCCGGTCCAGGCCCAGCAGGCCGCCGGGCCGGTCGGCGAGGACCAGGAGCACGACGGAGACGACGAGGACCCCCGTCCACGCCCAGACCGCCGCCGGCACCTGCCGCGGCAGCCGCTCCCGGCCCGAGGGACGCCGGCGGCCGGGGCCGGCCGGCCAGGACGGGCGCCGCGGCCGGCCGGTCGGGGCGGCGCGCAGGCCCGCCTGCCGGTGCTCCTCGAGCACGGACGCCCCCCGTGCGGCCTCGGTCACCGGCCCAGGCTCGCCTCCCCCGTCCCTGCCCCGCCCGGGCCGGGCGGCACGACCGGCAGGGCCGGAGGACCCTGCCCGGAGGCGGGGGTGGGCGCTGGACTGGGGCCGTGACCACCGGCACCGCCCCCGCAGGGCAGCTGGGCCGCGGGGCCCGTCCGGCCGCACGCGGGCGGGCGCGTCCGCAGCGCCTGACGACCGACCTGGTCCGCGTGGCCCTCGGGCTGGTCGTCCTGGGCACCGGCGTGCTGATCGCCCAGCGGGGGCAGCTGTCCGCCCTCGAGCGGGACCTGTTCCGGCTGTTCAACGACCTGCCGGCCGGCATCATGCCGGCGGTCTGGGTGGTCATGCAGCTGGGCAACGTCCTCGCCGTCCCGGCGCTCGCCCTCGTCGCCGCGCTGTTCCGTCGCTTCCGCGCGGCGCGGGACCTGCTCGTCTCCGGCTTCGCCGCCTACCTGGCCGCAGACCTGGTGAAGTCGCTGGTCGGCCGGGAACGGCCCGCGGGCCTGCCGGTCGGCGCGGTCCTGCACGAGGGCACGGTGGGCGGGGCCGGCTTCGTCTCCGGCCACTCCGCGGTCGCCGCGGCCCTCGCCACCGCCGCCGCCCCGTACCTGACCCGGCGGGGACGCCGCGTCGCGTGGGCGCTGGCGTGGTCGGTCGCGCTCGCCCGCGTCTACGTGGGCGCCCACCTGCCCCTCGACGTCGTCGGGGGCGTGGCCCTGGGCTGGGCGATCGGCTCCCTGGTGCACTGGGTGTTCGGGGTGACGCCGCGGGAGGTGCTGCCCGGCCGGGTCGAGGCCGTGCTGCGGCGCTTCGGGCTCCCGGTGACCGGGGTGGCGCCGGCCGCCGTCCGGGCGCGTAGCTCGCAGCCGTTCACGGCGGTCGACGCCGACGGCCGGCGGCTGTACGTGAAGTACCTGGAGCCCGACCGGCACGAGCGCGACCGGCTGCACCGGATGTGGCGGGTGTTCGCGGTCGGCGACGTGAAGGACGCCGACGCGCTGGCCCCGCTGGGGCACCAGGCCGAGCACGAGGCGGTGGCCGCGCTGACCGTCGAGCGGCGGGGTGTGCGGGTGCCGTCGGTACTGCTGGCCCGCGGCGGGTCCGGGGACGCCGTCGTCGTGCAGGAGTTCGTCGAGGGCCGGCCGCTGGACGAGCTGGACCCGGCGGAGCGGACCCCCGGCCTGCTGCGCGAGGTGTGGAGCGAGGTCGCCCGGATGCACGCCGCGAACGTGGCGCACCGCGACCTGGTGGCCGCGAGCGTGCTGGTCGACCCGGCGGGCCGGCCGTGGCTGGTCGACTTCGGCAACGCGCGCACCGGCGCCACCGACGACGAGGAGGCCGCCGACGTCGCCGAGCTGCTGGCCTCGCTGACCGCCGCGCCCGCGACCACCTGCGACCCGGTCGCGCTGGTGGCCGCGGCGGTCGACGTCCTCGGCGAGGCGGCCGTCGCGGCGGCACTGCCGTCGCTGACGCCGCTGGCGCTGTCGTCGGAGACACGGCAGCGGCTGCGCGCCGAGCCCTCCCGCCTCGCGGCGCTGCGGGCGGCCGTCCACGCCCGGCTGGACCTGCCCGACCCGGACCGCCCGGTGTTCCCGCCCGCGGGGCCGGTGGCGCGGGTGCTCGTCACCCTCGGCTGCGCGGTCGCGTTCGCCGGGCCGGTGGTCGTCGCCGGGATCGGCGCCACGGTCGACAGCGTCGGTCCGCAGGGGTGGCGGTGGCTGGGCGGCGCGGCGCTGCTGGCCGCGGCGGCGGCCCTGGCCCGGGCGACCGCCGTGCGGCACGCCGCCGACCGCCAGGTGTCGGTCGGCCGCGCGCTCGTCGTCACGCTGGTCGCCCGCAACGTGGGACTCGTCCACGGTCGCGAGGGCGAGCGCCGGGCCCGTGCGCGGTTGCTGGAGCGGGCCGGGCTGCTACCGGCGACCGCGCACGCGGCGACGGTCCGGGCCGCGGTCGCCGGCCTGGCCGGGGCGGCCGCGGCAGCGGTGGCGATCGTCGCCCTCGCCGCCGTCGACGGCTCGATCCCGGACTGGCGGTCCCCGTCCGCGGTCCTGCCGGCGGCCGCCGCCGGCCTGGCCGCCTGGGTGCTGGCGGGTGTCGGGCAGCTGGCGGCCCGCCGCGGCGCCGACGAGCCGGTCCCGCCCGCCGACCCACGCCGCCCGGTCCCGCGCCGGGAGCAGGCGGCCCTCCTGGGGTGGGTGGCCCTCGCCGTCGCGATCGAGGCCGCGGTCCTGTCGGCCGCGGTGGAGGCGGCCGGCGGCGGGGTCCCCTGGCTCGCCGTCGCCGGCGGCTACGCCGTCCTGCGCCTGGTGTGGATCGCGCTGCCCGTCTCCGCCCTGCCCGGCGCGCCCGAGGTGCTGCTGCTCCTGCTGCTCGGCACCATGGGTGTGTCCGCGGCGGCCGCCTGCGCCGCCGTCCTGGTCACCCGGGCGCTGACCGTCTGGATCCCCGCCGCCGTGGGCGTCGCACTGGACCGGCGCTCCCACCCGGCCACCGTCCCCGCGTCGGTCTGACCGGCGCGATCCCTCGACCGTGCCCGCCGGCGTGCCGTCCGGGCCACCGGCCCGCGCGCCGGGCGGCTGCCCTGGCGCCGGCACCGCTTCCCCGCGCCGGATCTCTCTCCTCACGCCGCTGACCTGCGGGAACTGTCGCACCCCGGCCGTGGCGTGCGGGGTGTGCAGGAGGTCGCGGAGTACGTGTCGCCGGTGGAGCGCGCGCTCGCCGGCTGGCTGCTCGAGCGGCCGGTGTCGATCCCGCGGCTGCCGGTCGCCCTGCTGTCGCGGGAGCAGAAGGCCGCCGAACTGCAGCGGGTCCAGATGCGTAACCCGCCCGGCCTGACGGTGCGCAAGCTCAAGGACCGGGCGCTGGCGCTGCTGCAGGAGGCCGACGCCGACGCCATCGACGGCCGCCGCCAGCAGGCCGAACGGCACGCCGACGTGCGGCTCCACGACTGCCCGTTCGACGGCACGGCCACCCTCGCCGCCGACCTGCCCGCCGACGTCGCCGCCGCCTGCCACGCCGTCGTCGACGCCCTGGCCCGGACGCTGAAGGCCGACGGCGATCCCCGCCCGATCGGGCAGCTGCGCACCCTGGTGTACGCCGACCTGCTGCAGCGCCCGTGGGAGAGCGGCCGGCCGGCGGTGACCGCGCACCTGCAGGTCATCGCCACCCTCAGCGCGCTGGCCGGCCGCAGCACCGAGGCCGGCCAGGTCAACGGGTTGCCGATCACCGCCGCCCACCTGCGCGAACTGCTCACCCAGCTCGACGCCCTGGGGCTGCGGGTGCCGGAGGGTGGCTCGGTGACGCTCGCGCTGGTCGACGACGACGGCGCCCTGCGCGCCACCACCACGCTGGACCGGCTCCGCCGGCTGGCCCGGCTCGACTGCCCCGACCACCGCGACACCGACGCCGCACCTGCCGCTTGCCCACCTGCGGCCAGCGCGTCGGGTGGGCCGACGCCGACCACGTCGTCCCGCACACCCACGGCGGCACCACCGACTGCGCCAACCTGTGCTGCCTGTGCCGCAGCCACCACCGCCTCAAGACCTTCGCGAAGGGCTGGCGCTTCGAGATGACCTCGGACGGGGTGCTGCCGGTGACGACACCGTCCGGGATCACGCGGACGACCCGGCCACCGGGCATGCGACCACCACCGGCCGAGCCTGACCCACCGGTTGGTCCCGGACCACCACCGTCCGACCCGGCCGACGACCCACCACCGTTCTGACCGGCGTCACGGCCTCGGGCGTCGGCTCACCCGCACTGCGGTGAGCCGACGCCCGGAACGGTCGTGCCCGCGCACCCTGGCTGCGACCGGGGTCAGGTCCCGAGCCGTCCGCCGCCGTTCCCGGCCGCGGCCGCCTCGACCGGGCTCGCCTCGGCCGCGTCCGCCGTCGTCGGCAGTCCCGAGGTGCGGCCGACCACGAACTCGTCGATCTCGAGCCGCGCCACGCGCACGGTGCGCAGGTCCGTGCGTGCCACGGCCACCCGTCCCGCGGCCAGGCGTCCCACGGTGAGCGAGCCGACCGCGAGGCCACCGACCGCCGCCGAGCCGAGGGCCACCGCGCCGACCGCCAGCGCGCGTACCGCCAAGGCCCGCACCGCCAGGGGGCCGATCACGCGCCTACGGGCCGCCCGCCCGCCGGCCCGGCGTCCGCGGGCCGCGTGCCCACCGACCACGCCTCCGCGGCGCACCCGCGTCACCTCTCGCGTCTGCATGGCTGCTCCCTCCGTCGGACGGACCTGCCCCCGGACCCTGCACCCCCGGGCCGGGGAGGCGGAGGGGCGCAAGGCCCCGGGGACGGCGGGACCAAGGGCACGGGCGGTGACGGTCAGACCGACGGCTCCGGCACCGCGGTGGTGACGACGGGCTCCCCGGCGGTCGCCTGCTGCGGGACCGGCTCGGGGTGCACGACCATGACCGGGCAGGGCGCGTGCACCGCGCAGTGCAGGGCCACCGAGCCGAGGACCAGCCCGGCGACCCGGCTGCGGCTGCGGCTCCCGACGACGAGCAGTGCGGCGCCGTCCGCGTGCCGGACCAAGGCGTCCCCCGGAGGTCCCTGGACCACCCGCAGGTCGATCCCGGCCACCGACCCGAGCACGTCGGCGACGAACGCCGTCACCCTGGTGCGCGCGTGCTCCTCCGTCTCGGAGGCCGGCGGGGCGGTGATCGCGTACAGGTCGCTCCAATACGAGGCCGGCTGGTAGGCGGCGACCACCTCGAGCCGAGCGCCGAGGCGCTCGGCCTCGCGTGCGGCGCGGGCGAGGGCGGCACGGGACGTCGCCGAGTCGTCCACGCCGACGACGACGCGCGGCGGGGGCTCGACCGCCCCCGGGTGCACGACGACGACCGGGCACGGCGCGTGGGCCGCACAGTGCAGGGCCACCGAGCCCAGCAGGGTGCTGCGGACGCCGCCCCGGCCGCGGCTGCCGACCACGAGGACGTCCGCACCCTCCGCCAGGGCGACCAGGTGCTCGGCGGGCGCCCCGGCGGCCACCACGACGTCGGCGCGCACCTCGGCGGAGCCGGGGACGGCGGCCACGGCCGGGTCGCGGCGGACCTCCTCCACGAGCGCGCGGGCCCGCTCCTCGACGTCGGCGCGGACCGCGTCCAGCCGTCCGGTGTCGGCCAGGAACGGGTCGGTCCAGTAGAAGTCGACCGGGTAGGCGCTGGCCACCTCGAGCCGCGCCCCGGTGCGGGCGGCCACGGCCAGGCCCCAGCCGAGCGCGGTGCGCGCCCCCGGCGACCCGTCCACGCCGACGACCACGCGGCCGGGCCTCGTCGCGTCGCTGGTCCCCTGCTGTGTCGTCACCGGTCCGCCTCCGCTCCCTGCCCGGTCACCCGCCGGGCCGGTTCCGACCCTGCGCCGTCCGCGTGCGGGAGTCCGCGGGCCGACGTCCCCGCGTCCGGGGACCTTCGTCCCGGCCGGGCCCACCGGCACTGCCGCACGCCGACGACGGGCCCTGCCCCCAGCGGCGGGTGCGGTCGACGCTGGCCGCGTGACCGCACTGCTGCCACCCCGCCCGCGTCCCGCCCGGCCGACCGCCGCCGACCTGGTCCGGGAGGTGCGTGACGTCGTCGCCGACCTGCCCCTGTTCGTCGCCGCTCCCCTGCTGCGCCCGTGGCACCGGCACTGGGGCGCCGGCGCGGCGGAGGTGGCCGCGCCGATGCCCGGGGACCACCTGGAGCCCCGGGCGCAGTACCGCTGCACGCGGGCGATCACCGTCTCCGCCCCTCCGGAGGAGGTGTGGCCGTGGCTCGTGCAGGTCGGCTGCCTGCGCGGCGGCTGGTACGCCGACGACCTGCTCGACCACCTCGGCCACCCGAGCGCGCGGGAGATCGTGCCGGAGCTGCAGGACCTGCACCGGGGCCTGTGGCTGCCGATGTCACCGCGCCCGACCGAGACGACGGCGTTCGTCGTCGAGTCGTTCGACGCGCCCCGGGAGATGCTCTGGCGGACGCCGACGAGCACCTGGGCCTGGCGGCTGGTCCCGCTGGAGGGCGGGCGCACGCGCCTGGTGACCCGGTTGCGGACGCGCCACGACTGGCGGAGCGCCGCGGGCCTCGTCGGCGTCCTGCTCATGGAGCTGGGCGACTTCCCGATGATGCGGCGGATGCTGCGCGGCATCCGCGACCGGGCCGAGGCCGCGCACGACCGGCACGCCTGAGCCGCACCGGGCACCGGACCCGTCAGGCCACGCCGCCCCCGGGTGGGCCGAAGGCGGCCGGCGGCACGTCCCACGGTCCCCTCATGCGGCCGCAGCGACGGCACACCTGCTGGTCGGGGCCCTCGTAGCGCTCGTCCGGCGGGTGGCGGCGCGTCCAGTCGTGCAGGCCCACCAGGCAGGTCAGGGGCTTGTGGCGGCCCCGGGGCGTCGTCACGGCGCACCCGTCCCGTCCCTGGCGGGCAGCGCCGCGAGGGGACGGCGGGCGCGGCGCTCGGCCCGGTCGCGGATGCCGTGCAGCATCCGCCGGGTCATCACCAGCGTGACCGGCTCCACCACCCGGCCGGCGAGCCGGGCGCCCACCCGGGGGTCGGTCTCGGTGCGCGAGCGGGCCAACAGCCGGCAGCCGCCCGCGGCCTCCCGCACCACGTGGAAGGACCAGACGCCGTTCCACGGGTGCTCCGGCGGCGCCTGGCGGAGGACCAGCGTCCGGGGCGGGTCGACCCGCGCGACCCGGAAGGCGTAGCCGTCCGGCAGCGGCCCCCAGCCCTCGGGCACGACGACGACCCGGTCGCCGACGGCGAGGTGCTGCCACTCCTCGCGGACCTCGTCGGCGGTGTGGATGTCCAGGCCGATGAGGTTCTCGAGCCAGTCGTAGCTGTACATGCCGCCGCGGCCCTGCCCCATCTGGACCAGCCACGCCCAGACCTCCTCGGCGGGCGCGGCGACGGACACCCCCAGGGTGGTCTGCTCGGCCGGCCCGGGGACGAGCTCGTCGCCGGGCAGGACGCCGGCCACCTCGCCGGGCGTGGCGCCCCAGTCGCGGTGGCGGTGCACGTGGTCCAGGCCGGCGGCCCCGGCGCCGGCCAGCAGGAGGCCGCGCAGCACGGTCCTCACCTCCCCGGCAGGAGGTCGAGGTCGAGGTCGGCGAGGGCCATCTCGCCGTAGCGGTGGTCCCCCTCGGGTCGGTGCCAGACGGCCGAGACGGCGGTCGGGGTGGGCCGGCCTCCCCGGACCGTCCACCCGGTCACGGGGGTGGTCCACGGCGTCCGCACCGGACCGCCGGGCAGGTCGGCCCAGCGGTCCTCGGTCCGGAAGTCCAGGGGCCGGCCGGACCCGTCGAGGGCCACCACCGCGCTGACGGTGCGCCCGGCGTCGGTCACCGAGACGACGAACCGGTCCTCGCCGCGGTCCTCCCACCCGGTGCGGGGGTGCAGCAGCATCGCCGGGGCCAGCAGGACGGCGTCGTTCAGCCAGGTGACGAGCTCCCCGGCGTCGAACGCCGGCCCCGACCCGTCGGCCACGGTCACCAGGCCGAGCGCCTTGCCGAGCATCCGCCCGTGGCCCGCGCGATAGGTGTCCCAGCCCCACATCGGCACGACACCCCCGACCAGCAGCCGCATCCGGTACAGGCGGGCCACCTCGGCCGCGGTGTTGACCTGCCACGAGTCGGCGGGCATCCACGACCCCCCGGGCCGCAGCCGGAACCTGCCGGTGAAGTGGGCCCGCAACGACCGGGGGCGCGGCCGGCCGAGCACGCCCATCGCCTCCAGGTAGCGGACCGCGGCGGACGGCAGGCCGGCGAGGTCGTCCTGGGTCACCGGCGCGGGGTCCACCGGCCCGGCGCGCAGGCCCGCGGCGGCGACCCGCCGGGTGAAGGCGGACGGCGGGCGGGCCGTCGTCCGCGGCCGGTCAGACGTGGACGTGCCCATGCGGCACCTCGCTCGGGGGGACGGGACGGGCGGCGGGCACGGCGCGCAGCAGCCGGGTGAGCAGCCACGCCCCGACGGCGCCGAGGACGCCGAAGCCCGCGATCGGGCCGGCGACCTGCGGCGGGGTGAAGGAGACCCCGGCCGCGGCCTGCAGGGCGGTGCTCAGCGCGATGGTGGGCAGCAGCAGCACGATCAGGACGAGCAGGGGGACGGCCAGCAGGTGACCCCACGGGTCGCGGCGGCGGACCAGCAGGCCGGCCAGCGCCGCGGCCGGCGCGACGACCGCCAGGTCGAGCGCGGAGGTCACCGGCGTCGTGTAGACGTCGAGCAGCTCCGGCGGCCCCCCGGTCAGCAGCGCGGTGACCAGCGGCGAGGTCCAGACGACGGCGGTCACCGCGGCCGCGGCCAGCAGGAACCGCGACAGGGCGCGGTGCGGCACCCGGGGGTCCGCGGCCAGCGCGCGCAGAGCCGCCCGGTCGGTGCCCACGAGGGCCGACAGGAAGCCGGCCAGGCCCGTCGCCACCAGCGTCACATAGGCCAGGAACAGCGGGTTGTAGGCGACGCCCAGGGCGTAGTTGGCGTAGACGTAGAGCAGGTACCCGAGGGCGCCGGTGAGCAGGAGCGACCCTCGCGCCGACTCCCTCCGGTGCTGCTGCCAGGCGGTGAGCACCAGCGGCACCCCGAACGCCAGCACGACGGCGTCGACGGCGGTGTTGCCGGCCGCGGTGAAGACGGTGTCGTGGGCGTACAGCCCGCTGCCCGCCAGCTCGGCGGGCTGCCCCCGCGGGGTGACCACCCGCACCGGTTCCCCGGTGGGGCGCCGGACCAGCCCGGTCGCGGCGGTCACGGCGGCGAGGGCCGCGACCAGCCCGGGCAGCCGGCGCAGTCTCGTCCTCACGGCGCGCTCCTCGTCGTCGCGGGGCCCGGTCGTCGTCGCGGGGCCGGTGTGGGAGGAGGCCGACGCTAGGGAGGCGCGGACCGGGGTGGGTCGGAGCGAAGGGCACCCGGAGTCGGGACGTAGGTCCCCCGCGCCGGCGCCCGGCGGTCCCGAGGATCGGGGGGATCCCGCCGACCGGAGAGGCTCCCCATGACCGCGCTCGACGTCCCGGCCCCCGCCTCCGCCGAGGACCTCGCCCTCGACCTGCGCTGGTGGGCCGCGGCCGACCACCTGACCGCCGCGCAGATCTACCTGCGGGCCAACCCGCTGCTGCGCGAGCCGCTGCGGCCGGAGCACGTCAAGCCGCGCCTGCTGGGCCACTGGGGCACCAGCCCGGGTCTGACCATGCTGCACGCGCTGCTCAACCGGCTGATCCGCCGCACCGGCCAGCAGGTCCTGGTGGTGACCGGCCCGGGGCACGGCGGCCCCGCCGTGCTCGCGGGTGCCTACCTCGACGGCACCTACAGCGAGGTCCACCCCGAGGTGTCGCAGGACCTCGCCGGGCTCACCCGGCTGGTGCGGCAGTTCTCGACACCGGGCGGCGTCAGCAGCCACGCCGGGCCGCACATCCCGGGCAGCATCCACGAGGGCGGGGAGCTGGGCTACGCGCTGCTGCACGCGGCCGGCGCCGCCTTCGACGACCCGGACCTGCTGGTGGCCTGTGTCATCGGCGACGGCGAGGCCGAGACCGGACCGCTGGCCGCCTCCTGGCGGCTGCCGGCCTTCCTCGACCCGCGCCGCGACGGCGCCGTGCTGCCGGTGCTGCACGTCAACGGCTGGAAGATCTCCGGGCCGACCGTCCTCGGCCGCTCCTCCGACGACGACGTGTGCGGCTACCTGCGCAGCCAGGGCTGGGACCCCGTCGTCGTCGCCGGCGACGACCCCGCTCGCGTCTTCGCCGACCTCGACGCCGTCCTGGCCGACGCGCACGCCCGCATCCGGGCGGTCCAGGACGCCGCCCGCTCCGGGCAGGAGCAGGGGGTGCCGCGCTGGCCGGCCGTCGTCCTGCGGACCCCCAAGGGCTGGACCGGGCCGCGCACGGTCGACGGCGTGCCGGTCGAGGGCACGTGGCGCTCGCACCAGGTGCCGCTGGCCGGCGTGCGGGAGAACCCCGAGCACCTCGCCCAGCTGGAGGCCTGGCTGCGCTCCTACCGGGCCGACGAGTGCTTCGACGCCGACGGCCGGCTGGTGCCCGAGCTCGCCGCGCTGACCCCGCCGGGCGACCTGCGCATCTCCGCCTCCCCCCGCGCCGGCGGGCCGCGGTACCGGGTCCGGCCGCTGCCGCTGCCCGACCTCGCCGACCACGCGCTGCCCGTCGCCTCCCCCGGCGTGCTGCACCACGAGACCACCCGCCCGCTCGGCACGTACCTGCGGGACCTGTTCGTCCGCACCGCCCGGGCCGACGGCGGCGGCGACTTCCGGCTGTTCTCGCCCGACGAGACGGTGAGCAACCGGCTGGGCGCCGTCTTCGAGGTCACCGAGCGGTGCACCCAGCTGCCGGTGCTGCCCGGCGACGAGGCGCTGGGCCCGCACGGGCGGGTGATGGAGGTGCTCAGCGAGCACCTGTGCGAGGGCTGGCTCGAGGGCTACACGCTCACCGGCCGGCACGGGCTGTTCGCCACGTACGAGGCGTTCGCGATGGTCAGCGCCTCGATGGTGGTGCAGCACGCGAAGTGGCTGCAGCAGTCGGCGCTCGAGCCGGGCCGCCCGCCGGTGCCGTCGCTGACCGTGCTGCTGACCAGCACGACGTGGCGGAACGACCACAACGGCTTCTCCCACCAGGGGCCGGGCCTCATCGACACCGTCGCGCCGCTGTCCCCCGACGTCACCCGGATCTGGTTCCCGCCGGACGCCAACAGCACGCTGGTCGTCGCCGAGGAGTGCCTGGGCAGCCGCGACAGGGTGAACCTGGTCGTCGTCGACAAGCAGCGGCACCTGCAGTACCTGGACCTCGAGCAGGCGCGCACGCTCGTCTCGGCCGGCGGTGCCGTCTGGGAGTGGGCCGGCACCGAGGAGCCCGACCGGGTGCGCACCGACATGCCCGACGTCGTCCTCTGCGCCATCGGCGACGTGCCGACGCAGGAGGTCCTGGCCGCCGCCCAGCTCCTGCGGGAGCACGTGCCGCACCTGCGGGTGCGCGTGGTGAGCGTGGTGGACCTGCTCGGCCTGCTCCCGCCCGGGGAGCACCCCGCGGCCCTCTCCCCCGAGCGGTTCGCCGACCTGTTCACCGACACCGTCGACGTCGTCGTCGCCTTCCACGGGCACCCGCGGGCGATCCACCCGCTGCTGCACGGCCGGCCCGACGTCGACCGGTTCCACGTCCGCGGCTTCACCGAGCACGGCACCACGACGACGCCGTTCGACATGGTCGTGCTCAACCGCATGAGCCGCTACGACCTCGTGCTGGAGGCGCTGCGCCGCTCCCGCCGGGTGCCCGAGGGCGGCGACGCGCTGGCCCGGCTGTGCCGCGAGCAGCTGCTCCGGCACCGCGAGCACGTCGTCGAGGCGCTCGAGGACCTGCCCGAGGTGCGCGACTGGACCTGGTCGCCCGCGACCTGACCACGGGTGCCGCAGGTCCCGCGCCGGGGGGACCTGCGGCACCGGTGTCGGCAGGGCTGTCCGGCCCAGGGTGGGGCGTCCGGACGACGGCGCCGACGGGAGGACCCGTGACCTCCGTGCCCGAGCCGCCCCCTGCGGTGACGACGCCGGACGCGCCCCCGCGGGGCGGCGCCGACGTCCGCCCCGTGGTGGCCGGGGTCGACGGGTCGCGGGGCGGGCTCCGGGCGGCGCGGCTGGCCGCGCAGGAGGCGGCCGGCCGCCGGACGACGCTGCGGCTGGTGCTCGCCGTCCCCGGCCCCGGCGGCCGGACCCGCCCGCCGGACGAGGTGGTCGACGCCGTCGAGGTGCTCCGCACCGCGTGCGGCCTGGTGCTCGACGCCACCGCGGCGGAGCTGCGCCGTGCCCACCCCGGGCTGACGATCGCCCCCCTGCTGGTCGACGGCGACGCGGTCGGCGTCCTGCGCGACGCCGCGACCGGCGCCCAGCTGCTGTGCCTGGGCGCCTCCGGCTCGGGCAGCGCCCGTGACCCGCTGGGACCCACCGCGGCCGCCGTCCTCCGCGCGGCGCCCTGCCCGGTCGCCGTCGTCCCGGTCCGCACCGGCCGGTCCGGTGAGCGCAGCGGCGTGGTCGCCGGGCTCGACGCCGGGCCCGGGACCGAGGCGGTGCTCGTCGAGGCGCTGCGGGCGGCGGCGCCACGCGGCACCGGCGTGGTGGCCGTGCACACGTGGGCGCGCGGGTCCGTGCTCCCGCTGTCCGCCGCCGAGCGCCTGGTCGACGACGCGGCCGCGCAGCACCGGGCCGAGGCCCTCCTCGACGACCTGCTGGCCCGCGCGGGAGCGGTCCGCGACCAGTGGCCGGACGTGCCCCTCCGCGCGGTGGTCCGCCAGGGCCGCGCGGCCGAGACCCTCCTGGCCGCGGCGCTCACCGCGGAGCTGCTGGTGGTCGGGCACCGGCGGCACGGGCCGCTGGGCCGGCCGCTGCGCCCGGTCACCTCCGCGGTGGTGCACTCCGCCGGCTGCCCGGTGCTCGTGGTGCCGCTGCCCCTCCCGCCGGCCGGGGCGGACGCCGCCGGCTGAGCGGGCGGCCGGCCGGGCTCAGCGGCTCCGCTGGACGGCGGCGACGAGCTCGGCGGCGACGACGCGCAGCTTGCGGTTCCGGTGCTGCGACTCGCGGGCGAGCATCGTGAACGCCTCGTCCGCGGTGCAGCCGTGCTGGGCCATGAGCACGCCCTTCGCCTGCTCGACGACCGCCCGCGACTGCATCGCCCGGCGCAGGTGGCGGCCCAGCTCCTCGGCTCCGGCGTAGGCCGCGGCGTGGTCGACGGCGCCCGCGGCGAACCGCGCGAAGGTCTGCGCCGCCTCGAGCGCCGCGTCGTCGGACGCCCCGCCGTCGGTGCGGTAGAGGTTGAGCGAGCCGACCACCCGGTGGTCGAGCGGCATCCCGACCGACAGGACCCCCGTGACGCCGTGGCGGCGGGCCAGCGCGGCGAAGTCGCGGTAGCCCTCCTCGGTGGCGGTGTCCGGGATCGTGACCGTGACCCCGCTCGTGGCCGCGTCCGTGCAGGGGCCGAAACCGGCGTCGTACTGCCGCTCGTCCAGCTCGGCCGCGACCGGCCCGGTCACGCCGACGGTGACGGCGCCGGCCGAGCGCACCAGCGTCACCGAGGCCTCCGCGGTCCCGGCGAGGGCCGCGGCGGCCAGCTCCGCGACCCGGGTCAGCGTCGCGGCGAGCGACGAGGGGTCCAGCTCGACACGGCTGAGCTCCAGGAGGGCGTCCTGGAGACCGTGCCGCTCGCGCGGGCCGTCGTCGGCGGGCATCGGGTCCCTCCGTCCGTCGGAGGAGGCCCAGTCCACGCGCCCGGCGGTCGCGGCCGCAGTGCCGAACGTCCCGGCAGGCAGGGCCGGTCAGCCGCCGCGCCCGCGGTGCCGAGGAGCGCAGGCTCGGCGCGTGCCCCGGACCGTCGTCCTCCAGCTCGTCGCGCTGCTCGGCGTCGTGGTCGCGATCGTCGACGCGCTGCGCGACTCCGACGGCGACCTGCTCCTGCTGCTGGGCGCCGTGGCGCTCGTGCAGCTGGCCGCGCTCGCGGCCCGCGCCCGCGGCCGCTCGGCGGTCGCGCTGCGGCCGGACCTCGCGGGCTGGCTGCACCGGCAGGCGGCGGCGACCGGTGAGCCGGTGGAGCGCCTGGCCGACCGCTGCGTCGCCGCCTACCGGGCCGGCCTGACCGGGACACCGGCCGAGCGGTCGTGACCACCGCGACGGGCCGGGCGCCGGCCGCGACCGCCGTCCTCCGGCTCACCGCCGGCACGCCCGCCCCGCCCGGCCAGCTGGGCGGCAAGGGCGCGTCGCTGGACCGCCTCGTGCAGCGCGGCACCCCCGTCCCGCCGACCGCGGTGGTGACCGCGGACGCCTACCGCACCGTGGCCGCCGACCCCGGGCTGGCCGCGTTCCTCACCACCCTGCGCGGCGGGGCGCCGGTACCGGCCGCCGAGGTCGACGCCGCCTTCCGCGCCGTGCCGGTGCCGCCCGCGCTGGCCGCCGCCGTCGTCGCCGCCGCGCGCGAGGTCGCGGCCGGCCGTCCCCTGGCGGTGCGCTCGTCGGCGACGGTCGAGGACATGGCCGCGGCCTCGTTCGCCGGCCAGTACCGCTCGTCGCTCGACGTCGACCCGGAGGCGGTCCTCGACGCCGTCCGGCTCACGTGGGCCTCGCTGTGGCACCCCGCCCCGGTCGCCTACCGGCGGGCGTGGGGCATCCCCGACGGGGACGTGGCGATGCCCGCGGTGCTCATGCGGATGGTGCCCGCCCGCTCGGCCGGCGTGGTGTTCACCGTCGACCCCGGCGGCGCTCCCGACCGGGTGCGGGTGGAGGCGGTGCAGGGCCTCGGCGAGTCGCTGGTCTCCGGCGCGCGCACCCCGGAGGTGTTCCTGCTGCCGCGCGGCGGCGACCCGGACCCCGCGCTCCCCGTCGCGGTGCGCGAGGCGACCGCGCTGGCCCTGCAGGTGGAGCGGGACGAGGGCCGGCCCCAGGACGTCGAGTGGGCGTGGGACGGCACGCGGACCTGGGTGGTCCAGGCGCGCCCGATCACCACCGGGCCCGCGCGTACCGACGACGGCTGCGACACCGCTCCCGACGACGACGAGCTCACCACCGAGGGCATCGGCGAGACGCTGCCGGGCCTGCTCCCTCCGCTGGTGTGGGACGTCGCCTCGTTCCTCGTCGAGGAGGCACTGCGCGAGGTCCTCGGCAGGCTGTGGGGGCTCCCGGCCGACCGGACCGGCCCGCACGAGCTGGTGCGCCGGGTCCGCGGCCGGGCCGCCCTCGA
This sequence comes from Geodermatophilus sp. SYSU D00525, assembly GCF_054050475.1. Lineage (NCBI taxonomy): Bacteria > Bacillati > Actinomycetota > Actinomycetes > Geodermatophilales > Geodermatophilaceae > Geodermatophilus > Geodermatophilus sp. SYSU D00525. The sequence goes on from NZ_JBJGZK010000001.1 coordinate 64,850, forward strand.
CCTGGACCTGATGCGGGCCGCGGCCCGGGCGGTGCCCGGCGGCTCGGAGGCCGAGCTGGAGCGGCAGTACCTCGGCGCCCCGGTCTCCGGTGCCGCCGTCCCCGGTGCCGCCGTCCCCGGTGCCGCCGTCCCCGGTGCCGCGACGGGACGGCGGGCCCCGTGGTGGCGCACCGCGCGGCTGCAGCTGCGGGCCGGCACCGCCCGCCGCCGCGCGGCCGTCGAGGCCGGCGTCGTCCTGGGTGCTGCCGACGCCGTGCTGGCCGACCCGCCCGCGCTCGCCGACCTCGACGCCGCCGGGCTGCTGGCCTACCGCCGGCGGCTGGTCGACCTCGGCGCCCGCGCGACGACCGTCGAGCTCGCCGTCGCCTCCGCCGCCGTCGCCGCCTACCGGGAGCTGGAGGCCCGCCTCGCCGGGCACCTCGGGGAGGAGTCCGCGGCGGCCTGGGCCCAGCGGGTGACCGGGGGCGGCGCGACCGGCCGCGACCGGTCGCCGGCGGCGTCCCGGTCGGTGTTCGCCGGCCCGACCTGGGCCGAGACCGGGCAGGCGGCCGTCCCCGCCCCGCCCTCGCGCCGGGAGGAGCGGGACGCCGCCCGCGCCGCGCTCGAGGAGGACCTGCGCAGCCGCCCGCGGTGGCGGCGGGTGCGCGTGCTCACCGGCCAGCTGGTCGACGTCCGGATGCACGTGCTGCGCCGGGAGGTCACCGACGCCACCGCGGGGCTGACCCGGCGGGAGGACGTCAAGGCCGCCGTCCTCGCCGTCGGCGGCGAGGTCCGCCGGGCGCACCTGGAGGCCGGCCGCCGGCTGACCGCCGCCGGGGTGCTGGCCCGCGCGGAGGACGTCGACCTGCTGCGCGACGCCGAGCTGGGCCCGGCGCTGGACGGCGCTCCCCCGCCGCCGGCCGAGCTGGCCCGCCGCCGCCGGTGGCTCGACCAGCGCGCCGCGGACCCGCCCCCGCCGCTGCGCTGGACCGGCGTGCCCGCGCCCGCCCCGGCCGCGGTGCTCCACGGCGACCGCCTGTCCGGCTGGGCGGCGAGCCCGGGACGGCACACCGGCCGGGCCCGCGTCCTGACCGAGCCGCGGCCGGAGCTGCTGGCCGAGGGCGAGGTGCTCGTGGCCGCCGCGACCGACGCCGGGTGGTCCCCGGTGTTCCTGCGCGCGGGCGCGATCGTCGTCGAGCGCGGCGGGCCGCTGTCGCACGCGGCGATCGTCGCCCGCGAGCTCGGCCTGCCGGCCGTGCTCAACCTGCCCGGTGCCGCGGCGGTGCTGGACGGGCGCACGGTCACCGTCGACGGCGACACCGGCACCGTGCTGCTGCACCCCGACGGGGAGCCGGCGTGAACCCCCGCCGGGTCCGCGAGGACTGGTGGGACGACGCCGACGTCGACCGCGCGCAGATCTTCGTGCCGGCGATCCTGGGCGCCGGGCTGCTGATCTCGGGCGTCACCCTGCTCCGGGACGCGCTGCACGGCCGGCACCGGCGCGGCCGCGACCGCGAGACCGAGCTGCACGCCCGCGCCGCCGCGGCGTTCGTGCGGACCGGCGCGCCGCCCCACACCGCCCTCGCCGCCGGCCTGCGGCCGCGGGTGCACTACCTGCTCCTGACCCTCACCGCGGGCGGACTCGCCGTCTACGGCGCCCGCGGTGCGACCAAGAACTACGCGCCGGAGACCGGCATGTTCGCCGGGACGGCGTGGCTCTACGCGCTGCTGCTGCTGCTCGTCGCCGGGCTGGGCGCGGTCGCCACCTGCGCCGCCGTCGCGCTGGTCACCTGGCCCGACCCGCCGGCCCGGCTGCGCCCGCTGCTGGCCGGCACGCCCCTCGGGCAGCGGCCCGGCGACGGCACCCGCCGCGGTGTGCTGCTGCTCGGCTGGGCCGCGGTGCTCACCGCCGCCGCCGCGGTGCAGTTCGTCTTCACCACCGCCGGGGCGCCGCAGCTGCTGGCCGAGATCGACGACGAGGTCGGCCGCCGCAGCGACGCCCTGCTGCCCTGGGACGTGCTGGGCAGCGTGCCGGTCGCGGTCGGCCTGGCCGTGCTCGTCGGCCTCGTCGGCCGGCGCTGCGCCGTGTTCTCGCTGGGCGTGCTGGCCGTCACGGCCGCCGTCCTGGTAGCGCAGGCCGTGGTGGCCGACCGGCTGGAGCGGGCGTACCCGCCGGACGGTCCGCTGGCCGGGCTGACCGGGTCGCTGCCCAGCGCGCCGGTCGTGCAGGCCACCCTCCTCGCCGGCTTCCTGCCCCTGGCCGTGTACGCCCGCACCCGGCGCCGCGGGCCGGCCCTGGCGATGCTCGCCGTCACCGCCGCCGTGCTGGCGGTGGTGGTCGTCGACGTGGTGCGCAGCCGCTCCGCGTGGCCCTCCGACGCCGTGGCCGGGGTGCTGGCCGGCGCCGCCGTCGTCCTCGCGTCCTGGTGGGCGCTGGAACGGACCCGGTGGCACCGCGGGTGCTCCGGCTGCCCGTGGGAGGCCCCGGCCGACACCGCCGCGGGGCCGGGCCTGCTCCGGCTCCGCCCGGACGAGGAGACCGCCGTCCGCCGGCTGGCGCGCGGCTGGCTGCTCGGCATGGTCACGCTGTTCACCTCGCTGGCGCTGGTCGAGGGCCTGCCGGTGGCACCCGAGGGTTCGGCGATCGGGCCCTCCCTCAGCCGGTGGCTGCAGCTGGGGCTCCTCGGCCTGGCCGCGGCGGCGCTGCTGGTCGCACGCCGGTGGCAGGCCGTCGGCGCCGTGCTGGCCGCCGTCGCCGGCACCGGGCTGGCCGTCTTCGCCGCCACCACCTACCAGCCGTGGGTCAGCGTGCTCATCGGGGTGGCGTTCCTCGCGCCGGCGGTCGGCCTCTGGCTGGCCTGGCAGCACCGCCGCACGATGCGCTCGGTGGTGACCCTGGCGATGGTCACCGGGCTGCTCCTCGCCGGCACCACCGGGGCGGCCGCGGAGGTCCACGACCGCCTCTTCGGGCCGCTGCACCCGCGCTCGGCGGCGCTCGCGCTGCCGGTCGAGTCCGTGGAGTGGGCCTGGTCGGGCGGGGTCACCTCGAGCGGCGCGCGGGTCGTGGCCCTGCTCGACCGGCCGGACGCGCGGGAGGCCCGGCTGGTGGTCGAGCCCGAGGACGGCGGGCCCGTGGTGCGCTCGGCCGCGGTGGCCCCGTCGGCCGACGGCGTCGTGCGGCTGTCCGTCGACGGGCTGACGCCGGCCACCCCCTACCGCTGGACCGTCGAGGTCGACGGCGACCCCGACGGCTCCCGCGGCACCGGGCGGTTGACGACGATGCCGGAGGGGCCGGCCTCGTTCACGCTCGCGGTCGCCTCCTGTGCGCGCACCGGCTCCAGCGGCGCGGTGTTCGACGCGGTCCGCGCCGTCGACCCGCTGCTGTTCGTGCACACGGGCGACCTGCACTACTCCGACGTCCCCGCCGACGGTGACGCGGCCGCGTTCGGTGAGCGCTACACCCGGGTCCTCACCGCTCCCGCCCAGGCGGCGCTGTACCGGGCGGTGCCGGTGGACTACGTGTGGAGCGACCACGACTACGGCGGGGAGAGTGCCGACGCCGGCTCCCCCACCCGGGACGCCGCGCGCGCGGCCTACCGCGCGTACGTCCCGCACCACGTCCTCGCCGAGGGCGGCGGCGGGTCCATCGCCCACGCCTTCACCGTCGGGCGGGTGCGGGTCGTCGTGACCGACACCCGGTCGGAGCGGACGGCCACGTCGATGCTGGGCGCGCGACAGCTGGCCTGGCTCGAGGAGGAGCTGGTGACCGGCAGCCGGTCGCACGCCGCCGTGCTCTGGGTGAACCCGGAGCCCTGGGTCGCCCCGGACGAGTCCGGCCGCGACGACTGGGGCGGGTACGCCGCCGAGCGCCGGCGCATCGCCGACACCCTCGCCGCGGCGGACGTCGCGAACCTCGTCATGGTCAGCGGGGACGCGCACATGGTGGCCGTCGACGACGGCACCAACACCGACTTCAGCACCGCCGGCGGTGCCGGGTTCCCGCTGCTGCACGCCGCGGCGCTGGACTCGCCGGGCAGCGTCAAGGGCGGGCCGTACAGCGAGGGCGCGTTCCCCGGCGCCGGGCAGTTCGGGACCGTGACCGTCACCGACGACGGCGGCGACACCGTCGGTGTCGAGCTCGCCGGCCGGGACTGGCGCGGGGACGTGCTGGTGTCCCTCAGCGTGACGCTGCCGGCGCCGGGGTGACCAGCGCGGCGAGCTGGTCGCGCAGCGCCGCGGTGAGGACCGGCAGGTCGGGCACCCGGTCGGGGTCGGCGACCGCGGTGACGGTCAGGGTGCCGGCGTAGGACAGCGCGTCGAAGGAGACGGTGACGTTCCCGGCCTCGCCGGAGGCGATCGGCAGCACCTGCTCGACCGGCCGCCCGGCGAGGCCCAGCGGGGTCGGCGGTCCGGGCACGTTGCTGACCAGGGTGTGGAACCGGTGCTGGTGGCGCAGCCACCAGCGGTAGGCACCGGTCGCGGCGAGCAGCCCGAACAGCGACCCGAGCAGCGCGGTCAGCGGCGGGCCGGTGGCCGCGTCGCGGGCCCGCCGGACCGTGCCCGCGAACCGGCGCAGCCGCTCCTGCGGGTCCCCGGCGGCCGGGACGGCGACCACCAGCGGGGTGGTCGCGTTGCCGAGCTCGGTGACCCCGGCCGCCCGCCGCCCGGTGACGACGACGGTGACCGCCACCGGGTCGACCGACTCGCCGCGGCCCTCCAGCAGGGCGCTGAGCGCGCCCGCGACCGCGACGAGCAGCGCGTCGTTCACGGTGCCGCCGGCCCGGTGGGCCGCCGCCCGCAGCGGCTCGAGCGGCACCTGCACCGCCGCCGTCCGCCGCCGGGGTCCGGTGCGCGCCAGCAGGCTGCACGGTGCCGCCCGGGCCGGGCGGAGGCCGCCGGCCGACCAGCCCGCGTCCCGCACCAGCCGGACCGCCGCCGGCAGCCGGGCCACGGCCCGGGCGCGGCGGCGCCAGGCGTCGGCCGCGAGGGACCGGTAGGGCGGCAGCAGGCGGGGCGGCGTGCGATCGGGCGGCGGGCCGCCGTCGGCGAGGGAGGCCAGCAGCGCCAGCCCGCCGATCCCGTCGGCGAGCACGTGCGACAGCACCACGACCACCGCGCTGCGGCAGCCGGGCAGGCCGGGGACGACGACCGCCGCCCAGCCGGGCCGGCCCGCCGGCAGCGGGGTGGCTACCAGTTCCGTGGCCAGGTCGAGCAGCGTCTGCGTGTCCCCGGGGCCCGGCACGGTGCGGACGTGCGCCGCCGGGTCCGGGCGCGGCTCGTCCACCCAGACCGGCCGGCCCGCGCCCGGGGGCACCCGGACCAGCCGCTGCCGCAGCCGCCGCACCCCGCCCAGTCGCTCGGCCACGACGTCGGCCAGGTCCCCGCTTCCGACCCCGTTCCCCGGGCCGAGGACGAGCAGCGCGCCGAACTGCATGGGCGCGCCACCGCGGCCGAGCGCGCGCATCCCCAGGTCCTCCGCGCTCGCCCGGAGCACGGGGCCGGTCACCGCTGCGGGACGGCGAGGCCGCGGCCGCCCGGGACGGCGGCGACCACCCGCCGGGCGAGCCGGTCCATCACCGCCTCCTCGTCGACGGGGACGGCGAGCACGCGCACCCCCGCGCCGGCCAGCCGCTCGCTGGGCGCGCCGCCGGTTCCCGGGACGGGCCGCAGCGGCAGCAGCCGGGCGCACACCCGCTCGCGCAGCTCCGCCGAGTTCCGGCCGACGCCCCCGCTGAACACGACGGCGTCCCAGGTGTCCAGCGTCGTCGCCGCGCCGGCCCCGGCCATCGCGACCGACCGGACGAGGACCCGGAGGGCGAGGTCGGCGGCCCGGTCGCCCGCGGCGAGCAGCTCCCGGACGTCGGTGCGCCCGCCGGAGAGCCCGGCCACGCCGGACCTGCGGTGCAGCAGCTCGCGGACGGCGGGCACCGACCCGTCGGCGAGCTCGACCAGCCGCAGCACCACCTCCGGGTCGAGGTCCCCGCTGCGGGTCAGCGACGGGATCCCGCCCGCCGGGCTCAGGGCCATGGTGGTCGAGCGTGGCCGCCCGTCCTGCACCGCGCTCACGCTGCAGCCGCTGCCCAGGTGGACGACGACGGCGCCACCCAGGCCCGGGAGGAGGTCGACCACGCTCTGCACCGCCAGTCCGTGGAAGCCCCACCGCCGCAGCCCGGCGGCCCGTGCGTCGGCCGGGAGCGGCAGGGTGACCGCCTCGTCGGGCAGGTCGGCGAAGAACCCGTCGTCGGGGACGAGCACCACCTCGGCCCCGGGCCAGCAGGTGCGGGCCTCGTCGAGGACGGCCAGCTGCCGCGGCAGGTGGAGGGGGTCCAGGTGCGCCTCGGCCCGCAGCCGGTCCACCAGCGCCGGGTCGGCGCGGCGCGGCCCGGTCAGCAGCCGGCTGCCGTGGACCACGCGGTGGGCGACGACGTGCGGGTGCAGGCCGCGGCGGGCCAGCACGTCGGCGACCTCGGGCAGCGCGCCGGCCCAGCCGCCGGGCAGCCGGGCGCGCTCGACGGAGGAGCCGGTGCCGGTGACGGTGACGTGCGCCGGCTCGCCGCCCGGCCCGTCCCGCAGGCCCGCGATCTCCACGTGCACGCGGAGGTCGGGGTCGCGGACGGCGGCCTTGAGCGAGGACGAGCCGACGTCCAGGGACAGCACGACCGGCGGGCCGGCCGCGGCGGGCGGGGAGGGCACGGACCGAGGCTCCCGGGGCCGGGTCAGGGGCCGGGAGGGCCGAACGACCCGGCCGGGGCGCGGGAGGTCACGACCGGCTCGAGCAGCACCACCGGGTCTGCGGGCGGGACGACCACGCGGGGGAAGGCGGCCCGGTAGGCGCGGACGGCGTCCTCGCGGCCGGGCGTTCCGGGCCGCAGCAGCCGGGCGCGGAAGGCCAGGACGCGCCCGCCCCGCCGGACGCTGACGGGCCGGGGCCCGCCGTCGAGGTTCTTCCACCACGTCTTGCCGGCCGCGCCGCCCACGAGGACGACGAGGTCGTCGCCGGCCGGCGCCACCATCACGGGCAGCTCGTACCGCCGGCCGGTGCGGCGGCCGGTGTAGCCGAGGACGACGAGGTGCTGCCCGAGCACGCGGTGCGCCGGGCCGCGGGCGAGCGCGCGCACGACCGGGCCCAGCACCCGGTGGCGGACCGCCACGACGGCCTCAGCCGACCAGCCGCTCGAGCGCGGTGGCGGCGAGCAGCCGGGCCCACCACGGCCGCCGGACGCGCGCCGTCGGACGGGTGCGCCGCCAGAGGCGCCGGGCCGGCCGGACGGCCATCGCGCCGCCCTTCATGCTCACCCAGCCGCCGGGGCCCATCGTCACCTTCGCGACGGCCCCGCTCGGCCGCCGCGCGAGACGGGACGCCACCGCGACCGCACCGAGCACGACCTCGGCGGTGGTGACCACGCGGGTGACGTCGACGACGGGGTGCCACCGCACCCGGCCGTCGCGCACCTCGAACGCGCCCAGCGGCCGGGCGCCGGCCATCTCCGCGGCGGGGCGCCGCCCGGTGCGGGGGTCACCGGTGCTCGCGGTGTGGCTGGTCGACCGCGACGCGGTGATCACCGTGGCGCCGTCCCGTTCCACGGGCGTCCCGAACGCCGTGCTGTCGCTCACCGGTGCGGTGCTGTCGGTCATGGGTCCTCCCCGGTCGGTCGTCGGGTCGACCGTCACACCCGCGGCCCGGTCACCCCCCGGGGTCGGAGGTCCCGGGTCCGGGGACCTCCGACCCCGGGTCACCGGGCCGTCGGAGCACCTCGTGCCGCCCGCACCCCGTCCCACGCGGCGGACACGGCGGCGACCGCGCGGTCGACGTCGGCCCCCGTCGTCGTGGCGTTGGACACCGACACCCGCACCAGCCGCCGGCCGTGCCAGGTGGTCGCGCCCATCCAGGCCTCGCCCGACCGCTGCACCGCCGCGACCACCGCGTCGGTCGCCGCGTCGTCGCCGAAGCCGAGCAGCACCTGGTTGAGGACGACGTCGTTCGCGACCTCGACCCCGTCGAGCTCCGCCGCCCGCTCGGCGAACCGGCGGGCCAGCGCGCAGCACCGGTCGACCAGCCCGGCGACGCCGCTGCGCCCCAGCTCCCGCAGCGCCGCCCAGGTGGCGAAGCCCCGCGCCCGCCGGGAGGACTCCGGCACGAGGTCGCTGGGCGACCGCACGCCGTCCTGCCCCTGCCCCGTGAGGTACGCCGCGGTGAACGACATCGCCGCCCGGTGGGCCGCGGGGTCGGCGCACAGGACGTAGCCGCTGTCGTAGGGGACGTTGAGCCACTTGTGCCCGTCGGTCGCCCAGGAGTCGGCGGCGGCCAGCCCGGCGACGTGGTGCCGGGTGGACGGGGAGGCCGCGGCCCAGAGCCCGAACGCGCCGTCGACGTGCACCCAGGCGGCGGCGCGGTGCGCCACGTCGACGGCGCCGGTGAGGTCGTCGCAGGCCCCGGTGTTCACGTTGCCGGCCTGCAGACAGACCACCCGGGGTCCCGGTGGCAGCCCGGCGAGCACGCCGGCGAGCGCGGCGACGTCGATGCGGCCCTGGCCGTCGGCGGCCACCGGGACCACCGCCCCCGAGCCCAGGCCGAGCAGCCGCAGCGCCCGGTCGATCGTCGCGTGCCGCTCGACGGAGGCGACCACCCGCACGGCCGGCGCGCCGGTCAGGCCGTCGCGCTCCACGTCCCACCCGGCGTCCGCCAGGACCCGGTGCCGGGCCGCGGCGAGCGCGACGGTGTTGGCGGCCTGACCGCCGGTGACGAAGCCGACGGAGACGCCGGCCGGGAGCCCCAGCAGGTCCGCGAGCCAGGCGCCGGTCACCTCCTCCACCGCCGCGGCCGCCGGGGAGGTGACGGCGTTGAACGCCGGCTGGTCCCAGCCGACGGCGAGCACGTCCGCGGCCGTGGCGGCCGGCAGCGCGCCGCCGACCACGAACCCGAAGTACCGCGGGCCGGTGGTGGCCACGAGGCCCGGCTCCACCGCCGCGACGAGCTCCTCGACCACCCGGGCGGGGTCGGTGGGCCCGTCGCGCAGCGACCCGAGGGCCGCCCGCACCGCGGGGGCGACGTCGGGCGGGGGCGCCACCGGCGCGTCCGGCACCCGCGCCCGGTAGGCCGCCACGCGGGCGGCCGCGTCGGCGAGCAGCGCGGCGAGATCGGCCACGGCGGGGTCGGCCACGGCGGGATCGTGCCACCGGACGGGTCCCGCCGGGAGGTCCCTGCAGCCTAGCGCCGGGTCCCGCGCAGGCGGAGCAGGGCGAGGAGCGCGGTCACGGTCCCGACGATCCCGCCGACGATCCCGAGCCAGAGGACCACCCGGACGGTGACCTCCCAGCCGGGGCCGAGGTCGAACGGGAAGACCTGCAGCACGCGCACCGTGGCGACCAGCCCGACGACCGTCGTCACCAGCGTCCCCGCGGGCACCGACCCGCCACCGGGCCGCGCCAGCTGCACGAGTCCCACGACGATCCCGGCGACGAGCACGGCGTCGACGTACGGCAGGACCCGGGTCGTCTCGTCGGTGAGGAAGGGCACGACGTCCCACCCCGGCCACACGTGGATCAGCAGCAGGAGCACCGCGTCGGCCAGCACGGTGGCGGCGGCGCCGGCGCGGCGGCCGGCCGTCGACGGCGGGCGGGTCCGCAGATCGGTCACGCCCCCGATGCTGGGAACGCCGGGGCCGCCTCCCCAGGGCCGGAGGTCGGCAGGGGGCGGGACGTACGGACGAGGCCGCCCGGGTCAGCGGACGCCGGCCCAGAGGGCGCGCTCGGCGGCGTACGGGTCGTCGACGACGGCCGGCTCGACGTCGAGGCGCATGACCGCCCGCCGGTCGAGGTCGTAGCGCGGCCAACCCGGGTCGCCGTCCGCGGCGAAGCGGACCCAGGCGCCGTGCACCGTGTCGGCGAGCTCCTGCGGCGGGGCGTCCCCGAGCGCGCCGCCCATCATCTGCGGCTCGCCGAGGGTGTCGAAGACGAACGGGATCTCCAGGGCGTGGCAGGCACCGAGCCGGCCGCCCAGGATCGGCGAGGGCCAGGCGAACTCGTACGCGTACGTGGCCCCGGGCGCGGGGGCGTGCGCGTCGGCCAGCCGGAGGGCGGGGACGCGGACCCACCAGTCGGTCATCACCGCCGCCAGCACGTCGCCCGGGCGGCGGGCGGGGTCGGCGGCCCGGTAGTGCCGCAGCGCCGACTCCGGGTCCAGCCCGTACGCGGCGATCGACCAGGAGCCGCCGGCCTCCGCCGGCGCGACGAGGACCTCCGCGGTGACCTGGTCGACGAAGCCGCCCAGGACCGGGCCGAACCGCCAGTCGTCGGCGTTCGTGCCGACCAGCACGTCGACGTCGCCGCCGGCCCCGGCGGCGATCCGGTCGATCGGTGGCGCGGGGAGGACGTCCCCGTCGACGACCGGGTGGAACGGCATGGTGCTGGTCGCGACCTCCGTGCCCCACCGCGCCGGGTCGGGATCCGCCAGCACCTCGGCGTCGACCTGCGCCTGGGCCTCGAGCAGCCGGTCGACCGGCACCCGCGCCACCGCCTCGCGGGTGGCCGGGACGCCGAGCACCGCGGCGAGCCGGGCGCCGACGCGGGCCGCCTCCGCGGCGGGGACCACCTGGTGCGCCGCGCCGCTCTGCAGGACCGCGCCACGGAACAGCCCCTCCGCCCGCGGCATCGACAGCAGGTCGCCGATCGCCATGGCCCCCGCGGACTCGCCGAAGACGGTGACGCGCCCGGGGTCCCCGCCGAACGCGGCGATCTCCTCCTGCACCCACCGCAGAGCCGCCACGTGGTCGAGCAGGCCCAGGTCCGCCGCGTCGTCGTCCTCCCCCAGGTACAGGAAGCCGTCGGCGCCGGTGCGCCAGTTGATGGTCACGCAGACGACGCCGTCACGGGCGAACCGGCTGCCGTCGTAGCTGCCGCCGGAGCTGTAGTGGAAGGCCCCGCCGGGGCTCCACACCACCACCGGCAGCCCGGCCGCCCCGGGGTCGGGCGTCCAGACGTTCAGGTTCAGGCAGTCGTCGCCCATCTCGGCCGGGTCGAACAGCAGCCCCGTCGGGTCGTCGCGGGGGAACCGCGGCTGGGGCGGCTCGGGACCGAGGACGGTGGCGTCGCGGACGCCGGCCCACCGCTCCACCGGCTGCGGCGGCCGCATCCGCAGCGGCCCGACGGGCGGTGCCGCGTAGGAGATGCCCAGGAAGGCGCACACCCCGCCGGCCGCGGTGCCGCGCACGCGCCCCCGGCGGGTCTCGACAATCGGGTCCACGACGACCTCCTCCGCTCAGGTCGGCATCGTCGCCGCGGCGGCCGGCGGCCCCCAGAGGCGCCCGCCCCGCCGTGGCGGGCCGAGCGCCCCCGGGCCACAGGTCCCGGGTACTCCGGCCTTCCGGCCGCGTCGGCCGCCCGCCCGGCCGGGGACCCTCGGAGCCCCACCACCGAGAGGAGGCCGACGTGGACGCGGTGAAGACCTGGACGGTGCGCATCGACATCGGCGAGCACGACGGCCGGACCCGCGCCGTCGCCCACCTGCAGCCCCGCGAGGCCGCGGCGATGACCGGGATCGGGTTCGCTCGGCTCGACCCGGCCGACCGGGACGTCCCCGAGATCGGCGACGAGATCGCCGTCGCCCGGGCACTGTCCGACCTGGCCCACCGGCTGCTGCGGGCCGCGACGGACGACGTCGAGCAGTCCACCGGCGAGGCCGCGCACCTGGTGATGTGACGGGCCGGCCCGGAGGTCCGACCGCACCGGCGGGCCCCCGGCCGGTGCGGTGAGTCCCGGCCGCGCCGGGAGTCCTGGTGGTGACGCGTCCTCCGGGCGCTCCGGAGAACGCGTGGTCGGTCGACGACAGGGGCTCGACACGCAGAGGGGGTCGTCATGGACGTCCTGCACACCGGTCACGAGGACGACCTGCGGATCGAGCTCGGCCTCGCGCGCCTGGAGCTCGACGCTGCCCGGCGGGCGCGGCAGGGGAAGGACACGCCCGCGGCCCGGCAGCGGGTGGTGGACGTCCTGGGCCGCATCGACCGGCTGCTCGACCGGTGGAACGACCTCGCCCGCACCCCCGTCTGACCCGTCCACCCCTCCGTCGGGGTGCGGGACCGCGGCGATCCTGCAGGCTGGGACCGCCGCCCCGGCGCCGGGGCGCCCGGCTGGACGGAGGACACCCATGTGGGCACAGACGCTGCGCGGTCCCTTCCGGTTCGAGGAGGTGGAGGTCCCCGCCCCCGACGCCGGCGCGCTGCCGCCCGGGCACGTGCTGCTGGCGACCCGCGCCGGCGCCATCTGCGGCAGCGACCTGCCCAACTTCCGCGGTGGCGTGTGGCCGCACCCGGCCGCCGAGGACGGCTGGGGCGCCACCCGCGCACCGGGCTTCCCGATGCACGAGATCGTCGGGGAGGTCGTCGCCAGCCGGCACCCCGGCCACGCCCCCGGCGACCTCGTCGTCGGCTGGGCCTCGATGTTCGACGGCATCGCCGAGCTCGTCGTCACCGACGGCGAGGGGCTGGCCGGCTACGACACCGCCCTGCCGCCCACGACCGCGGTCATGCTGCAGCCGCTGGCCTGCGTCCTCTACGCCGCCGAGCAGCTCGGCGACGTGTCCGGGCAGTCGGTGGCCGTGATCGGCCAGGGCCCGATCGGCCTGCTGTTCAGTCACGTGCTGAAGGCGCGGGGCGCGGCGCGGGTGACCGGCGTCGACCCGGTGGACCGCAGCGACGTCGCGTCCGCCTTCGGCGTCGACGAGACGGTGACGGCGCGCGCCGAGCGGTGGGCGGGCACGCTGCCCGACGCCGGCCGGCCCTCCGTCGTCGTCGAGGCCGTGGGCCACCAGGTGACGACGCTCCAGCCGGCGCTGGACGCCGTCGCGCCCGGCGGCCAGGTCTTCTACTTCGGCGTCCCGGACGACCCGGTCTACCCGTTCGACATGATGACCTTCCTGCGGAAGAACCTGACCCTCCGCTCGGGCGTCACCCTGGAGCGCCGCCGGGTGCTGGCCGACGCCGGCGCCTACCTGGCCGCGCACCCGGAGCTGCGCGACTGCTACGTCACGCACGTCCACCCGGCCGCCGACGTGGAGGCGGCCTTCGGCGCCGCGGTCGCACCCCGGCCGGGGCAGCTCAAGATCGCGGTCGACATGACCTGACGGCCGCCGTCTCCGACCCCCGTCGGAGGTCGGAGACGTGTTGCGCCCGCCGCGCGGGCCCCACCATGCTGGCGCGGCACGGGGTTTCGGACGACGACGCACCGCGCCACCACCTGGAGGCTCCATGCGTGCACGACGACGGCGTCCCGCCGGAGACCAGGGCGAGGGCGCGCAGCCCGTCGTCGTCCGTCCCCGCCGGCCCCGGCGCCGCCCCGTCGTCAGCCACGACCCGGGCGCCTCACGGGTGGCGTCCCGCCGCCTCTCCCCGCGAGCCGAGGACGCCGTCACCGTCGCGGGAGCGCTGCTGTTCTCCGCGGTCGTGGTGGGCACCGCCGACGTCGTGACGGGCACGGTCGCCACCCCGGACGCCACCCCGGACGCCGCCGCGGGTCCCGCGTCCTCCGCGACGGTGTGGCTGGTGCTCGGCCTCGCCCTGCTGCTCGGGGGCGGGGTGCTCTCGGCGCTGGTCGCGCGGTGGGTCAGCGGCCGGCGCCCACCGACGGTCCGGCCGGCCGGGGTCCGGTCCCCGGAGCGGACGGTGTGGTGGGCCCGGCTCCCCGGCCGCGCCGCGCGCACCGCGACGGGCGCCGCGGTCCTGCTCGTCACGACGGGCGTCGCCTCGCTGGCCCAGGCCCTGCAGGGCACGCCCGCGACGGGCGGCATCGTCCGCGCCTTCAGCCAGATCTGGGAGGGCACGCCCGCCCCGTCGAGCCCGCCTCCGCCCGCAGCGGCGCCGTCGAGCGAGGCGGCGCCCGAGCCGGAGGCGGCACCCGGGCCGGAGCCGGAGGACGCCGGGACCCCGCGGACTCCGGACGAACCGGCCACCGGCGAGGTGCCAGCGCCCCCGGCGGGCGCCGTCGAGGCCCCGCCACCCGCGGCGGCCCCCACCGAGGCCGCCCCTCCGCCGCCGCCCGCGCCTGCACCCCCGCCGCCCCCCGAGTCCGACGCGCCCGACACCGGTGTCGCACCGGCACCGGCTCCCGAAACGGCACCCCCCGCCGCTGAGGAGACCGCACCGCCGGCCGCGCCGGAGCCGGACGTCGAGGACGAGGCCGGGGCCGCCTCCGGGACCGAGGACACCGCCGAGCCCACGACCGGGTCCGACGAGGTGACGGAGCCGGAGACCGAGCCGGAGACCGAGCCGGAGACCGAGCCGGCGCCCGAGTCCGTCCCGTCGTCGGAGTCGGTCCCGTCGTCGCCGGAGGCTGCGACGGAGCCCGAGTGGCCGGCCGACACCGAGCCGGTGCCCGACACCGAGACCCCGTCCGAGCCCGAGCCGTCGACCGGTTACGAGCCGGAGGCCCCGCCCGAGCCCGGGACAGGGTCGACGCCAGAGCCGGAGACGCCGTCCGAACCGGCGCCGCCGTCCGAGCCGGTGCTGACCGAGCCGGAGACGTCGCCCGAACCGGTGCCCGCTCCCGATGCGGCGACCGAGACGGAGCCGGGAGCAGACACGGCGGGTGAGTCCGAGACGCTGCCGGACCAGGGACCTCCGTGGGCCACCGAGCCGGAGCAGGCACCTCCGTGGGCCACCGGGCCGGAGCCGCAGCCCGCACCGGAGACCTCGGCCGCCCCGGAGACGGGGCCGGAGCCGACGCCCGAGCCAGAGCCGGCTCCCGGATCCGAGGCGGCGTTCCCGCCGGACGCAGCGCCCGCACCGGAGCCCGTGCCGGCACCCGAGCCCGCACCACAGGCGGAGCCGCCTCAGGCGGAGGCACAGGAGCCCAGCCCTCAGCAGCCGGCTCCGCAACCCGAGCCTGCACCTCAGCCTGAGTCTGAGCCTGCACCCGAGTCCGAGGCAGTGCCTGCTCCGGAACCGGCGCCGCAGCCGGAGCCAGCACTGCAGCCGGAGCCAGCACCGCAGCCGGAGCCCACACCGCAGCCGGAGGCAGAGGCCCCGCCGGAGCCAGCACCGCAGCCGGAGCCAGAGGCCCCGCCGGAGCAGGCGCCCCAGCCCGAGCAGGCGCCCCAGCCCGAGCAGCAGCCGGCACCTGCACCGGAGTCGGCGCCCGCGGCCGAGGGGCCACCAGCACCGGCAGGCGACCAGCCACCGGCACCGCAGCCCGAGGGCCCGCCCGCGCCGGCGCCCCAGCCGGAGCCGGCCCCCGAGGCAGCTCCCCAGCCGGATGCGGCGCCCGCACCCGAGCCGCCACCGGCAGTCGAGCCGGCGCCTGGATCGGGTCCGGCACCTGCGCCCGAATCGGCCCCGCAGCCCGAGCCCTCACCGCAGCCCGAGGCTGCACCACCGCCTGAGGCGGAGCCTGCACCGGCACCCGACGCGGGACCCGAACCGGAGCCTGCGCCAGCACCCGAACCCGCGCCTACACCTGGACCCGCGCCCGAACCGGAGCCCACTCCGGAACCGGCACCCGAGCCCGGACCGGCACCCGAGCCCGGACCGGCACCCCAGCCAGAAGAGGCACCCCAGCCAGAAGAGGCACCCCAGCCGGAGGAGGCACCCCAGCCGGAGCCGGCCGGCGAACCGGCGCCCGCGCCCGAGACCGCGGAGGAGTCACCCCCGGCGCCGTGAGACGGCCGGGCCCGGTCAGCCGCGCCCGGCCGCTCCCGGGGTGCCGTCGTGCGGGCCGGCGGACCGGGCGGAGCGGGCGTCCAGCCACGCCTGCCACTCCGAGCGTCCACCGGCGCCGGCCCGCGCCGCGCCGACGACGGCCAGGACCACCACCACGGCCACCAGCAGCAGCAGGCCGCCGACGATGTACTCCCAGCCGAACAGCGGCGGGACGGTCATGCTCCCCGGGTCCGGCGGGGTCGGGACGTCGGCCATGCGCCGAGCGTGCCCGACCGCGCGCCACCGCGACGCCCTGCGGCGGACTTCCACCCGCGAGGGCGACGTCACGCAGAGAGAGCCCCGGAGCCGGGGGCACCCGATCAGGCGCGCCGGGGTCGCCTCCCGGGTGATCGCCCCTCGGAGCGCTGACGGCGCCGCGGTCGGCCGCCCTACCGTCCCGGGGATCCGGAACGGACCCGGACGTGGAGGGAGGCAGCCGGATGACCGCCGAGCTGCAGGTCGACGAGGAGCTCCGCCCGACGGGCCCGGGGCGACGGCGGCCCAACGTCTCCGGGGACCTGCCCACGGTCCTCGAGGCCGGCCCGATGTTCGGCCGCGCCGTGGCCGGCTACGACCGCTTCCAGGTCGACACCTACGTGCAGTGGGCCGAGGACCAGCTCGCCACCGCCGACCGCGAGCGCGAGCACCTCGTCACCCGCCTGCTGAGCACCCGCGCCGAGCTCGACGAGGCCCGGGCGCTGCTCGGCCACTCGTCCGGGGGCGGGGAGTTCCTCCAGCTGTCCCGGCGGATCGGGGCGATGCTCGCCGCGGCGGCCGACGAGGCCGAGGGCATGCGCGCCGAGGCCGAGGCCGCCTGGGCCGCCGCCTCCGAGCAGGCGGAGCGGATCGTCGCCCGCGCGCAGCGGACCCTCGCCGACGCCGAGGCCGAGGCGGACCGGACGGCGGCCGCGGCGGCCGCACACGTCACCGAGACGGCCGCGCGGGCCGCCCGGCTCCTCGCCGACGCCGAGCAGGCGGCCGCCGCCACCCGCGCGGAGGCCGCGGCGCGGCTGGAGGAGATCGGGGCGGCCGGGCGCCGCGCCGCCGCGGACGCCGACCGGGTGCGGCAGCGCGCCGAGGAGGACGCGGTCGCCGCCCGGGTCCGGGCGCGGGCCGAGATCGTCGCGATGCTGGCCACCGGCCGCGAGGAGCGGCGGCGCGCCGACGCCGAGGCGGCCGCCACCCGGGACCGCCTCGACGGCGAGGCCGTGACGCGCCGCGCCGCCCTCCTGGCGGAGGTGGCGGACCTCGAACGGCGGCGGTCCGCGCTCCGGGCGGAGCTCGACCTGCTCGACCGCCCGTCACCCGCCCTCCCGCGCGGGCGGGTGGAGGCCCTCCGGCGGTGGGCGCACCTCCTGCGCGGGGGCCGCCACCGCGCGTCCTGACCCCGGACGGCGCAGCGCCCCCTTCCCCGGCCCCGGCGTCGGTGGTGCACTTCCCCCCTCGGCTTCCCGGCGACGCCAGCAGGGTCTGGAGGCGGCGATGTCCCTGGAGCAGGACGTGGCGGCGGCCCGCCGCGCGGTGGACGCGCTGGAACGGGCGTGCGCACCGCTGACGGGTCGCTTCGGTGACACCGTGGACGCCCGCCGGCTCAGGGTCGACGTCGCCCGGCTGCGCGACGACCTGGACCTCCTGTGCGGGGCCCGGGTCCGCAGGGCCTGGGAGCCGTTCGCGACCGTCTACGGCGACGGCGACGACGAGGGCCTGGGCGGGTCCGGCCGCACCCACCGGTGACCACCACCGCGCCGCGCGGGACGGGGGCGACCTCGGCCGGACGCGGCGACGGCGGGCCGGCCCCGCGCCGCGCGACGATCGCGGCGCGGACCCTGCGCACCGACCGCTGGTGGCTGCAGCCGGCGCTCACGGTCGTGGCGCTGCTCGCGTTCGTCGTCTACGCGACGTTTCGGGCGTTCCAGAACGCCTACTACTTCTCCGAGCCCTACATCTCGCCGTTCTACTCGCCGTGCCTGTCGACCCGGTGCGAGGGCGACACCTTCCCCGAGTTCTTCACCGGCCCGGCGTGGATCTCCCCGGCGATCTACATCCTGGTCTTCCCGCTGGGCATCCGGCTGACCTGCTACTACTACCGGAAGGCCTACTACCGGTCGTTCTGGCTGTCGCCGCCGGCCTGCGCGGTCGCCGAGCCGCACCGGCGCTACACGGGTGAGACGCGGTTCCCGCTGGTCGGGCAGAACGTGCACCGCTACTTCCTCTACGCGGCGCTGGTCATCAACGTCGTCCTCTTCTACGACGCCGTCCTCGCCTTCCGCGACGAGACCGGCGAGTGGGGCCACATGGGGCTGGGCACGCTGGTGCTGCTGGTCAACGCGACGCTGCTGGCCCTCTACTCGCTGTCCTGCCACTCGTGCCGGCACGTCGTCGGCGGGCGGCTGAACCACTTCTCCCGGCACCCGATCCGCTACCGCGCCTGGACGCTGGTGTCCCGGCTCAACGCCCGCCACATGCAGTGGGCGTGGGCGTCGATGGTCAGCGTGGCGCTGGCCGACCTCTACGTCCTCCTGCTCGCCACCGACACGATCCGGGACGTGAGGTTCTTCTGATGGATCTCGAGCGGCACGCCTACGACGTCGTGGTGGTGGGGGCCGGCGGCGCCGGGCTGCGGGCGGCGATCGCGGCGCACGAGGCCGGCGCGCGCACCGCCGTCGTCTGCAAGTCCCTGCTCGGCAAGGCGCACACGGTCATGGCCGAGGGCGGCATCGCCGCGGCGATGGGCAACGCCTGGCCGGAGGACGGCTGGCGGGTGCACTTCCGGGACACCATGCGCGGCGGGAAGATGCTCAACCACTGGCGCATGGCGCAGATCCACGCGCAGGAGGCGCCCGACCGGGTGCGCGAGCTCGAGGACTGGGGCGCGCTGTTCGACCGCACCCCCGACGGGCTGATCAGCCAGCGCGACTTCGGCGGCCACCGCTACGCCCGGCTCGCGCACGTCGGCGACCGCACCGGCCTGGAGCTCATCCGCACCCTGCAGCAGCGCACCGTCGCCCTCGGCGTCGACGTGTTCATGGAGTGCACGGTCACCCGGCTGGTCACCGACGACGAGGGCGTCACCGGGGCGTTCGGCTACTGGCGGGAGTCGGGCCGGTTCGTCGCCTGGGAGGCCCCCTCGGTGGTGCTGGCCACCGGGGGCATCGGCAAGGCCTACAAGGTCACCTCGAACTCGTGGGAGTACACCGGCGACGGGCACTCGCTGGCGCTGCAGGCCGGCGCCGGGCTGGTGAACATGGAGTTCGTCCAGTTCCACCCGACCGGCATGGTCTGGCCGCCGTCGGTGCGCGGGATCCTGGTCACGGAGAGCGTCCGCGGCGACGGCGGCGTGCTGCGCAACTCGGCCGGCAACCGGTTCATGTTCGACTACATCCCGGACTACTTCCGCAAGGAGACGGCGGAGACCGAGGACGAGGCCGACCGGTGGTACGAGGACAAGAAGAACAACCGCCGCCCGCCCGAGCTGCTCCCCCGCGACGAGGTCGCCCGCGCCATCAACAGCGAGGTCAAGGCCGGCCGCGGCTCCCCGCACGGCGGCGTGTTCCTCGACATCGCCACCCGCCGCCCGGCCGAGTACGTCCGCCGCCGGCTGCCGTCGATGTACCACCAGTTCAAGGAGCTGGCCGACGTCGACATCACCGCCGAGGCGATGGAGGTCGGCCCCACCTGCCACTACGTGATGGGCGGCGTCGAGGTCGACCCGGACACCGCCGCGGCGTCCGTGCCGGGGCTGTTCGCCGCGGGCGAGGTCGCCGGCGGCATGCACGGGTCCAACCGGCTCGGCGGCAACTCGCTGTCGGACCTGCTGGTGTTCGGCCGCCGCGCCGGCGCCGCCGCCGCTGAGCACGCGGCCAAGCGGGCCGGCGTGGTGGCGCTCGCCGAGGAGGCGCTGGCCGACGCCGCGCGGGCGGCGCTGGCGCCGTTCGAGCGGGAGGGCGGCGAGAACCCCTACACCGTGCAGCAGGAGCTGCAGCAGACGATGCACGACCTGGTCGGGATCATCCGCACCGCGCCGGAGGTGGAACAGGCGCTGGACCGGATCGCCGGCCTGCGGGAGCGGGTCGCGGCGCTGTCGGTCGAGGGGCACCGGCAGTACAACCCCGGCTGGCACCTGGCGCTGGACCTGCCGCACCTGCTGCTGGTCAGCGAGTGCATCGCCCGCGCCGCGCTGGCCCGCGAGGAGAGCCGCGGCGGGCACACCCGCGACGACTTCCCCGCGACCGACCCGGAGTGGGGCCGCACCAACCTGGTCTGCACGCGGACGGCGGACGGCGGGGTGACCGTGGCCCGGCAGCCGCTGCCACAGATGCCGCCGGAGCTCGCCGAGGTCTTCGAGGAGGGGACGTGACCGAGCCGGGGGAACCGAGCATCGGCGGGACGGACGACGGCGCCGGGCGCGGCGCCGGCGACGGCGGGGACGGCGGCTACGACGCCACCTTCCGGGTCTGGCGGGGCGACGCGTCCGGCGGGGAGCTGCAGACCTTCACCGTCCCGGTACACGAGGGCGAGGTCGTCCTCGACGTCATCCACCGCATCCAGGCGACCCAGGCCGGCGACCTCGCCGTCCGGTGGAACTGCAAGGCCGGCAAGTGCGGCTCGTGCAGCGCGGAGGTCAACGGCCGGCCGCGGCTGATGTGCCTGACCCGCATGAGCACCTTCGCCGAGGACGAGCCGGTCACCGTCACCCCGCTGCGCACGTTCCCGGTGATCCGCGACCTGGTCACCGACGTCTCCTACAACTACGAGAAGGCCGCGCAGGTCCCGGCGTTCACCCCGCGCCCGCGCGATCCCGACGGTAACCACCGGATGCAGCAGGTCGACGTCGAGCGGCCGCAGGAGTTCCGCAAGTGCATCGAGTGCTGGCTGTGCCAGGACACCTGCCACGTCATCCGCGACCACGAGGAGAACAAGGCCGCCTTCGCCGGACCGCGCTTCCTCATCCGGCTGGCCGAGCTGGACATGCACCCGCTCGACGTCGCCGACCGGCGGGACGCCGCCCGCGAGGAGTTCGGCGTCGGCTACTGCAACATCACCAAGTGCTGCTCCGAGGTCTGCCCCGAGGGCATCCACCTCACCGACAACGGCATCATCCCGCTCAAGGAGCGGGTGGTGGACCGCCGGTACGACCCGCTGACCTGGCTGGGGTCGAGGATCGGGCGGCGCCCGCGGCGGTGACGCCGGGGGACGCGCACGGGCCCGTTGCCACGCGCGGGGACCGCGAGAACGCTCCCTCGTGCGGCGGTGCCGCACCGGGCGTCGCCGCGCGCACGAGAGGAGCGGTGACGTGTACGCACGGACGACCACCATCCACGGCACGACCCAGGCGATCGACGACGCGGTCACCTACATGCGCGACGAGGTGATGCCGGTGGTCCAGGAGATGGACGGCTTCGTCGGCCTGTCCTTCCTCGCCGACCGCGGGAGCGGACGCTGCATCGTCGCGACCGCCTGGCAGACCGAGGAGGCGATGAACGCCACGGCGGACCGGGTGCGGCCGATGCGCGACCGGGTCGCGGAGGTCCTCGGCGGTGGAGCGGAGGTGCGGACCTGGGAGATCGCCTCACTGCACCGGCTGCACGAGGCCCCGGCCGGGGCCTGTGCCCGGGTCACCTGGCTGCGCGCGGACCCCGACCGGGTCGAGCAGCTCCTGGACACCTTCCGGATGGGCGTGCTGCCGAGCCTCGAGGAACTGGACGGCTTCTGCAGCGCCAGCCTGCTGGTCGACCGCCGGGAGGGGGCGGCCGCCGCCACCGTGACGTACGCGGACCGCGCGACCCTGGAGCGCACCCGGGAGGCCGGCACGGCCATCCGGGAGCGGGCGAGCCGGGAGAGCGGCGCCGACATCGTCGACGTCGCCGAGTTCGAGCTGGTCCTGGCCCACCTCCGGGTGCCCGAGACCGTCTGAGCGCCACCCCGCGGTGGGGCGGTCCACGCCCCACCGCGGGCCCGTCCGTCAGGACCCGGCGGCCACCGGCCGCCGGGCCAGCCGGTCGACGCACGCGTGGGTGCGCTCGAGCAGCTCGTGCGCCGCGGCGGGGGTCGGCGCGATCGCGGTCAGCCCGAACCGGCCGTCGACCGCCAGCCCCGACAGCATGTGCAGGACGACGCCGCTGCGGGTGCGCCGGTCGAAGCGCAGCCCCTCGCGGTCGACCGCGTCGACGACCTCCCGCGGCGGCAGCCCGGTCCAGGCGGGGTCGACGAGGTTGTCGGTGGCGCAGTAGCAGTGGACGGTGCCGTCGTCGGCGGTCCACCGGCCGAGGTCGGGGTCGTAGCGGCCGGGCACGAGGTTGCGCAGCACCGTGTAGGGGTGCGTCGTGCCGCCCTTGCGGAGGTTGATCTCCAGCCCCTGCAGCGTCTCCCCGCCCGGGCCGGACGTGGCGACGAAGTCGACGCCGTACCGGCCGCGGGCGCCGCACCGGGACAGCGCCTCCCCCGCCGCCCGCCCGTACCGGCCGAGCTCCGCGGCGTAGCGCGGCTCGGCCGGGAAGCGGCACCCGAGGTACACCTGGCCGCTGTCGCCCCCGAGCACCTGCTCGTGGGTGGACAGCACGGTCACGCGCCCGTCCGGGGTGATCTCGCCCTGCACGCTGGGGCTGGCGAACCGCTCCCCGGTCACGAACTCCTCGACCACCCCGCCCAGGGTCAGCGCGGTGAGGTACCAGTCGGGCAGCCGGCGGACGGCGTCACGCAGGTGGCCCGCCGAGCCGGGCAGGCCCTGGCGGCGCAGCACCACGTTGCCGTCGCCGGCGCCGCTGTCGTCGAGCTTGAGCACCACGCCCGCCGCGTCCGGCCGGCGCCGCAGCACGTCGTCGACGGCGCGGTCGACGTCCTCGACGGTGTGCACGTCCTCGCACCCGGCCGGCACCGGGACCCCGGCGCCGGCGAGCAGCCGCCGGCCCGCGCTCTTGAACCCCAGCGGCCACAGCTCCGGCGCGGTGCCGTCGACCGGCACGTCGAGCCGCCGGGCGATCTCGACCTCGTCGGCGGTGACGTTCCACGGCTCGAGGAACGCCGGCCGGCCGCCGATGTGCCGGCGCAGGTCCTCGACCAGGTCCGGCCGGTCGCGCAGCTTCGCGGCGACCGGGCGGTAGGAGGTGTCGGGGACGACGAGCACCCGCAGCCGCCGGCGCACCGAGGCCCGGGCGGCGGGCGGCACCAGGGAGAGGTAGTGGTCGACCAGCGCCTGCGGCGGCGGGGCGCTGCTGACGAAGACCATCTCGCAGCCGGGGACGCGGGGCAGCAGGAGGACGGTCACCAGGTACCGGTGCTCCAGGGCCGGCAGGCGGTCGGCGTAGTGCGACAGCAGCGACTCGCCGATGCTGAACGAGGGCAGGGTGACCAGCACGTGCGGGGTCGAGGAGCCCGGCGCGTTCGCCGCGCAGGCCGGTGCCAGGTCCCGCTGCAGATCGGTGAACTCCCGCACGGCGCCCCCCGGCGCGCTCGTCCCCCGCGCGGGGAGCATCCTCCCGCAGGATCGGCGGCCGGAGGAGCCCGTCGGGCGCGCGGCGTCAGGAGCGGCCGGTCAGCCAGAGCAGGAGGCCGATGACCAGCCCGACCGTCGCGTGGCCGACCACGCCGCGCGCGTGGCTGACCAGCGGGTAGGCGGTCATCGTCGGCAGCGCCGTGCCCTCGTCGACCAGCAGGAAGGCGGCGGCGCCGACGGCCGGCCCGGCGGCCAGCGGGGGCACGCCGCGGCGGACCAGCGTCGCGGCGAGCACCCCGTAGGTCACGCCGAAGGTCCGGTGCACGGCGAGCCCGACCCGGCCCGCCGCCGCGTCGTCGAGGTCGCGGCCCGCGACGGCGCCGAGCTGCTTGCCCAGCTGCACGAGCGCGCCGCCCGGCGCGATCTCCTCCTCCCGCCGCCGGGACTCCGCGCTCTGCCGGCCGTGGAACCAGCCGGTGGCGGCGTCCATGGTGCGGCTGGCCGCGTACCCGGCCAGCGCCCCGGTCCAGAGCGAGCTGCGGCTACCCGTCATGGCGCCACCGTGGCGGTCCGGCGGCGCGCCGGGCAGGGGGTGCGGGCCGCCGCGGGGCCGCCGCCGTCCGGAGCGGGCGCGTCCGGACGGTCGGTGCCCGCGGACCCACGGTCAGGCGGGGGTCCGCGGCGCCGCGGCGTCGGCGGCCGAGGCGCGCGGGCCGGGCACCGGGGGCCGGCGCAGCGGCCGGAACGCGGTCCGCAGCTCGTCGACGAGCAGGTGCGGCTCCTCCCACGCGGCGAAGTGACCGCCCCGCGGCAGCCGGTTGTAGTGGAGGAGGCGGGGATAGGCGCGCTCGGTCCAGCTGCGCGGCGCCTCGTACTGCTCGCCGGGGAACACGCTGACGGCGACCGGGACCTGCACGCCCTTGGCGTCGAAGAAGCCGCCGCGGTACTCCCAGTACAGCCGGGAGGCGGAGACGCCGGTGCCGGTGAGCCAGTAGAGCGTGACGTTGTCGAGGACCTCGTCGCGCGTGAGCTCCCCCGTGCTGCTCGCCGTCCGGTCGAGGGCGGCCATGACGGCGGCGGCGGGCTGGCCGTCGGCGTCGTTGTGGTCCAGCAGCCAGGCGGCCAGGCCGACGGGCGAGTCGGCGATGCCGTAGAGGGTCTGCGGCCGGGCGGCCATGTAGCGGGCGTACTCCACCTGCCCGAACGTCCGGATCAGCTGCCCGTAGGCGCGGCGCTCCTCGTCGGAGAGGCCGGGGGGCGGCGGCTCGCCGGCCAGGGCGGCCGCGTTGACGTCGGCCGGGACGGTGGCCGGCATGTTGGTGTGGATCGCGAGCAGCCCCGGCGGCGCCTGCAGGCCCATCTGGTCGACGACGAACGCGCCCCAGTCGCCGCCCTGCGCGACGTAGCGCTCGTAGCCCAGGCGCTCCATGAGCGTGGCCCAGGCGCGGGCCATGCGCTCGGGCCCCCAGCCGGTGCCCGTCGGCTTGCCGGAGAAGCCGTAGCCGGGCATCGAGGGGACCACCACGTCGAAGGCGTCGGCGGCGTCCCCGCCGTGCGCCGTCGGGTCCACCAGCGGGCCGATGATCTTCAGCTGCTCGACCACGGAGCCGGGCCAGCCGTGGTTGACCACCAGCGGCAGGGCGTCCTCGTGCCGGGAGCGGACGTGCAGGAAGTGGATCTCCAGCCCGTCGACCTCGGTGAGGAACTGCGGCAGGGCGTTGAGCCGGGCCTCGCAGGCGCGCCAGTCGTACGCGGTGGCCCAGTGGTCCGCGAGGGCCTGCATCGTCGCGAGCGGCACGCCCTGGGAGGTGTCCGGGACCGTCTCCCGCTCGGGCCACACCGTCGCCGCGACGCGCCGGCGCAGCTCCGCGAGCGCCTCGTCCGGCACCTCCACCCGGAACGGGCGGACGGTCCCTGCTGTCGCGGTGGTCATGGCCCGCTCCCTCCTGGAGGTGCGTCGGTTCAGCCGAAGGTGAGGACGTACGCGGCCACGCCCGGGGCGGTGAACTCGACCTCGAACAGCCGGTCGCGGACCGGCCCCGGCTGCCGCACCAGCTGGTACAGCCGCCGGTCGGTCAGCACGCCGTGGCCCCGCTCGTCCACGTCGAGCCCGGCGGCGTCGCCCGGCGGCCGGCCGTCGAGGAGCACCCGGAACGGCACCGGGGCCCCGGGAGCGACCGGGCCCGTGACCAGGTGCAGGTCGCGGGCGGAGAAGCGACAGGCGAGGCGGCCGCCCGCCTCGTCGAGGACCGCGGCCTCGCCGCCGACGGTCCACCGGCCGGCCAGGGCCCACGAGCCGAGCCGGAGGCCGGACGGCAGCTCGTAGGTCCGGGACGCGTCCGGGGCGAGGCCGTGCGGGGAGGCGAAGGCGGCGGCCCGGACGTGGCCCAGGTACTCCTCCGGGGACCGCAGGTCGTCCCAGGCGGCCGGGGCCTCGACGCCCTCGCCGGTGACCACCACCGGGTCGAGGTCGGGGACGTCGGCGCCGGCCTCGGCCAGCAGCTGCCGGACCACCGTCTCCGACCGCGTCTCGTCGCCCTCGCCGAACCAGTGGTGCCGGATGCGCCCGGTGCCGTCGACGAAGTACAGCGCCGGCCAGTAGCGGTTGGCGAACGCGTCCCAGATCGCGTACCCGCTGTCGAGCGCGACCGGGTGCGTGACCCGCAGCGCCTCCAGCGCCCGGCGTACGGTGCCGGCGTCCCGCTCGAACGAGAACTCCGGCGTGTGCACGCCCAGGACGACCAGCCCGTGCTCCCGGTACCGGTCGGCCCACGCCCGCACGTACGGCAGGGTGCGCAGCCAGTTGATGCACGTGAAGGTGCAGAAGTCGACGACCACGACGCGGCCGCGCAGCCCCTCGGTGGTCAGCGGCGCGGTGTTCAGCCAGCCGGTCGCCCCGTCGAGCGCGGGCATCCGGCCCTCGGTGGGCAGGAGCGCGGGAGTGGCCACGTGCAGCACCTCCGGGGCTCAGGCCCGGGCGTCGGTCCCCGTGGCCGGCTCCGGGGGCCACCACAGGAACCGGACGCCGGTCATCTCGAACCGGGTGCCGGAGGCGTCCGAGCCGCACCGGAGGACGACCTGCATGCACGTGGGGCACCGGAGCACGAGGGCGGGGGCGTCGGCGTAGACCAGGTGTTGCCCCAGCGGGGCGCGGCCCCCGCAGTACGTGCAGGTGGACACGGCCGCGGTCGCCTCGGCGGTGAGCACCTCCGCGAGGACGCCTGCCGCCGCGTTCCCGTCCAGCCGGCGCTCGTCGACCCCGGAGGGCGCCCCGCCGGTCCCGTCGTCGGACGCGTGCTCGGACAGCTGCATCGCCGTCCCCTCCCCCGGCCGCCGGCGCCGCCGTGCCGGCCACTGTCGCGCCGGGCGCGGCGCCGCGCATCGGTCATCCGACCGTCCCCGCGTCCCGCGTCCGCGGTCGTGAACCCCTGGCCGCCGCCGCATCCGCTGGGGGAGACTCGCACCTCCACGGGGGGCGAGGCCACGACGCCGGCACCGGGCGGTGCGGGAGCCGCGACGCGTCCGGACGGCGGGAGTCGAGGGAGGCCCCTCGTGGACGACGTCCCGGGAGCACGCGGCAGCGGGCTGGTCGGCCGGCGGGCCGAGTGCGAGGTGCTGCGGGCGTTCCTGGAGCGGGCCGCCGCCGGGGGCGACGTCCTCCTGGTGACCGGCGACCGCGGCGTCGGGAGGACGGCGCTGCTCGACGCGGCCGCGGCGTCGGCGGCAGCGGCCGGGGCCCTGGTGCTGCGGGCCGCGGGGGTCGAGTCCGAGGCCGACGTCGACCACGCGGGCCTCCACCAGCTCCTGCTGCCCCTGCCGGGCGGGCCGGTCGACCCGTCCGGACCCCGGGACGACGCGCTGGCCGCCGCCGTGTCCTCCGCGCCGGCCGCGGCGCCCGGCCCGCTGGCGGTGGCCGCGGCCACGTCCGCGCTGCTCGACCGCGCGGCGGGGGGCCGCCCGGTGCTCCTGGTCGTCGACGACCTGCCGGAGCTGGACCGGGCCAGCGCCCGCGTGCTGGGCCTCCTCGCCCGCCGCCTGGCGGGACGGCGCTGGGGCGTCCTCGCCGCCGCGGGGACCGCCGGTGACCCGGTCCTGCGCGACGCCGCGCCGGCGCTCCTGGAGCTGGGCCCGCTGGACGACCCCTCGTCGGCGGAGCTGCTCCGCGCCCGCCGGCCCGACCTGCCCGCCCCGGTGCGCCGGCGGGTCCTCGACGCGGCGCGGGGCAACCCGCTGGCCCTGCTCGAGCTGCCCGACCTCCTCGCCGGGCAGGAGCCGGGCGGGCCGCTCCCCCTCCCACCGGGCACGCGGCTCGACGCGGCCTTCGCCCGGCCGGTCGGCCGGCTGCCGGCGGCCACGCGCGCGCTGCTCCTGCTGGCCGCCCTCGAGGGCACCGGCGACCTGCGCACGGTGCGCGCGGCCGCGCTCGACGAGGACCGGCGCGGGGACCGGGAGCGCGGCGGCGACTGGCTGGACGACCTCGCCCCGGCCGAGCGTGCGGGGATGGTCGACGTCGACGTGGCCACCGGCCGCCTGGTGCTGCGGCACCCGCTGACCGGCGCGGCGGCGGTGGCGCTGGCGACCAGCGGCGAGCGGCGGCGCGCGCACGCCGCCCTGGCCTCGGCGCTGGTCGACGAGCCGGAGCGCTGCGCCCGGCACCTGGCGCAGGCCACCGTGGGACCGGACGCGCACGCGGCCGGCCTGCTCGAGCGGTCGGCCGCCCGGGCCCGGCAGCGGGGGGACGCCGCCCGGGCGGTCGCCGTCCAGCTGCAGGCCGCCCGCCTCACACCGCCCGGTCCCGACCGCGCCGGCCGGCTGGCCGGGGCCGCGGCCGCGGCCGTCGCGACGACCGGCGACCTGCGGGCCGTCCCGCAGCTGCTCGCGGAGGCACGGGTCGCGGACCCGGGGGGCGGCGGGTCGCCGGCGGTCGCGGTGGCCACGGCGCTGCACCTGCTGCACGCCGAGGGCGACGTCGAGACCGCCCACCTCCTGCTCGCGCGCGCCGCCGCGGCCGCACCGGGGCCCGGCGGCGCCGTCGTCGACGACGCCCTGCACGGCCTGCTGCTCGCGTGCCACCTCGCCGGCCGGGAGGACCTGTGGCGCCTCCTGGAGGACGCGCTGGCGCGGCTGGGCCCGGACGCACCTCCCGCGGTGTCCGTCGCCGTCCGCGCGTTCGCCGACCCGGCCCGGGCGACACCCGCCGACCTCGACCGCCTCGACGACCTCCTGACCGCGGCCCAGGCGGACGCCGACCCGGCGCGCGTCGTCCGGGCCGCCCGCGCGGCCTCCTCCACCGACCGGCTCGGCGGCTGCCGGCCGGCGCTGGAGCGGGTGGCGGCCGACGGGCGCCACGGCGGTGCGGCCGCCGCCGCGGTCGACGCGCTGGCGCTGCTGTGCTCCGACGCGTTCCGCCGGGGGCGCTGGGACGAGGCCGCGCGCACCGCCGGGGAGGCGGTCGCCCGGGGCGCGGACCTGGGGTACCGGCTCGCTCCCCTGCCCGCGGCGTACTGCCTGGCCCTGCTGGCCGCCGCGCGCGGCGACGGGGCGGCGGTCCGGGCGCGGGTGCAGGACCTGACCACGGAGGCCGTCGTCCACGGGGTGCGCCTGGCCGGGCATCTCGCCGCCCACGTGTGCGGGCTGGCCGCACTGGGCCGCGGCGAGTTCGACGACGCCCACCGGCACCTGTCGGCGGTCAGCGCGCCGGGCGGGTTCGCCCCCCACGTGCCGATCGCGCCGGTGGTGGCCATGGACCTGGTCGAGGCGGCGGTGCGGACCGGACGGCGGACCGAGGCCGAGGAGCACGTCGCCGCCATGCGACGGGCGCCGCTGTTCCGGTCCCGGCCGGGCTTCGCGCTGCTGCTGGCCGGGGCGGCCGCGCTCGTGGCGCCGGAGGAGGACGCCACGGCGCGCTTCGAGGCCGCGCTCGCCGTCCCGGGGGCGGAGCGGTTCCCGTTCGACCACGCGCGGGTCCGGCTGGCGCACGGGGAGCACCTGCGCCGGTCCCGGGCGACCAGCGCCTCGCGGGTGCAGCTGGCCGCGGCGCTGGAGACCTTCGAGCGGCTCGGCGCCGCACCGTGGGCGGCGCGGGCGTCGGCCGAGCTGCGGGCGACCGGGTCGGCCCCGCGCCGGCCCTCGGGCGGGCCCTCGCCGGCCTCGCTGACCGCCCAGGAGTACGAGATCGCCATGCTCGCCGCCACGGGGTTGTCCAACAAGCAGATCGGCCACCGCCTGTACCTCTCCCCGCGGACGGTGGGCGCGCACCTCTACCGCGCCTTCCCGAAGCTCGGCGTCACCGCCCGTGCCGCGCTGCGGGACGCGCTGGCCGCGGGCGCGACCGCCGGGGCCACCGCCGGCACGCCGCGCTCGTCGCCCGACGGGTGAGCACCGGCGGTGGGTCGATCGACTGATGCCGCCGGGGGTCCCGCTCGGGCAGGGTCGGGCGGCGTCGGGAGGAGCTGCCATGTCCCTGATCTCCCGGGGGTTCGGTCACCGCGCGTCGGCGGACACCCCCCGCGACCGCCTGCCACCGGGCCAGTACGACGTCGGCGCCGGCTTCCCCGTCCTGTCCGCCGGGCCGACCCCGCGGACGCCGCTCTCGGCGTGGGACCTCACCGTGCAGGGCGAGGTGGACGGCGTGCGCCGCTGGACGTGGGAGGAGTTCCGGCAGCTGCCCCGCGAGGCGGTCTCCGTCGACATCCACTGCGTCACCAAGTGGTCGAAGTTCGACACCCGGTGGGAGGGCGTCGCCGTCGACACGCTGCTCGGCGAGGTCCGGCCGGAGGTGGCCTACGTCGTGGCCTTCTGCGACGGCGGCTACACCACGAACCTGCCCCTGGCCGACGTGACCGGCGGCCGGGCCTGGGTGGTCGACACCTACGAGGGCGAGCCGCTGGCCCCCGAGCACGGCGGGCCGGCCCGGCTGCTGGTCCCGCACCTGTACTTCTGGAAGAGCGCCAAGTGGCTGCGCGGCTTCGCGCTGAGCCGCCTGGACGAGCCCGGTTTCTGGGAGACGTTCGGCTACCACGACCGCGGGGACCCATGGCTGGAACAGCGGTACAGCGGCGACTGACCTGGCTGCGGGCCACGGTCGTCGACAGCGTCCCCGAGACGGCCTGGGTGCGGCGGCTGCGCTTCGAGGTGCCCGGCTGGACGGGGCACCTCCCGGGCCAGCACGTCGACCTGCGCCTGACCGCGGAGGACGGCTACACGGTCCAGCGCAGCTACTCGATCGCCTCCGCGCCCGAGGACCCCCTGCTGTCCCTGATGGTCGAGCGGCTCGACGGCGGGGAGGTGTCGCCCTACCTCACCGGCGAGCTGCGCGCGGGCGACGTGCTGGAGCTGCGCGGCCCCATCGGCGGGTACTTCGTGTGGTCGGCGGGCGCGGACCTCGAGCGGGGCGAGACCCGGCCGGTGCAGCTGGTCGCCGGGGGCGTGGGCGTCGCGCCGTTCCTGGCGATGCTCGACCACCGGCGCCGCACCGGGGCCCCGACGCCGGTCCGGCTGCTGTACTCCGCGCGCACGGCCGACCACGTCCTCGGCCGGGACCGGCTGGAGCCGGAGGCCACGATCACCCTCACCCGCGCGGCGCCGCCCGGGTGGCGGGGCCTGACCGGCCGCGTCGACCGCGCGGTGCTCGAGGAGCGGGCGTTCGCGCCGACGGAGCGGCCGCGGACCTTCGTCTGCGGGCCCACGTACTTCGTGGAGGACGTCGCCACCGCCCTGGTCGACATCGGCCACGACCCGTCCTGGATCCGGCTCGAGCGCTTCGGCGGCCCGGGCGCCGGGACGTGACGGGCACCCGCCACCGCACCCGAGGAGCCGCCTTGTCCACGACCGACCCCGCCACCGCGCCCCCGGCCGCGCCGGTCGTCCGCCCGCTGGCGGTGGGCGACCTCGCGCGGCCCGCGGTCACCACCGTGGAGCCGCGGGCCCACCTCGCCGCGGCCGCGTACCTCCTGAGGCACGCCGGGGACGGCGCCCTCGTCGTCCTGCGCGACGCCGACGACCGCGTCCCGCTCGGGCTGGTCACCGACGCCGACGTCGCGCAGGCGGTCGCCGACGGCCGGGACCCGGAGCGGGTGCGGATCAGCGACGTCGTGTCCGGCCCCGCCGTCGTGGTGGAACGGGACACCACGGTCGCCGCGGCGCTGGACCTCGTGCTCGAGCGGGGGCTGATCCACCTCCCGGTGGTCGACGGCGGCCGGCTGGTCGGCATCGTCGGGATGGCGGACCTGTGCCGGGCCGTGCTCCGCGCCCCCGCGGACGCCGCGCAGGACGGGCCGGGGGTCCTCCCGGGTTAGACCCACGAGGTGGGCCGGCCCCCACGCTGGTCACCCCCGGGGCGGCGGGGCATGGGTCATCTGACCGTCCCGGGACCGCTCCCCCGTCCCCGACGCCGCCGAGGTCGTGCTGATCCAGTCGTCGATGGTCTCCCACCAGCGGTAGAGCCAGTCGGTCAGCCCGGCCTCGTCCCGCGGCACCTCCGCGGCCGGGATGAACCACCACCGCAGGTGCAGCGTCTTGTCGATGGGCAGCCCGCGCCAGACGTCCCGGACCGTGCTCAGGTGCTCCAGCCCGGTGTGCGCGACGAGGACGACGTCGGCGTGCGGCGCGGCCTGCAGCGCAGCGACCACGCCGCCGGGGCGCGGGGGCAGCAGGTTCCGCATCGCCTCGGCCCGCCGCACGGCCGCGTGGTGCCCGCGCTCGCGCAGCCGCTGGAGCGCCCGCACCCTGCGCCGCGGCGTGTAGTTGGCGCCCTCGGGGAAGATGAGCAGCGCGTCCTCCTCGCCGAGGTCGCGGGCGAGGTCGGCGATGGCCTCCTCCGGGCTCGGCCCGGCCGCCGGGTCGGCGGAGAGGAAGGAGTTGGGCAGCCGGTTGAGGTAGACGTCGACCAGCGGGTCCAGCTGCAGCACGTCCTTGAGCACGATCCGCGGCTGGCGCAGGTGGTCGCGGTCCATGAGCGTGTGCACCAACAGGAACGAGTCGCCGGGGCCGGCGTGCCGGGAGAGCACCACCATGGCGTTGGTCGAGCCGGGCACCCCGTCGTCCAGCGGCGACCAGGACTCGCCGTCGGTGACCAGCCGCAGCGCGAACAGCCGCTGCGCGGTCCGCATCAGGACGTCGAGCAGCATCCGCAGCACCGTGTAGTGCGCCGCCCGGGAGCGCGGGGAGTCCAGCCGGCGGCCGAAGCCACTCACCACCCACAGCACCGCCGCGGCGGCCAGCCCGGCCACCTCGAGGCCGAGGTAGACCAGCCCGAAGCACAGCAGCCGCAGTGCACGCAGCCGCCCGGGCAGGAAGAACGACACGAGCACCGCTCCGACGACGAGCACCGGCAGCAGCAGGACGGCGACCGCGAGCACGCCGACCAGCAGCGGGCCGGCGACCCGGCGGACGCGGCGCGGGGGCAGCACCTCAGCCCACCCCGCCCCGGCCGGCGGCGACCCGGTCCAGGTACTCCCCCGCCGCGGCGCACGCCCGCTCGATCCGCGCCGGCACGCCGGAGAAGTCGCGGTAGCGCAGGTTGGCCGCCCCCGGCGGGTCCGGGTCTCCCGCGGGCAGCACGTGCACCGTGACCCCCTCCGGCAGCGTGGCGAGGTCGGCGGTGAACCGGTGCCGGCGGGCGATCTCGAAGGCGACGGTGGCCACCTCCCACGGCCGGGACGGCGGGGACAGGGGCCGGTCGATCCGCCCGACGTGCAGCACGTACACCGTCGCGGCGCCCAGCGTCACCGCGCGGCCGACCGGGATGCTGTGCACCAGGCCGCCGTCGAGGTAGTGCTCGCCGCCGATCTCCACCGGCGGCAGCAGCCCGGGCACGGCGCTGGAGGCGAGCACCGCGTCGACCAGGTCGCCGTCGGCGAACCAGTGCTCGGCGGCCCGCTCGATGCTCGCCGCGACGCACTGGAACGGGACGCGCAGCTCCTCGAACGTCGGGACCGGCAGGGCGTCCTCGAGCATCTCCCGCAGCGGCTCGCGCGGGTGCAGGTGCGTGCGGGTCCGGACCAGCGTGCCGACCCGGCCCAGCACCGACCCGGCGAACACCCGCCGCGAGGCCAGCTCCCGCCACAGCGTGCGCAGCCGGTCCACCGCGTCCGGCGTCGGGTCGGCGGCGACGAACGCGCCGTTGATGGCGCCCACCGAGGTGCCCACCACCAGGTCGGGCCGGACGCCGCGCTCGAGCAGCGCCTGCAGCATGCCGACCTCGGCCGCGCCGAGCACCCCCCCGCCGCCGAGGACGAACGCGGTGCCGCCGGTCGCTGCCACACCCCGCATCGTGGCACCCGGGCGGCGCACCGCCACTCAGCCGGCCAGCTCGGCCATCGTCCGCAGCGTCTCCGGCGACCCGGAGACCAGCATCGTGGTCACCAGCGAGGCCTCCCACGCCGCGAGGTCGTCGGCGATCTTGGCGCGCGGCCCGACGAGGGCGACCTTCTCGACCATCGCGAGCGGCACGGCCGCGACCGCCTCGGCCTTCGCGCCGGAGAGGTAGAGCTCCTGGATGCGGGCGCACTCGGCCTCGAACCCCATCCGGGCGAAGACCTCGTAGTGGAAGTTCGCCCCGCGCGCGCCCATCCCGCCGACGTAGAGGGCGAGCATCGGGCGCACCCGGTCGGCGGCGGCGTCGACGTCGTCGTCGACCTCCACCGGCACCGTGCAGGCCACCTCGAAGTCGTCCGCGGTCCGGCGGGCGCCCGGCCGGACGAAGCCCTCGGCGAGCGCCGTGCGGTAGTGGGCGTCGTCGTGCGGTGAGTAGAACAGCGGGATCCAGCCGTCGGCGACCTCGGCGGCCAGCGCGACGTTCTTCGGTCCCTCGGCGGCGAGCAGCACCGGGAGGTCGGCCCGCAGCGGGTGGACGGTCGGCCGCAGCGCCTTGCCCAGTCCGGTGCCGCCGGGGAACGGGATGCGGTACTGCTCGCCGTCGAGGCGGACCACCTCGCGGGCGAAGGCCTGCCGGAGCACCGCCACGTACTCGCGGGTCCGGGCCAGCGGCCGCGGGTAGGGCTGGCCGTACCAGCCCTCGACCACCTGCGGGCCGGAGACGCCGAGGCCGAGGACGAAGCGGCCGCCGGAGAGGTGGTCCAGCGTCAGCGCGGCCATGGCGGTGGCGGTCGGGGTGCGCGCGGACACCTGGACGACGCCGGTGCCCAGCCGCAGCCGCGTCGTCCGGCTGCCGAGCCACGCCAGCGGGGTGAGCGCGTCGGACCCGTAGGCCTCCGCCGTCCACACCGAGTCGAAGCCGAGGTCCTCGGCGAGCGCGACCAGCTCGGCCTGGCCGGGCGGCGGGCCGGCGCCCCAGTAGCCCAGTGACAGCCCCAGCCTCATCGCCCGTCCTCCCGTCGACCCTGCCGATCGTTGTGCAGGTCACACCATCCTGATAGACCTGACGCTGTCGTCAAGTCCGGCCGCGGCCCGCGCCGCGCCGCCTCCGCCGGGGGTTCCCCATGCGCTTCACCAGCGAGCACGCCGCGTTCCGGAAGACGGTGCGCGACGTCGTCGAGCGGGAGATCGCCCCGCACGTCGACGAGTGGGAGCGGGCCGGCACCTTCCCGGCGCACGAGCTGTTCCCCAAGCTCGGCGAGCTCGGCCTGCTGGGCCTGGAGTACGACCCCGAGTACGGCGGGCAGGGCGCCGACCACCTGTTCAGCGTGATCCTCTGCGAGGAGCTGCACCGGTCCGGGTGCGCCGGCGTCCCGATGGCGATCGGCGTGCAGACGATGATGGCCACGCCGTCGCTGCACGAGTTCGGCAGTGACGAGCTCAAGCGCCGCTACCTGGAGCCGGCCATCCGCGGCACCGCGGTCTGCTCGATCGCCGTCACCGAGCCCGGCGCCGGCTCCGACGTCGCCGGGCTGCGCACCCGCGCGGTGCGGGACGGCGACGAGTGGGTCATCAACGGCAGCAAGCTGTACATCACCAACGGCACCCAGGCCGACTGGCTGTGCCTGCTGGCCCGCACCTCCGACGAGGGCGGCCACCGCGGGATGAGCCAGATCGTCGTCCCCACCGACACCCCCGGCTTCTCCGTCTCCCGGAAGCTGGACAAGCTCGGCAACCGCTCCTCCGACACCGCCGAGCTGTTCTTCGACGACGTCCGGGTGCCGGTGTCGAACACCATCGGCACGGTCGGCCGCGGCTTCCAGCAGCAGATGGCGCAGTTCGTCGTCGAGCGGATGTTCGCCGCCTACGGCGCGGTCGGCAGCTGCCGGCACGCGCTGGAGCGCACCCGCCGGTACCTGCAGCAGCGGCAGGCGTTCGGCCGGCCGCTCGCGGCCAACCAGTACGTCGTCTTCCGGCTGACCGAGCTGTCGGCGCAGGTCGACCTGCTGCAGTCGCACAACTACGCGTGCGCGCAGGCGTACGTGGACGGCGAGGACACCACCCGGGCGGCCACGGTGGCCAAGCTGACCGCCGGCCGGCTGCTGCGCGAGGTGGCCGACGCGTGCCTGCAGTTCCACGGCGGCACGGGCTACATGGAGGAGACCTGGACCTCCCGGTTCTTCCGGGACAGCCGGCTGGCCTCGATCGGCGGCGGCGCCGACGAGGTGATGCTGCAGGTGCTGGCCCGGATGGACGGGTTCGACGCGTGAGCGGCGCCCCGCTGCTGCAGGCGCTGGTCGACGACCTCGAGGCCGAGTCCGCCGACCTCGACGCGCGCGTCGCCCCGCTCGACGACGACGCCTGGCTCACCTCCACCCCCGCGACCGGCTGGGACGTCCGCGACACCGTCAACCACCTGCGGTTCTTCGACCGGGACGCGCTGCTCGCCGTCACCGACCCCGCCGGGTTCACCGCGCTGGTGGCCGGACTCGGCGACGGCGCCGGCGACTACGTCGAGCGGCTGACCCGCGAGGGCCGCGCCGATCCGCCGGCGGAGGTGCTGGCCGCCTGGCGGTCCGGCCGGGCGGCGCTGGCCGCGGCCCTGCGCGCGGCCGACCCCGGCGTGCGGGTGCCGTGGTTCGGGCCGCCGATGAGCCCGGCGTCGTTCGTCACCGCCCGGCTGATGGAGACCTGGGCGCACGGGCAGGACGTCGTCGACGCGCTCGGCCAGACCCGGGAGCCGACCGCCCGGCTGCGGTCGGTCGCCGAGATCGGCGTCCGCGCCCGGCCGTTCGCCTACGCCGTCCGCGGCCTGCCGGCGCCCGACCGCCCGGTGCGGGTCGAGCTCACCGGCCCCGGCGGCGAGCGCTGGACCTGGGGGCCCGAGGACGCCGCCGACGTCGTCCGCGGGACCGCGCTGGACTTCTGCCTGCTGGTCACCCAGCGCCGGCACCGCGACGACCTCGACCTCGAGGTCACGGGCCCGGCCGCGCGGGAGTGGGCGGACATCGCGCAGGCCTTCGCCGGACCGCCCGGCGCCGGGCGGGAGCCACGGGGCGGGGCACCGCGGTGACGGCTCCCCTGCGGGTGGCCAACGTGTCCGGGTTCTACGGCGACCGGCACGCCGCCATGCGCGAGATGCTCGACGGCGGCGAGGTCGACGTCCTCACCGGCGACTACCTGGCCGAGCTGACCATGCTCATCCTCGGCCGGCAGAAGGCCGAGGACCCGGCGGCCGGCTGGGCGCGCAGCTTCCTGTCCCAGCTCGAGGAGTGCCTGGGCACCGCGCTGGAGCGCGGCGTCCGCATCGTGGCCAACGCCGGCGGGCTGAACCCGCAGGGCCTGGCCGCCGCCGTCAGCGGGCTCGGGGAGCGGCTCGGGCTGCCGGTGCGGGTGGCCACCGTGAGCGGCGACGACCTGCTCCCCCGCCTCGGCGAGCTGCGCGGCCGGCTGCGCGCCGGCGACCGCCCGCCGGGTGACCGCGACGTCGAGGACGCGCTCACCGCCAACGCCTACCTCGGTTGCCGCGGCATCGTGCGGGCGCTGCAGGCCGGCGCCGACGTCGTCGTCACCGGCCGGGTCACCGACGCGAGCCTCGTCGTCGGGCCGGCAGCGTGGCACCACGGCTGGGGCGGCGACGACCGGGGCACGGCCGACCTCGACGCGCTGGCCGGCGCGA
Organism: Geodermatophilus sp. SYSU D00525; assembly: GCF_054050475.1. Classification (NCBI taxonomy): domain Bacteria; kingdom Bacillati; phylum Actinomycetota; class Actinomycetes; order Geodermatophilales; family Geodermatophilaceae; genus Geodermatophilus; species Geodermatophilus sp. SYSU D00525. Next base: position 101,946 of record NZ_JBJGZK010000001.1, read on the forward strand.
CCGTGGCCGGGCACGTGCTCGAGTGCGGCGCGCAGGCCACCGGCGGCAACCACAGCTTCTTCGCCGAGCTGCTCGACGCCGACCCCGCGGCACTCGACCACGTCGGCTTCCCGCTCGCCGAGATCGCCGCCGACGGCACATCGGTGATCACCAAGCACCCCGGCACCGGCGGTGCGGTGACGGTCGGGACGGTCACCGAGCAGCTGCTCTACGAGCTCACCGGCAGCCGCTACGGCGGGCCGGACGTCGTCACCCGCTTCGACACGCTGCGGCTGCGGCAGGCCGGCCCGGACCGGGTGGAGGTGTCCGGCGCCCGCGGGCTGCCGCCCCAGGGGCTGCTCAAGGTCGCGGTCAACCGGCTCGGCGGCTTCCGCAACGCGATGACGCTGCCGCTGACCGGCCTGGAGGTCGAGCGCAAGGCGGAGCTGCTGCGCCGCCAGCTCGCCCCGGCGCTCGCGGGCATCGAGGACGTCACCGTCACCCTCGCCCGCACCGACTCCCCCGACGCCGGCGTGCAGGAGGAGGCCGCGGCGCTGCTGCACGTCACGGTCAAGGACCGCGACCGCCGCAAGGTGGGCAAGGCGTTCACCGTGCCGGTGGTCGAGCTCGGCCTGGCCAGCATCCCCGGCTTCCACGCCACCTCGGCGCCGCCGACCCCGTCCCCCTACGGCGTCTACTCCGCCGCCTGGGTGCCCGCCGAGGAGGTGCCGCAGGTGGTCGGGCTGCCGGACGGGAGCACCGAGACCCTGCCCTCCGCCGTCCCCGCCGCGGCGGCCGCCGACGTCCCGGAGCCGGCCGGGCCGCCCGCGTGGGACGACGACGGGCCGACGCGCAGCGTCCCGCTCGGCCGGGTCGCCGGCGCGCGCAGCGGCGACAAGGGCGGCGCGGCGACCCTCGGCGTCTGGGCCCGCGACGACGACGGCTTCGCCTGGCTGGCCGCCTTCCTCACCCCCGACCGGCTGCGCGCGCTGCTCCCCGAGGCCGCCGCGCTGCCGGTCACCCGCGAGCTGCTGCCCGGGCTGCGGGCGCTGCTGTTCCAGCTGCCCGGGCTGCTCGGCGACGGCGTCGCCGCGGGCACCCGGTTCGACCCGCAGGCCAAGGCCGTGGGCGAGTGGCTGCGCTCCCGCGTGGTCGACGTCCCCGAGCGCCTGCTGCCCCCGGAGGTGGATGCGTGACCGTCCTGGACGAGCGGGCCGCGGGCAACCGCGCGGCGATGCTGGAGCGGCTGGCCGAGCTGGAGGAGCAGCTCCGGCTGGCCACCGCCGGCGGCGGGGAGAAGGCGCTGGCGCGGCACCGGCAGCGCGGCAAGCTCACCGCGCGCGAGCGGATCGAGCTGCTGCTGGACCGGGACAGCCCGTTCCTGGAGCTGTCCCCCTACGCCGCGTGGGGCACCGACTTCCCGGTCGGGGCGAGCACGGTCACCGGCATCGGCGTCGTCGAGGGCGTCGAGGTCGTGGTGTCGGCCAACGACCCCACCGTCCGCGGCGGCACGTCCAACCCGTACACGCTGCGCAAGTCCGCCCGGGCGCACGACGTCGCGCGGGTCAACCGGCTGCCGTTCGTCAGCCTCGTGGAGTCCGGCGGCGCCGACCTGCCCACCCAGTCGGAGATCTTCATCCCCGGCGGCCGCGGCTTCCGCGACCTCACCCGGCTCTCGGCCGCGGGCATCCCGACCGTCGCGCTCGTGTTCGGCAACAGCACCGCCGGCGGCGCCTACGTGCCCGGGATGAGCGACCACGTCGTGATGATCGAGGACCGCAGCAAGGTGTTCCTCGCCGGGCCGCCGCTGGTGAAGATGGCCACCGGCGAGGAGGCCGACGAGGAGTCCCTCGGCGGCGCGGCGATGCACGCGCGGGTCTCCGGCAGCGCCGACCACCTCGCCGTCGACGAGGTCGACGCCATCCGGATCGGCCGGCGGATCGTGCGGAACCTCAACTGGCGCAAGCAGGGCCCCGGCCCCTCCCGGCCGGCCGACCCGCCGCTGCACGACCCGGAGGAGCTGCTCGACCTCGCCCCGGCCGACCTGCGGCAGCCGCTGGACCCGCGCGACGTCCTGGCCCGGGTCGTCGACGGCAGCCGGTTCGACGAGCACAAGCCGCTCTACGGCACCTCGCTGGTCACCGGCTGGGCGAGCATCCACGGCTACCCGGTCGGCGTGCTGGCCAACGCCCGCGGCGTGCTGTTCCGGCAGGACGCCGAGAAGGCCGCGCAGTTCATCCAGCTGGCCAACCAGACCGACACCCCGCTGCTGTTCCTGCAGAACACCACCGGCTACATGGTCGGCACCGAGTACGAGCAGGACGGGATCATCAAGGCCGGCTCGCAGATGATCAACGCGGTCTCCAACAGCACCGTCCCGCACCTGACCGTCAACATCGGCGCCTCCTACGGCGCCGGCAACTACGGCATGTGCGGCCGGGCCTACGAGCCCCGCTTCCTGTTCACCTGGCCCAACGCCAAGAGCGCGGTCATGGGCCCGGCGCAGCTGGCCGGCGTCCTCGACATCGTCGGCCGGGCCAGCGCCCGGGCCCGCGGCCGGGACTACGACGAGGAGGCCGCGGCCGCGATGCGCGCCGCGGTGGAGCAGCAGATCGAGACGGAGTCGCTGGCGCTGTTCCTCTCCGGCCGGCTCTACGACGACGGGATCATCGACCCCCGCGACACCCGCACCGTCCTCGGCCTCGCCCTGTCGGCGGTCCACAACGCCCCGGTGAGAGGACTGCACGACGGATGGGGGGTGTTCCGGCTGTGACCCGCGCGCTCACCTGCGTGCTGGTCGCCAACCGCGGCGAGATCGCCCGGCGGGTGTTCCGCACCGCCCGCGCCATGGGCCTGCGGACCGTCGCCGTGTACTCCGACGCCGACGCCGGGGCGCCGTTCGTGGCCGAGGCCGACGTCGCGGTGCGGCTGCCGGGCAGCACGCCCGCCGAGACCTACCTGCGCGCCGACCTCGTGGTGGCCGCCGCGCTGCGCGCCGGCGCCGACTGCGTGCACCCCGGCTACGGCTTCCTGTCCGAGAACGCCGACTTCGCCCGCGCCGTCGAGGACGCCGGGCTGGTGTTCGTCGGGCCCGGGCCCGACGCCGTGCGGGCGATGGGCAGCAAGCTCGCCGCCAAGGAGCTCATGGGCCGGGCCGGGGTGCCCGTGCTGCCGAGCGTGGACGCCACGGGCCTGTCCGGCGACACCCTGGCCAAGGCCGCCGACGAGGTCGGCTACCCGCTGCTGGTGAAGGCGTCCTTCGGCGGCGGCGGGCGCGGCATGCGGACCGTCCGCGACGCCGGCGAGCTGGCCGAGGCGGTGGAGGGCGCCGGCCGGGAGGCGGCGTCGGCGTTCGGCGACGGCACGGTGTTCCTCGAGCGGCTGGTCGAGCGCCCGCGGCACGTCGAGGTGCAGGTGTTCGGCGACCGGCACGGGACGACGGTGGCGCTGTTCGAGCGGGAGTGCTCCATCCAGCGCCGGCACCAGAAGGTGGTCGAGGAGGCGCCCTCCCCCGCCGTCGGGCCGGAGCTCCGCCGGCGGCTGCAGGACGCCGCCGTGGCCGCCGCGCGGGCGATCGGCTACGTCGGCGCCGGCACCGTGGAGTTCCTGCTCGACGAGGGCGGGGACTTCTGGTTCCTCGAGATGAACACCCGGCTGCAGGTCGAGCACCCGGTCACCGAGGCGGTCACCGGCCTGGACCTGGTGCGCCTGCAGTTCGACGTCGCCGCCGGCCGCCCGCTGCCCCCGGAGGCGGTCTCCCCCACCCTGTCCGGCGCCGCGGTCGAGGTGCGCCTCTACGCCGAGGACCCGGCGCGCGACTGGCTGCCGCAGTCGGGCCGGCTGGCCGATTTCTCGGTGCCGGCCGACGCGGAGTTCCGCACGCCGCCCGGGCCGGGAGTCCGGCTGGACAGCGGCTTCCGCACGGGCGACGACGTCGGCGTGCACTACGACCCGATGCTCGCCAAGGTCGTCGCCTGGGCACCGGACCGCTCGTCGGCCGCGCTGGCGCTGGCCGGCGCGCTCGCCCGAGCCCGGCTGCACGGGCCGGTCACCAACCGCGACCTGCTCGTCCGCGTGCTGCGGCACCCGGCCTTCCTCGCCGGCGAGACCGACACCGGCTTCCTGGACCGGCACGGCCTCGACGTCCTCGCCGCCCCGCTGGTCGACGACGCCGGCCGCCGCGTGCACGCCGTCGCCGCCGCGCTGGCCGGGGCGGCACTGCGGCGGGCGGCCGCGCCGCTGCTGGCCGGCCTGCCCTCGGGCTGGCGCAACAACCCCACGATGCCGCAGACCACCGCGTTCGACGCCGGCACCGTGCACTACCGCCTGCACCGCGACGGCGTGACCGCCGACGTCGACGGCGAGCCGGTGGACCTCCTCGTCCTCGGCACGGAGGTGACCGGCCCGGGCCGGGTCCGGCTCGACGTCGAGACCGGCGGGCTGCGCGGCGCCTACGAGGTGCACGTCGACGGCGACCGCAGCTTCGTCGACGGCCCCGACGGCGCGACGGCGTTCACCGAGCTGCCGCGCTTCCCCGAGCCGTCCGCCGCGGTGGCGCCCGGCTCGCTCACCGCGACCATGCCCGGCGCGGTCACGCGGGTGGCCGTGGCCGAGGGCGACGAGGTCCGCGCCGGGCAGCTGGTGCTGGTCCTCGAGGCCATGAAGATGGAGCACCCCGTGGTCGCGCCGGCCGACGGGGTGGTCACCTCCCTGCCCGCCGACGTGGGCGCGCAGGTGGAGACGGGCGCGGTGCTCGCGGTCGTCAGCCCGACAGCCCCCGAGAGCGGAGGAGACCGCGGTGCGTCCTGACCTGTCCGGCATCGACCCCCTGGAGCTCAACCTCGCCACCCGGTTCTCGGTGGGTGACGTGCTGACCCGCTCCGCGCAGCTGTTCCCCGGCCGCACCGCGATCGTCGACGGCGAGGAGGAGGTCACCTACGCCCGCCTCGACGCCGCCGCCGAGGCGTTCGGCCGCGGCCTGCTCGACGCCGGCGTGCGCCACCAGGAGCCGGTGGCCTTCCTGCTCGGCAACTCGTGGCGCTTCGCCGCGAGCTTCTTCGGCTGCGCCAAGGCCGGGCTGGTCGCGCTGCCGGTCAACCTGATGCTGGCGCCCGAGGACGTCGGGTGGATCCTCGCCGACTCCGGCACGGAGACCGTCGTCGCCGACCCGGTGTTCCTGCCGCTGCTCGAGGCCGTGCTGCCCGGGCTCCCCGCGGTCACCCGGGTGGTCGTCACCGGGGACGCCCCGGCGCAGGTCGCCGGGCGCGACGTGCTGCGGTGGGACGACGTCGCCGCCGACCCGACGCCGGTGCAGGTGATCGTCGACGACCGCGACACCGTGCACTGCCTGTACACCTCGGGCACCACCGCGCGGCCCAAGGGCGTGCTGACCAGCCACCTGGCGGTGCACGTCGGCGTGCTGAGCAACGCGCTGCAGGTCGGCCACCGGCGCGGCGACGAGTTCTCCGTCCTGCCGATCGTGCTGCCGCTGTTCCACACCACCGCGCTGGACACCCTGCTGCTGCCGGTCCTGCTCACCGGGGGCACCGCGGTCCTGCCCGGCGGCTTCGACCCCGAGGCCTTCCTCGAGGTGGTCGAGCGCCGCCGGGCAACCCACCTGATGCTGCTGCCGATGATGTACGCCGCGCTGCTCGCCGCCCCGGGCATCCGGACGCGGGACCTGTCCTCGGTGCAGCTGTGCATCTACGCGATGGCCCCGATGCCGCAGGAGCGGATCACCGCGATCGCCGCCGCGTTCCCGAACGCGAGGGTGCTGCTGGGCTCGGGGCAGACCGAGTGCGTGCCGGCGACGGTGTTCCAGTGGCCCTCGCACCAGGAGACGAAGGCGGCGTCGTGGGGGCCGTCGACGGTCACCGTCGACACCCGCGTCATGGACCCGGCGGGCCGGCTGCTGCCGCCGGGTGAGACCGGGGAGATCGTCTACCGCGGCCCGCACGTGATGAGCGGGTACTGGAACGACCCGGCGGCGAACACCGCCGCGTTCGCGCACGGCTGGTTCCACTCCGGCGACGTCGGCCACCTCGACGAGGAGGGCGTCGTGTGGTTCACCGACCGGGTCAAGGACATGGTGAAGACCGGCGGGGAGAACGTCTCCTCCGTCGAGGTGGAGCGGGTACTGCTGGCGTCCCCGGAGATCGTCGAGGCCGCGGTGATCGGCGTCCCGGACGACCGCTGGGGCGAGGCGGTCACCGGCGTCGTCGTGCCGGCCGACCCGGACGCCGACCCCGCCGCGCTCGCGGAACGGCTGCTCGCCCACTGCCGGGCGCACCTGGCCGGCTTCCAGGTGCCCAAGCGGATCGAGGTCCGCACCGGGCTGCCGAAGACCGCCACCGGCAAGATCCAGAAGCACGAGCTGCGCGACGAGTTCCGTGGCTGACGCGCCCCTGGTCACCGTCGCCCGTCGCGGGCCGGGGGCGGTGGTGACGCTGGACTCCCCCACGAACCGCAACGCGCTGTCCCGCGCCCTGCTCGAGCAGCTGCACGCCGCGCTGCGGGAGGCGCTCGCCGACGACGCGGTGCGGGTGCTGGTGCTGACCGGCGCCGGGCCGGTGTTCTGCTCCGGCGCCGACCTCAAGGAGCAGCGCGCCGGCGGCGGTCCCGGGCCGGTCGGCCTGCCGGAGGTCCTCACCCTGCTGATGGAGGGGCCGAAGCCCGTGGTGGCGCGGGTCAACGGCGCCGCCCGCGCCGGGGGCCTCGGGCTGATCGCGGCCTGCGACCTCACCGTGGGCCTCGCCGGGGCGACGTTCGGCTTCAGCGAGGTCCGCATCGGGGTGGCGCCGGCGGTCATCGCCGTCCCCTGCCTGCGGCGCATGGACCCGCGGGCGGCGCGCGAGCTGTTCCTCACCGGCGAGCCCTTCGACGGCGCCCGCGCCCGGGAGGCCGGCCTGCTCGACCGCGCGGTGGCCGACGGCGACCTCGACGCCACGGTCGACGACCTCGTCGGTCAGCTCGCGCTGGGCGCACCGGAGGCGCTCGCCGTCACCAAGCGGCTGCTGCGCGAGCTGCCCGGCGCCGACCTGCAGGAGGACCTCCGCCGGATGGCCGCGCTGTCGGCGGAGCGGTTCGGCTCGGCCGAGGCGCGCGAGGGCGTCGCCGCGCTGCTGGGGAAGCGCCGCCCCTCCTGGGTCACCGGCTAGGCCGGCCGGCGCCGCCGTCGGGCCAGGCCGAGGCCGGCAGGCCGATGGCGCCGGCCCACAGCCGGGTGAGCACCTCGACGGCGGCGTCCTCGTCGAGGTCCTCCACCGGGTCCTGCCACAGGTGCGCGAACGACTCGACCATCGCCCCGAGCGCGCTGGCCGCCGCGCGCGGCGGCAGGGAGGCGTCGGCCAGCCCCAGCTCCTGCAGCCGCTCCAGGCCCTCCATGCCGCGCCGCACGAACGCCTCCCGGACGTCGACCCGCAGCCGCCGGAACTCCTCGCGGGTGTCGGCCAGCGAGTCCAGGACGCGCAGGATCCGGGCGTGCCGGGTGACCGCCGTGAGGTACAGCCGGTTGGCCGCCTCGATCCGCTCGTAGGGCGCGTCGGCCGGCAGCCGCGGGCCCACCGCGGTGGCGGTGAACAGGTCCTCCACCACGACCGCGACGATCGCCCGCAGCAGCGACTCCTTGGAGTCGAACCAGGTGTAGAAGGTGCCGTGCGAGACGCCGGCCCGCTCGGACACCGCGTCGATCCGGACGTCGGCGAACCCGCGCTCCTCGAACAGCTCGCGGCCGGCCTGCAGCAGCGCGGCCCGGGTGCGCCGTCCCCGGTCGGTCACGGGGAGCTGGTCCTGCTGCGCGCCTGCCTGCGTGCCGGTCATCGCCCCACCTCCGCGTCCTCGGGCCCGGGCAGCCTGACACAGGCCGCAGGCAGTTGACGACCGCGTCAGGTCCTCGCCAGACTCCGTGACCCGGACCACAGCAGCGCGGGAGAGGGCAGACATGGACAGGGGCATCGGCAGCTGGCCGACGCGGCGGGCGTTCCTCTCCGGGGACCGCACCGCCCTGGTGTTCGGGGACCGGCGGCTCACCTACACCGACTTCGACCGGCGCACCGACTCCCTCGCCCGCGCGCTGCGCGACCTCGGCGTCCGCCAGGGCGACCGGGTCGCCGGGCTGCTGCTCAACAGCCCCGCCTTCCTCGAGACGATGTTCGCCACCGCCAAGCTCGGCGCGGTCTTCGTGCCGATGAACCTGCGCCTGGCGCCGCCGGAGGTCGCCTACCTGCTCGCCGACTCCGGCGCCGACGTCTTCGTCTGGTCCGGGCCGCTGGCGCCGGTCGCCCGTGCCGCGCTGGGCGGCGAGGGCGTCCGCGTGCGCCACCGGGTCGTCGCCGACGGCGAGGCCGGCGACGGCGAGCTCCCCTTCGAGCCGCTGCTGGCGTCCGGCGAGCCGCGGGCGCTCGGCACCGACGTCGCCGGCAGCGACCTGTCCTGCCTGATGTACACCTCCGGCACGACCGGCCGCCCCAAGGGCGCGATGCTCACCCACGACAACCACTTCTGGAACGTCGTCAACGTCCTGTCGTTCGGCCGCGGGCTCAAGGAGAGCGACGTGACCGTGACGGTCGCGCCGATGTTCCACATCGGCGGGCTCGGCGTGCACACGCTGCCGCTGCTCTACCTGGGCGGCACCAACGTGGTCCTGCCGTCGTTCGACCCGTCGCAGACCCTCGAGGCGATGGCGCGGTCGCGGGCGACGGTGCAGTTCCTCGTCCCGGCCATGTGGGCCGCGCTGACCGCGGTCCCCGACTTCGACCGGCACGACCTGTCGGCGCTGGAGCTGGCCGTCACCGGCGGCGCGCCGTGCCCGCTGCCGGTCATCGAGTTCTTCCAGGGCAAGGGCCTGCCCTTCCAGGAGGGCTTCGGCATGACCGAGACCGCACCGGCGGTGTCGATCCTCGACGCCGACCACGTCAAGGAGAAGGCCGGGTCGATCGGCCGGGCGCTCATGCACGTGGAGGCGCGGATCGTCGACGAGGACGACCGGGACGTCGCCACCGACGTCGTCGGCGAGCTGGTGGTGCGCGGGCCCAACGTGTTCGCCGGCTACTGGGGCCTGCCCGAGGCGACGGCGGAGGCCTTCCGCAACGGCTGGTTCCACACCGGCGACCTGGGCCGGATGGACGCCGAGGGCTTCGTCACCCTCGTCGACCGCAAGAAGGACATGATCATCTCGGGCGGCGAGAACGTGTACCCGATCGAGGTCGAGCAGGTGCTCTACCGGCACCCGGCGGTGCGCGAGGTCGCCGTCGTCGGGGTGCCCGACCCGCGCTGGGGCGAGACGCCGGTCGCCGTCGTGGCGCTGGCCGAGGGCGCCGGGGCCGACGCGGACGCGCTGCTCGGCTACGCGCGCGAGCGGCTGGCCCACTTCAAGTGCCCAACCCGGGTGGAGTTCGTGCCCGAACTGCCGCGCAACGCGACCGGCAAGGTGCTCAAGACGACGCTGCGCAAGGAGTACGGCGGCGCCGAGGAGGCCGTGCAGCGGTGACGACGGCCGCGCCCGCCGCCGACCCGTGGACCACCCCCGAGCGGGTCGCGCTGCGGCGGCTGGCCCGCGACTTCGTCGCCCGCGAGGTCGCGCCGCACGTCGAGGAGTGGGAGACCGCCGGCGAGCTGCCGCGGGAGCTGCACCGCCGGGCGGCCGCCGCCGGGCTGCTCGGCGTCGCGTTCCCGGAGGAGGTCGGCGGCGGGGGCGGCGACGCGATCGACTCGGCGATCGTCACCGAGGAGCTGCTGCTCGGCGGCGGGTCGACCGGGGTGGCGGCGAGCCTGTTCACGCACGGGATCGCGCTGCCGCACGTCGTGGCCGACGGTTCCCCCGCGCTGGTCGACCGCTACGTCCGCCCGACGCTGGCCGGCGAGCTCATCGGCTCCCTCGGCGTCACCGAGCCCGACGCCGGTTCCGACGTCGCGTCGCTGCGGACCCGGGCGGTGCGCGACGGCGACGAGTACGTGGTCGACGGCGCCAAGACCTACATCACCAGCGGCGTGCGGGCCGACTTCGTCACCACCGCCGTCCGCACCGGCGGCCCGGGCCACGCCGGCATCTCGCTGCTGGTGGTCGACACGGGGACGCCGGGGTTCACCGTCGGCCGGCGGCTGGACAAGATGGGCTGGCGCTGCTCGGACACCGCGGAGCTGTCCTTCACCGGCGTCCGGGTGCCGGCGGCCAACCTGGTCGGCGCCGAGGGCAGCGGCTTCGTGCAGATCATGCGGCAGTTCCAGTCCGAGCGGCTGAGCCTGGCGGTGCAGGCGTACGCCACCGCCGCCCGCTGCCTGGACCTCGCGCTGGACTGGGTGCGGCAGCGGTCCACGTTCGGCCGGCCGCTGTCCTCCCGGCAGGTCATCCGGCACAAGCTGGCCGAGATGGCCCGGGAGGTGGACGTCGCGCGCACCTACACCCGCGCGGTGATGCAGCGCTGGCTCGCCGGCGAGGACGTCGTGACCGAGGTGTCGATGGCCAAGAACACCGCGGTGGCCGCCTGCGACTCCGTGGTCGACGCGGCGGTGCAGGTCTTCGGCGGGCTGGGCTACATGCGGGAGTCGGAGGTGGAGCGGCACTACCGCGACGCCCGCATCCTCGGCATCGGCGGCGGGACCACCGAGATCATGAACGAGGTCATCGCCAAGCGGCTGGGCCTGTAGGCCGCTCCCTCACCGCCGCAGCTCGTCCAGCAGGTCGAGCACCGCGCGGACGACGACCTCCGGGGCGTCCACGTGGACGTCGTGCCCGGTGTCGGCGACGACGAGCCGGCCGCGGGTGGACAGTGCGGCGAGCGAGCGCTGGGAGTCCTGCGCCGGCCGCTCGATCTCCGCGGCCTCCGCCGCGGACACCCCGGGCGCCACGGGCCCGGGCCGGCCGTGCGCGAGGACGACGAGCGGCAGGTCGCCGAGACCGCCCACGTCGGCCATCTCCCGGGCGGCCGCCTCCATGCCGGCGAACTCCGCAGCGGCGGTGCGCAGGCTGCCGCGGCGGGCCCCCAGCCGGCGCGCCCGCGCGCGGTACGGCTGCGGCAGCCGGTCCACGCTCCCCAGCGGCACGAACGGCAGCCGGGCCAGCAGCTGCGGCACACCCACGGCCGAGGCCGCGGCGAGGGCACCGAGGGAGCGGGCGCGAGGGCGAGGCCGCGGCGGTGCGCCTCCGGGTAGCGGTCGGTCCACTCCTCCTCGTGCGTGGCGTCCACCAGCACCAGGCCCGCGACCGCCTCCGGGTGCGCGGCCGCGAACGCGCGCGCGACGAAGCCGCCGAAGGAGTGCGCGACCAGCACCACGGGGGTCGGGGTCCCCGCCGCCGCGAGGACGTCGGAGAGCTCCGCGGCCAGCCGCCGGGGCGAGGTGAGCGGACCGCCGCGGCGCCGCGGGCTCTCCCCGTAGCCCGGCCGGTCGAACGCCAGGGCCCGGGTCGTGCCGGCCACCCGCGCGCGGACCGGCTCCCAGGTCACCGCCGGGCCGCCCGCGCCGCCGACGAACACGACCACGGGCGTCCCGCTCCCGCCGTCGGCGCAGCTGACCGGCCCCGCCCCGGTCCGCAGCAGTCGCAGGGTGTCGTCGGCCGGGGACACCGGCGCGGGAGGGGCGTCGTCGTGCTCTGCCGTCACGGACGCGTGTTCCCCCACGGCCTGCCGCCGACGAGGACGCGCCCGGCGCCCGCCCCCCGGAGGGGACGGGCGCCGGGCGCGGGTCCGGCGGTTCAGCCGGCCAGCTGGGCGGCGAGCTCGCCCTCGAACGCCTCCTGGACGACCTCGGCGCCGCCGGGGACGTCGGCCGGCCGCAGGATGAGGCTCTGCGTGCTCGGCGAGACGCCGGTCTCGAACCCGTTGATCGGCACCAGCAGGCCGCCGGTGTCGACGTCCTCCAACTCGCCGAACGCCGCGACGAGGCCCTCGCGGGTCAGGTCGCCGCTCTCGCAGGCGGCGTCGAGCACCTGGTTCATCACGTCGCCCATCGCGTAGCCGAAGATCGCGCCGAGGCTCGGCGTGACGTTCGGGTAGGCCGCCTCGTACTGCTCGAGCAGCTCGGGCTGGGCGTCCCACGCGGTGACCGGCGAGGCCACGTAGAGGTGGTCCTTGAGCCACTGCGCCGACGCGCCCTGCAGCAGGCCCGGCGCGAACACCGGGTTGCTGCCCAGGATCGGGACGTCGAGGCCCTGGGCCTGCGCCACCGCGGCCACCGAGGCGGTCTGCGTGGGCGCGACGGTGAGCACGATCGCGTCGACGCCGGCCGAGGCGAACTGGGTGACCTGGGCGGACATGTCCTGGTCGGTGGACTTGATCTGCGCCGGGATCACCTCCAGGCCGCGGGCCTCCGCGACGGCCTCGGTGCCGGCCAGGCCGTTCTCCCCGTACTCGCCCTCGAAGTAGATGTGCCCGACGGTGGCGCCGTCCTGCAGCAGCCCCTGGTCGAACAGGTACTGGTAGCCGTTGGCGATCTCGACGTCGTAGGTGGCGCCGAGGACGCCGGTGCCGGGGATCTCGGTGAGCGTGCGCGCCCAGGCCGACGGGAAGTTGACGATCTGGTCGCTCTCGTAGTCCCCGGCCAGCGCGGTGTTGATCGGCGACCCGATCGTCTGCTGCATCGCCAGCACGTTGGGCTCCATCGCGCTGTAGAGCTGCACGCCGGTCTGCGGCACGTAGCCGGTGTCCTGGACGTCGAGCTCGACGTCGTAGGTGTCGCAGACCTGGTTGTCCTCCCAGTACAGGGTGTTGCCGTTGGTGATGTCCTGGCCGAGCGCGGCGAAGACGCCGGTCAGGTCGGTGAGCACCCCGAGTCGGATGGTGGTGTCCTCCACGCCGACGTCGGTGGCGACGTCGCCGCCGCCCTCGCCTCCCCCACCGCCGCCGCTGTCCTCGGCCCGGGTGCTGCAGCCGCTGACGACGACGACGGTGACGGCGGCCAGGACGGTGGCCCCCCGCAGACGCACTGCTGCTCTCATCTGGCGCTCCCTTGCGCTGGTGGATCGGACGGTTCGGGGACGGTGCTGGACGCACCCGAGCCCGGTGTGGCGCTCGGGGATCCGCGGCCGGGTCTGCGTCCCCGGCGGCGGAAGCGGTGGGCGATCCCGACCAGGCCGCCGGGCTCGAAGAGGACGACGAGCACGATCGCCAGGCCGAACAGGTAGCGGGCGGCGGTGCCGGCGGCGATGCCGCCCTCGCCGGGCGCGCTGACGAGCGGCAGCACGTCGGCGAACTGCTGGAACACCAGCGGCAGGGCGGTGACGAACGCCGCGCCCAGCGCCGCGCCGCCCACCGAGCCGAGCCCACCCAGCACGATCATCGCCAGGTACAGCACCGAGACCGTCAGGCCGAAGGACTCCGGCGCGATGCTGCCGATCGACAGCGCGTACATCACCCCGGACAGCCCGGCGTACATGGAGCTGACCATGAACACCCGCGCCTTGTAGGCCTGCACGTTGACGCCCATGACCGAGGCGGCGACCTCGCTGTCGCGCAGCGTCTCCAGCGCCCGGCCGGGCCGGCTGCGCAACAGGTTGCGGGCGAAGACGTAGGCCGCCAGCGCCAGGACGATGCCGAGGTACCAGAGCCGCTCGGCCTCCCGGTAGGGCACGCCGAGGACGAACAGCGTGGGGTCGCTGTTGCCGAAGCTGAAGCCGAACAGCGAGAACTCCGGCACCGAGCGGCCGTTGAACCCGCCGGTGACCGGCGTCCAGGTGTTGAGCACGTGGACGCCGATGAACACCAGCCCGAGCGAGGCGACACCGAGGTAGATGCCGCGCAGACGGGCCGCGATGGGGCTGAACAGCAGGCCGGCGAGGCCGGCGAGCAGCACGCCGAGCACCATGCCGACGATCGGCGGCAGCTCCAGCCCGCGCAGCGCCGCCCGGGTGCCCAGGCCGCCGGACTCGCCGGAGACGTAGGTGTAGGTGGTCGCGCCGACGGCCAGGAAGAAGGCGTGCGCCAGCGACAGCTGGCCGCTGGTGCCGACCAGCAGGTTCAGCCCGATCGCGCCGACGATCGCGCCGGCGACGGCGAAGCCGGTGCGCAGCCAGAACTCCTCGACGTACAGCGGGAGCACCAGCAGCACGACGAGGGCCGCCACGAGCAGCACCGGCCGGAGCCACCGCTGCAGCGGCGAGCGGCCGGCCCCGGACGTGCCCGCGGCCGCGGTCCGCCGGGCCCCGGCGGGGGCGGAGAGGGTGTCAGACACGTGTCAGCTCCTTGGTCCCGAACAGGCCGGAGGGGCGGACGAGCAGCACGATGATCATCACGACGTAGGGCGCGACCTCGCCGAACCCACGGCCGAGGAAGGACAGCTCCTCCTGGTAACCGGCCACCAGCGCCTCGGTGATCCCGATGAGCAGCCCGCCGACCAGCGCGCCGCCGGTGGAGTCCAGGCCACCGAGGATCGCCGCGGGGAACGCGCGCAGCGCGACCGTGTAGGCCGCGGCGCTCACACCCGGCGTCGGGGCGCCCACGAGGAACAGCGCCGCCACCGCGGCGAGCACCCCGGCGACGATCCAGGCCAGCGCCGACACCCGGCCCTGCCGGATGCCCATGAGCGCGGCCGCCTCACCGTCCTCCGCCGAGGCACGCATCGCCACGCCCCAGCTGGAGTACTTGAAGGCGACGAAGAACGCGACGATGAGGATCCCGGCCACGCCCATGGCGATCAGCCGGTTCTCGCTGATGCCCACGCTGCCGATGCGGACCGAGTCGCCGCCCCACGGGTGCGGGACGTTGAGGATGTCCGGGCCGATCTGCCGGATGAGCTCGGTCAGGATGATGATGTCGACGCCGATGGTGACGATCGCCAGGCTGATCACCGGGGCCCCGCGGAGCTGGTTGATGACCAGCCGCTCGACGAGGAACGCCGCCAGCGCCGTGAACCCGACGCCGACGAGCACCGCGGGCAGGAAGCCGATCGGGCCCGACAGCCGGGCGATCGTGTAGGCGCCGAGCAGCAGCAGCGACCCGTGGGTGAAGCTGACCACCTCGCTGGCCTTGAAGATGATCACGAAGCCGAGCGCGATCAGCGCGTAGATGGCCCCCAGCGAGATGCCGTTGAGCAGCAGGGACAGGAACTGGGTCACGGCCGGCTCCCCGGGGCGTCGGTGGCGGTGGCGCCCTCGGTGGGCTGCGGGGCGGCGGTGTGCTGGGCGGCGGCCTCGGCGGGGCCGACCTCGGTGCCCGAGCCGAGGTAGGCGCGGATGACCTCGGGGTCGGACTGGACCTGCGCCGGGGTGCCGTCGGCGATGCGGCGGCCGAAGTCGAGGACGGTCACCCGGTCGGCCAGCGACATGACCATCCCCATGTCGTGCTCGACGAGGATGACCGAGATCCCCAGCGCCGAGCGGATCTCCCGGATGGCGTCGGCCATCCGGTCGGTCTCCTGCGCGTTCATCCCGGCGACCGGCTCGTCGAGCAGCAGCAGCCGCGGCTCGATGCACAGCGCCCGGGCCACCTCGACCCGCTTCTGGTCGCCGTAGGACAGCACGCCGACGGGGGTGTGCAGCTTGGCGCCGAGGTCGAGGAACTCGGCGATCTCGCGGATGCGCTCGCCGTGGACGCGCCCCTCCCGGGTGGCCCGCGGCAGCCGCAGCCCGGAGGACAGGAAGCCCGCCTTCGTGAGGTGGTGGCGGCCGAGCATGAGGTTCTCGGCCACCGTCTGCGTGCCCGACAGCGCGATGTTCTGGAACGCGCGGGCCACGCCCACGCCGGCGATCTGGAACGGCCGCATCGCGTTGAGGCGGGCCTCGCCGAAGCGCACCTCCCCGGCGCTGGCCCGGTAGACACCGGAGAGGACGTTGAACAGCGTCGACTTGCCGGCGCCGTTGGGCCCGATCACGGCGTGGATGGAGCCCGGGACGACGGTGAACGAGACGTCGTTGAGCGCCTTGATCGCGCCGAAGGCGACGCTCACGCCGTCCACCTCGACCGGCGGGACGTCGTCCCGGGTGGTCGCCGCGGTCACGCCGTCCACCGCGAGAGGGTGCGGCGGGGCGCCCGCTCGACGCGCTCGGCGGCGGGCTCGGCCCCGCTGTGGCCGAGGTAGAGCCGCTGCACCTCGTCGGTGGCGGCGAGCTCGCGGGCGTCGCCGGACAGGGACACCTCGCCGACGTCGAGGACGTAGGCGCGGTCGGCGACGCCGAGGGCCATCGTCGCGTTCTGCTCGACCAGCAGCACCGACGTCCCCTGGCGGTTGATCTCGGCGATCACCTCGCCGATCTGGCCGATGACGCGGGGGGCCAGGCCCAGGGACGGCTCGTCGAGCAGCAGCAGCCGCGGGCTGGCCATGAGCGCGCGGCCGATGGCCAGCATCTGCTGCTCCCCGCCGGACAGCAGCCCGGCGCGCTGCCCGGCGCGGTCGCGCAGCACCGGGAACAGGTCGTGCACGCGGGTCACCGCCCGGGCCTTCGCGGCGCGGTCGCGGTTGCCCATCCCGCCGGCGCGCAGGTTCTCCTCGACGGTGAGCCGGCCGAAGATCCGCCGCCCCTCCGGGACCTGGACCACGCCCCGGCGCACGATCTGTCCCGGGTCGCGGCGGGTGAGGTCGGTGTCCTCGAAGCGCACCGTACCGCCGTCGACCCGGCCGCTGTGCAACCGCAGCGTCCCGGAGACGGTGCGCAGCAGCGTGGTCTTGCCCGCGCCGTTGCTCCCGAGCACGGCCACGACCGAGCCGTCGGGGACCTCCATCGACACGCCCCGGACGGCCTGGACGGCGCCGCCGTAGCTCACCTGCAGCCGGTCGACGGTCAGCACGGCGCCCCCCGCCCCCGGAGCACCCCCTGTGAGATGTGCCACATGCGGACGGACGATAGGGGGCACGTCAAGATCGCGGTTCCGGACCGGGAGGAACCGTGACCTGCCGGTGATACGACACCGCCCGGTCCGGCCGACCGGTGCGGGGCCGGGTGCGGTCAGGTCCCGGCGGCGTCGAGGACGCGGACGGTGCCGTCGCCGGAGTTGGTGACGAGCAACCGGCGCCCGTCCGGGGTGACCGTGACGCTCGTCGGGTCGGTCCCGGTGGGGATCCGCGCCGTGACGGCGCCGGTGGCGGTGTCGACCACCGCCACGGTGCCGTCCTCCACGTTGGCGGTGTAGAGGTGGCGGCCGTCCGGGGCCCAGGTGACGTCCTGCGGCCCGGCGCCCACGCCGGACACGGTGGCCACCACGGCGTCCGTCGCCGGGTCGAGGATCGTGACGTCGTCGCTGATGAAGCCGACCACCGCGATCCGCGTCCCGTCCGGCGAGGTCTCCAGGGCGTGCGGCCCGTCGCTGACGGGGATCGTCCCCAGGACCCGGCGGTCGTCGAGGGACAGGACGGTCACCACGTCGGAGAAGTGGTTGGTGACGTAGACGGCCCGGCGGTCGGGCGCGAAGGCGACCCAGTGCGGGGACGGCGCGACGTCGACCCGGTCCACCAGCGCCCCGGTGGCGGCGTCGAGGACGTCGAGGTGGTCCTCGTCGTAGTAGGGCACGTAGAGCAGCCGGCCGCCGGGGTCGGTCGCCATCGCGTACGGGCCGCGGCCCACCGGCACGGCGCCGACCACGGTGTCGGTGGCGGTGTCGATGGTGACGACGACGTCGGTGGCGAACTCCTCGTCGTAGGCGGAGACGAAGACGCGGGTCCCGTCCGGTGAGGTGGTGACCATCTGCGGCGGCGCCTGCGGCACCGGGATGGTCGCCGTCACCGCGGCCGTGCCGGGATCGAGGCGGAGGACGGCGCCCTGGACGGGGTCGGCGACGTAGGCGGAGCGGCCGTCGGGGGTGAGCGCCAGGTGGTGCGGCGACGAGCCGACCGGGACCGCGGGGCCGACCCCCGGGGTGGCGGCGCTGGCGGCCGACGGGGGTGCGGGGCCCGACGACGGGGCGGGGCTCGACGACGTCGTGCCGGCGTCCTCGCCGTGCGCGTGCCCTCCGGCGCCGGCCGGGGTCGCGCCCGCGTCCGCCTGCTGCTCGGGGCTCCCCGCGCCGCCGGGCCAGAGGAGCACACCGACCACCACCGCCGCCGCGAGGAGCGCCAGGCCGAGGCCCAGCGCGACCCCGCGCCGGCGGGCCCGCCGCAGGCGGTGCCTCCCGTGCACGACCGCGTGGTCCTGCTCCATGACGGATCGCCCCCGTCCACCGTCCGGGTGTGCGTGTCGCAGGGGATGCATCGTCGGGGCGCCCGCGGACCGGGACAAGGGGGGCGGACGCGCCGGCCCGCCGCGACGCGGGAGGGGCGGCCCCGGAGACCCGGGACCGCCCCTCGTCAGGTGTCGCG
This sequence comes from Geodermatophilus sp. SYSU D00525, assembly GCF_054050475.1. Taxonomy (NCBI): domain Bacteria; kingdom Bacillati; phylum Actinomycetota; class Actinomycetes; order Geodermatophilales; family Geodermatophilaceae; genus Geodermatophilus; species Geodermatophilus sp. SYSU D00525. Next base: position 120,144 of record NZ_JBJGZK010000001.1, read on the forward strand.
CCTCAGCCGTTCGTGCAGGTGAGGTAGGCGAAGCCCTCCTCGGCGGCCTCGAACGGGTCGAACGTCGCGTCGCCGAAGCGCGGGTCGTGCTCGACGACGTAGTACTTCGTGCTGCCGCCGGCGGCCGCGAAGACCGACGGGAAGTCGATGTCGCCGCGGCCCACGATCTCGATCCGCCGCTCCAGTTCCTCGTTGAGGTCCTTGACGTGGAACAGCTTGATCCGGTTGCCGTACTCGTCGATAACGTCCTCGATCGGGTCCAGGCCGGCGAAGGAGACCCAGTACAGGTCCAGCTGCGAGACGACGTTCTTGGCCTGGGTGTGCTGCATCAGGATGTCGAAGGCGGTGCGGTCACCGAAGACGGTCGTGAACTCGAAGTCGTGGTTGTGGACCATCAGCGTCTGACCCGCCTTGCGCGCCTGCTCGCCGACGGCGTCCAGGTACTCGGCGTAGGCGACCCAGTCGGCCTCGGTCGGCAGCGGCTGCGTCCACGGGGCGCCGGCGCTGCTGCCGGAGCCGAAGTACTTGATCCCGAGGACGCGGTTGTCCTCGAGGATCTGCGCGATGTCGGCCGGCTTCGTGTGCGTGCCGACGTCGACGTGTCGGGCCGACGCCTTGAGGCCGTACCGGTCGAGCAGGGCCCGGTACTCCTCGGCGGACCAGCCGCTGAGGGTGTACGGCTCGACGTTGCGGTAGCCCATGTCGGCCAGCCGGCTCAGGACCTCCTCGTGGCGCTGCTGCTCGTCGCCAGAGCTGATGTAGTCCGCGAAGGTGTAGAGCTGGATCGAGATCTTGTTCAGCGGCACCCGGGCGCAGTCGGCGCCGGTGTGGCCGGCGGTGGAGGGGGCGGCGTTCGCGGGGCCGACGAGGCCCACGAACAGGAGTGCGGACAGGGCGGCCAACAGCACGGCTCGCGTCAGGTAACGCAGGTCTCTCACTGGGTCGATCGGTCCTCTCGGGAGTGACGGCGCACGTCCCACCCCGGAGCGCCCCGGTGGAGCCGACGATCCGCGGTGGTCTGTGCCGTGCGCCACAACCTAGCGAGACTTGCGCTCTCCGCAAAGCACAAGTGCGCGCAGTAGTGAGCGCAACGGGCGACACGACGTAGCGCGCCCATCACCGCAGGTCAAGGGGACGGTCGTACGGACTTCCCCGTCTCGTTAGTCACCGTTTGGTCACGGATTGTCGACTTATTTACTCCCGCTACCTAACGTCTTGCCGGGCTGCCAGAGAGTGATCGCCGGTGGTTCCCCACCGGCGGTCGGCGGTCCTCGTCCGACATGGGAGACGGTCCTTGAAGAAGAGAGCTCTTCCCCTGGTCGTGGGCGCCGCGCTGGTCGCGGTGGCGATGCCCACGACCGCGAACGCGGCACCCCCGCAGGATGACCCCGGCGCGGTCCAGGACCGCGCGCACGACCTGCCCAACCCCCTCGGTGACAAGCAGCGCGAGCTGCGCCAGGAGGCCCTCGAGCAGGTCGTCTCCGGCGAGGCGACGCCGACCGGCGACAACAAGGTCGTCGAGGTCGCCCGGGGCCAGTACGTCGAGCTGGCCCAGGAGGACAGCGACGCCATCTGGACCGTCCTGGGCGAGTTCGGCGACCTGCCGCACAACGAGATCCCGGAGCCCGACCGGTCGGTGGACAACACCACGATCTGGGCCGAGGACTTCTCGCAGCCCTACTTCGACCGGCTGCTCTACAGCTCCGCGGACGGCGTCAACTCGGTCGCGAACTTCTACGAGGAGCTGTCCTCGGGCCGCTACACCGTCACCGGTGAGGTCGAGGACTGGGTGACCGTCACCCAGCACGAGGCGGCCTACTACGGCGAGGGCGACGACGGCCGGCGCCCGTGGGAGTTCGTCAACGACACCGTCAACACCTGGTACGCGAAGCAGCTGGCGTCGGGCAGGACGGCCGAGCAGATCGACCAGTACCTCGCGCAGTTCGACGTCTGGGACCGCTACGACCACGACGGTGACGGCGACTTCGACGAGGCCGACGGCTACATCGACCACTTCCAGGCCGTGCACTCCGGCATGGGCGAGGAGGTCGGCGGCGGCGCCCTCGGCGAGGACGCCATCTGGTCGCACCGCTGGTACAACCAGACCACCCGCATCGGCGCCGGCGGCCCGACCGTCGACGGCGCGGTGAACCCGCTCGGCGGCACCCGGGTCGGCCAGTCGAAGTACTGGATCGGTGACTACACCGTCGAGCCCGAGAACGGCGGCGTCGGCGTCTTCGCCCACGAGTTCGGCCACGACCTCGGCCTGCCGGACCTCTACGACACCTCCGGCAACAGCGGCGGCGCCGAGAACAGCACCGCCTTCTGGACGCTGATGTCCTCCGGCTCCTACGGCAACAGCGGCCGGCCGGCCGACGGCATCGGCACCAAGCCGATCCACATGGGCGCCTGGGAGAAGCTGCAGCTCGGCTGGCTGGACTACGAGGTGGTGGCGCCGGGCGCTCACGCCAGCGTCCGTCTCGGCCCCGCCAGCACCAACACCCGGCAGGCGCAGGCGGTCATCGCCGTCCTCCCCGACCGCGAGGTCACCACGGACATCGGCGACCCGTACGAGGGCGAGGACTTCTGGTACTCGGGCCAGGGTGACGACCTCGACAACTCGATGCTGACCCCGCTGCCCGCCGGCGCGACGACGCTGACCGCCAAGGTCCGGTACGACATCGAGCAGGACTGGGACTACGGCTACGTCGTCTACTCGACCGACGGCGGCAAGACCTTCACCCCGCTGGCGACGAACCTGTCGACGACGACGGACCCCAACGGCCAGAACTTCGGCCACGGCATCACCGGCAGCACCGACGGCGAGTGGGTCGACCTGACCGCCTCGCTGGCCGGCGTCCCGGCGGGTGCGCAGGTGGGCTTCCGGTACTGGACCGACGGCGCCGCCACCGAGCCCGGCCTGCAGGTGGACGCCGTGCAGATCGGCGGCGCCCCGGCGACGGCCTGGACCCTGAACGGGTTCACCACCAGCACCGGGACGGCGACGGAGGAGTTCTTCAACGCCTACATCGCCGAGAACCGCGTCTACCGCGGCTACGACGCCGGCCTGCAGACCGGCCCGTACAACTTCGGCGACCCGTCGCGTCCGGACTGGGCCGAGCGGCTGCCGTACCAGGACGGCCTGCTGATCAGCTACTGGAACGCCCAGTACACCGACAACAGCGTCGGCGCCCACCCGGGTGCCGGTCTGGTCCTGCCGGTCGACGCCCACCCGGGCCTGCTCTACGAGCCGACGGACGACGAGCCCGACAACGGGGCCGACCGCGAGTCCTTCCGGCCGCGGATCCAGTCCTACGACTCCACCTTCGGGCTGCAGCCGACGGACCGGATCACCCTGCACGACCCGGACACCGGCGTGGCCGGCACCTACGGCGGGCTGCCCGCCGTGCCGACCTTCGACGACACGCAGGACTGGTACGTGGCGCCGGGTGAGCAGACCGACGCCAACGGCTGGACCGGCGTCGACGTGCCGGACACGGGCACCCGGATCACCGTGGTCAGCACCAGCGCGCACGACGGCTTCATGCAGGTGCACGTGAACTGACCCGACCGACGCAGACGGCCCCCCGGCATCAGCCGGGGGGCCGTTCCGCGTCCAGGGGCAGCGGGGCCGGCGCCCCACGGGGCTCAGCGGGGCCGGCGCCCCACGGTGGTGAGCCGCACGGTCTCCGGCAGCGCGCGGAGCGCGGCGAGCAGGTCCGCCGGCAGCTCGGCGCCCACGTCGGTGACCGCGTACCCGAGCTCGCCCCGGGTGGCGAGGACCTGGCCGTCGACGTTGAGGCCGTGCTCGCCGACCAGCGCGTCGACGCGGGCGAGCACGCCGGGCACGTTGCGGTGCAGCAGCGCGAACCGGGCCACCGACGACCCGTGCAGGGCCACGGTCGGCAGGTTGACGCTCAGCGTCGTCGTCCCGGTGGTGGTGTAGTCGACCAGCTTGCCCGCGACGAACCGGCCGATGTCGTGCTGCGCCTCCTGCGTCGACCCGCCGACGTGCGGGGTGAGGATGACGTTGGGCAGGCCGCGCAGCACCGAGTCGAACGGGTCGCCCTGCTCGCGCGGCTCCTCGGGGAACACGTCGACGGCGGCCCCGGCGATGTGGCCGGACAGGACGTGCTCGCGCAGCGCCTCGTGGTCGACGACGAACCCGCGGGAGAGGTTGAGGAACAGGCTGCGCCGGCGCATCCGGGCGAACTGCTCGGCGCCGAACAGCCCGGCGTTCCCGGCCCGCCCGTCGACGTGCAGCGTCACCGTCTCCGCCCGCTCGAGCAGCTCCTCGAGGGTGTCGCAGCGCTCCGCGTTGCCCAGCGCCAGCTTGTCCTCGAGGTCGTAGAACAGCACCCGCATGCCCAGCGCCTCGGCGAGCACCGACAGCTGGCTGCCGATGTTGCCGTAACCGACGATCCCGAGCGTGCGCCCGCGGATCTCGTGGCTGCCGGCGGCCGACTTGTCCCAGCTGCCGGCGTGCAGCGCGCGGTCCCGGTCGACCAGCCGCCGCGCCAGGATGATGATCTCCGCGATCGCCATCTCCACCACGCTGCGGGTGTTGGAGTAGGGCGCGTTGAACACCGCGACGCCCGCGGCGGCCGCCGCGGCGAGGTCGATCTGGTTGGTGCCGATGCAGAAGGCGCCGACTGCCGCGAGGCCCGGCCGGGCGCGCACGACCTCGGCGGTCACCTGCGTCTTCGAGCGGATCCCGAGCAGGTCGACACCCTCCAGCGCGTCGACCAGGTCGGCCTCGTCCAGGGCTCCCCGGAGGGACTCGACCCGGTAGCCGGCCTCCCCGAGGATGTCGGCCGCCACCGGGTCGATGTTCTCCAGCAGCAGGGCTCTGGGCACTCGGGGGACCTCCTCGACCGCGGGACCGCCGGCCGGACCCCGTCGGGACGAGTATCCCGCCGTGGCGGGGGCGGTCCGGTCAGCGGGGGTCCGGCCCCCGGCGGGCGGCGCCGAGGTGGCGCGCCCCGGCCTCCCCGAGGACGGCGGCGTCGACGGCGACCGTGACGATCGTGGCGCCCTCGGCGGCGAACCCGGCCGCCTCCTCGCCGCTGTAGGCGTGCACGCCCACGGGCACCCTGGCGGCGACCGCGCGGGCGACGATCGAGGACAGCACGCCGCGCAGCTCCGCGCGGTGCTCCTCCCCCGTCAGCCCGAGCGAGAGGGACAGGTCGCCGGGGCCGACGTACACGCCGTCCAGCCCCTCGACGGCGAGCACGGCGTCGAGGTCCTCCAGCGCGGTCGCGGCCTCCACCATCACCACCACCAGCGGCTCGTCGGCACCCCCGGACAGCCGCCCGATCGACCGGGTCCCGGCCGGCGCGTACCGGGTGGCGGCCACCACCTCGCGGGCGTGCGCGGCGTCGCGGACGTTGGGCACGACGACACCGCGGGCGCCGAGGTCGAGCGGGCGGCCGACGTCGGCGAAGGCGGGGCTGCGGGTCCGGACCAGCGGCACCGCGCCGGCCGCGGTGATCGCCGCCGCGGTCCCCGGCAGGTCGGCCTCGGCGGTGGCGCCGTGCTGCAGGTCGACGACGACGTAGTCCGCGCCGGTGCGCGCCAGCACCTCCCCGGTGACCGCACCGGGCAGCAGGCTCCACAGCCCGTGCGCGGGCTCCCCCGCCGCCCAGCGGCGCCGCAGGTCCGCCGCGCTCGCCACCATGCCGCCCCGTTCCCCGCCGCCCCGTTCCCCGCCGCCCCGTCGTCCACCCGCCCGCCGTGCGCCGTCGTCCCGGCGCGGGCACCCGCCAGGCCGGCGCGCCACGGGCCGGGGCCCTCCGTCGCGGCCTGGCGGGGCAGATCCAGTTTCGGTAAGCCGGGCCCGGCCCGCGACCCGACGAGAACGGAACCGTCCGCGGAGGGTGAGCCCGGACCCCGGACGCGCCCGGCAGCATCCCCGTGCCGGCCGGAGGAGGTGGGTCGTGGAGTCGACGCGTGCCCGACGGTGGGAGGCCCGCGGCGCGCTGGCGCTGGCCGCCGCCGCCCTGCTCGTACTGCTGGAGTCCGCCAACGGGCGCGGTCTGTGGCTGATGGCGCTGGTGGTGGCGACCGCCGTCGCCGTCGTCGCCGGGGTCTTCTGGTTCCTGCGCCACGGCCGGATCAAGCGCTGGTTCGCCCTCGCCCTGGTCGTGGTGGCCCCGCTCGCGCTCGTCGTGGTCTTCCTGGCCGAAGACCTGGTGCTGGCCGCCGTCCTGGCCGCGCTGCTCTGGGCCGCTGCGCTGGGCACCGCGCGGGCCGCGCTGCGGCCGGACCCGTCGGCGTGGGCGCTGCCGGTCACCGAGGTACCCCCGCCCCGGCACCCCTTCCTCGTGATGAACCCGCGGTCCGGCGGCGGCAAGGTCGGCCGGTTCGCGCTGCGGGAGAAGGCGGAGGAGCTCGGTGCGGAGGTGGCGCTGCTGGACCGGCCGGGGACCGACGTGCAGCAGCTCGCCCGCGACGCGCTCTCCCGCGGCGCGGACCTGCTGGGCGTGGCCGGTGGCGACGGCACGCAGGCGCTGGTGGCCGACGTCGCCGCCGAGCACGGCGTCCCGTTCCTCGTCATCAGCGCCGGCACCCGCAACCACTTCGCGCTCGACCTCGGCCTGGACCGGGAGGACCCGTCCCGCTGCCTCGACGCGCTGCGCGACGGGGTGGAGGCGCGGATCGACCTGGGCGCGGTCAACGGGCGGCCGTTCGTCAACAACGCGTCCTTCGGCGCCTACGCCGAGATCGTCGAGGACCCCGGGTACCGGGAGGACAAGGCCGGGACCACCCTCGCGGCGCTGCCCGACCTGCTCAGCCGGCGGCGCGGCGCCCGCCTGCGGGCCGAGGCCGGGTCGCTGGTGGTCGACGGGCCGCAGGCGGTGCTGGTGAGCAACGGCTCCTACGACGAGTCCGACCTCGCCGGGATCGGCCGGCGGTCCCGGCTCGACCGCGGCGTGCTCGGCGTGATCGCGATCCGGGTCGACAGCGCGCGGCAGGCCGTCGAGCTGCTGCGCGGCGCCCACCAGCGGGGCATCCGGACGACGGAGGCGCGCGAGGTGCTCGTGACCGCCGACGTGCCCGAGGTCCCCGTCGGGATCGACGGCGAGACGGTGCGGCTGGCCACGCCGGTGCGGTGCACCGTCCGCCCGGGGGTGCTGCGGGTCCGGCTGCCGCGGGACCGCCCGGGCGTGCGGGCGCCGCGGGCCCGCGTGCAGTGGACGTCCCTGTGGTCCCTGGCCCTGGGCCGGCCGCCCCGGGTCGAGCCGGCCGCACCCCCGGTCCCGCCGGCCCCCGTCGGCGCGGACCGGGCCGCTCAGGCGCCCGGCACGGACGGCTGAGCTCCGCTCCCCCGGCCCGCGTCCGGCGGGGCGCCCCGCGGGCCGGGGACGCCGGGCGGTGGAGCGGCGGGCGGCCCGGCGGCGTCCGGCCAGGCGGCGCCGGTCTCCCGCCGGAAGGCCTCGACCGCGGCCCCGATCGTGGGGAAGAAGTCCTGCGCGCCGATCTCGCCGGCGAGGCCGTAGCGCTCGATCTTGCGGCGGACCGGGTCCTTGAGCTCGGCGAAGACCAGGCTCTGCCCGCGGGCGGCGAGCGTCCGGTCCAGCTCGAACAGCACGTCGGCGGCGGTGGTGTCGACGTCGGTGACCGGCTCGGCCGCGACGACGATCCACCGCGGCGCGGGCTCGGTGCGGGCGAGGGCGGTGACCTCGTCCCGGAAGGTCTTGGCGTTGGCGAAGAACAGCGGCGCGTCGAACCGGTAGATGACCAGCCCGGGCAGCCGGCCGGCCGCCGGGTAGGAGTGCACGTCGTGGTAGCCGGGCAGGCCGTCGACCCGGCCCAGCTCGGTCTCGTACGGGTGCCAGGCCCGCCGGAACACGTTGAGGATGGACAGCCCGACGGCGAGCGCGATGCCCGGCAGCACCCCGAGCAGCGCGACGCCCGCGAAGGCGACCAGTGACAGGGTGAACTCGACGCGGCGCTGCCGCCACAGCCGGACGGTGCCCGGCAGGTCGGCCAACGACAGGGACGCCGTGATGACGACCGCCGCCAGCGCCGCCTGCGGCAGGTCGCGGAAGAGGCCAGGCAGGAACACGATCATCAGGAGCACCAGCGCGGCGCCGGTGACCCCGGTCAGCTGGGTGCGGGCGCCGGCCCGCTCGGCGACCGCGGTGCGGGAGGCGCTGGTGCTCACGGGGAAGCCCTGGAACAGCCCGGCGGCGAGGTTCGCCGTCCCGATGCCCACCATCTCCTGGCCGCCGTGCACCTCCTGGCCCGTGCGCGCGGCGAACGACGACGCCGTCGAGATCGTGTCGGCCAGGGACACCAGCGCGATCGCCAGGGCCCCGGCGACGATCACCCCGAGGTCGGACCAGCCGACCGAGGGGATCGTCAGCGGCGGGAAGCCCTGCGGCAGCTCCCCCACCAGGTCCGCCCCGCGCTCCCCCAGGTCGAAGGCCGCGCTGACGGCGATGGCCAGCACGACCATGACGAGCACCGCCGGCACCTTCGGCCACCACCGCTGGAGTGCGAGGACCAGCGCGACCCCGCCCAGCCCGACCGCCGCCGCGGCGGGCACCGCCTCGCCCTGCGCCACGCCCTCCACGAAGCCTGCCGCCTCGCCGACGACGCCGTCGGCGTCGACGGAGAACCCGAGCAGCTTGGGCAGCTGGCCGACCAGGATGGTCAGCGCCAGCCCGTTCATGTAGCCGATCATGGTCGGCTTGGAGAGCAGGTCGGCGACGAAGCCCAGGCCGGTCCAGCCGGCCACGACCATGACGACCCCGACCACGAGCGCGAGCACCGACGCCAGCGCCACCGCCCGCCCCGGGTCCCCGCCCGCGACCACCAGCGGCAGGATGGTCGCCGCGATCATCGGCCCGAGCGAGGAGTCGGGGCCGAGGACCAGGATGCGGGACGGGCCGAACACGGCGTACGCCAGCAGGCAGGTGATCGTCGTGTACAGCCCGGTGATCGCCGGCAGCCCCGCCAGCTCGGCGTAGGCCATGCCCTGCGGCACGAGCAGCGTGGCCAGCACCACGCCGGCGACGACGTCGCGGGGCAGCCACGCGCGGCGGTACCCGCGCAGGGCCAGGAGACCGGGCGGGACGGCCCTCCGGGTCCCCCGGGACCGGCGCGGGCCGCCCGGGTCAGCCGGCCGTCCGCCGGACGCGGTAGCGCTCACGGAGCCGCTTCTCCACCAGGATCGGGACGAACGCCTGCACCCGCGCGCCGGCGAACGCCGCGAACGCGGCCACCGCCCGCGCCCGGACCTCCCCGGGGTCCGCGCCGTACTCCTCCGCCAGCCGGGCCACGAGCGGACCGAGGAACGCGTCCGCGCCGGGGACGGCGCCGTCGTCCGCCGAGAGCGGCTCGGCGACCACGCTCATCTCGCTCCTCCTCGCCCCGGGGACGGACGGGCCGGGACCGTGCCACGGTCCCGGCCCGCGGTGGTCCCGGGCCTCACCCGCCGAGGACGATGCCCGGCGTCCCGCCCGCCCCGGCGTCCAGCCGGCGCACCAGCGCACCCGCGAGGACGCCGAGCGCGTTGGTGGCCCAGTGCGCGCCGGCCGAGGCGACGACGCTGCCGCTGCGCCGGCGCAGCTCGCCGAACACCAGGCCGCCCGCGGTGGTCACCACGACGGTGCCCCCGACCACGGCGGCGGGGAAGCCGCGGACGCCCTCCCCGGCGGCCAGCACGGTCGGGACGTGCCACAGGCCGAACAGCACCGCGGTGGTGACCAGCACCTGCCAGGGCCGGCAGTGCCGGGCCAGCACCGCCCACAGCACCGAGCGGAACGCCAGCTCCTCGAGCACCACCGTGCCGAGCGGGATGCTGAGCAGCACCTTCGACAGCACGCCGGCGGGCGGGAGGTCGTAGCGGTCGTCCAGGAAGACCGGCCGGGTCGGCGGCAGCGCGACACCCACGGCGTAGACGGCGACGACGACGCCCACCGCCCCCAGCGCCCACCGGCAGCCCGCCCCCAGCCGGTCGCGGCCCAGGCCCAGCTCGGACCAGCCGAACCCGGACAGGCGCGCCCCCGCGAGGAGGGCGGCGCCGGCGAGACCGCGCACCCACCACGGCGGGCGCACGAGCGGGCCGGCCACGGCGAGGACGGCGATCGCCGCGACGACGGTCCCGCTGCGCAGCCGGGCGCGGGTGGAGGAGGTCACGGAGCCGCGCCGGCCGTGTCAGTACCGGCCGAGCAGCGGGCGCAGCCGCGCGGTGTCGGCGTCGGTCCACCCCGGTGGCTGCGCCACCGCGGCCCAGGCGTCGGCGTAGTCGGCCGTGTACCGGTGGCCGTGCCCGTCCGGGGCTCCGGTGGAGAACGCCATGTCGGCGGTGACCTGCCAGAAGGTGACGAAGGGCAGCCACGTCATGGCCTCCGACACGTCCGGCGCCCGCGGCCCCTCGAGCCAGCTCGGCCGGGTCAGCAGCAGCTCCGGGGACCACCAGACGATGGGGTCCGAGGCGTTCTGCAGGTAGACGACCCGGGAGTCCCCCCACGGGGCGGGCGGCGCGGCGAGGTCGGCGGCCTCGTCGGCGAACCGCGCGGTCCGCCCGCCGTCGAGCACCGGGAGCCACTCCGGCGACCCCTCGTCCCGGTCGGCGACCAGGTCCCGCCACAGCGCGTTGAAGTTCGGCGGCCCGGCCCAGACCACGCCGCTGGCCCGGTTCTGGATGTCGGCCAGGCCGCTGAACGCGGCCTCCCCGCCGAAGCTGCCGAGGCTCTCGCCGAGCACCAGCAGGTCCGGCCGCTCGCCCACCGGCAGCCGGGACCACACGCCGTACACCGCGTCGAACAGCGCCCGCCCGGCGTCCCGCGCCTTGGCCTGGTCGACGAGGAAGGAGATCCAGCTGGGCAGGTAGGAGTACTGCATGGACACCATCGCGGTGTCCCCGTTGAACTCGTGCTCCAGCGCGGCGCCGGCCGCGGGGTCGACCCAGCCGGTCCCGGTCGTGGTGACCACGGCGAGCACCGCCCGGTCGAAGCCGCCGGCCCGCACGAGGTCCCGGACGGCGAGGTCCGCGCGCTCCTCGACGTCCTCGGCCGACTCCAGCCCGGCGTAGACCCGCACCGGCGGGAGCGCCGGCCGCCCCGAGAAGGCGGCGAGGTCCCCCGGCGTCGGGCCGGTCCCCACGAAGATGCGCCCCTGCCGGCCGAGCTCCTCCCACCGCAGCAGCGAGCCCGGACCGCCGGACCGCTCGGCGCCGGTGGGGCGGACGGCGCCCTCCCCCGTCTCGTCGTCCTGCACGCTGAACGCGGAGTTCGCTGCCTCGATCAGCCCCTGGAACAGCACGCCGTTGACCAGGACCACCAGGAGCGTCCCGACCGCCACGACGCCGAGCGGCCGGGCGAGGCGCCGCGGGAGGACGCGGCCCAGCAGCCGGACGAGCCCGCGGCCCAGCCACCGGACGCCCCGGCCCAGGGCGACCAGGACCACGAACAGCAGCACCGCCACGACGACGATGCCGGCGGAGGAGTACCCGCGCGGCGGGTCGAGCCCCATGAGCAGGTGGACCTCGCGCTGCCAGCGCGCGCCGAGCCACAGCGAGACCACGACCAGCGCCGTGCCGGCCACGGCGAGCACCTGCCAGGCGCGACGCCGGAAGCGCGCGGACATCCGGCGGTCGGTCGCCTCGGCGACGAACCAGGCCAGCGCGGTCCCCAGCCCGTACCCGATCGCCGCGGTGATGCCCGCGACCAGGCCCTGGATCAGCCAGCCGCGCGGCAGCAGCGACGGCGTCAGGGACAGGCAGCCGAGCAGCACCGCCCCGGCCAGCCCGCTCCACCGGTACCGCGGCAACCACCGCCGCCACCGGCGGACGGGCCGGCGCGGGGGCCCCGCCTCCGTCGCCGCGCGCGGCGCGGGGACGGGAGGGGCCGCCGAGGCGTCCCGGACAGCCGGTTCGGTCGTCATGTCGGGCTCCGCGCGCACGTGGGGGCGTCGACGCTAGGGGTGTCCCGGGCGGCCGGGATCGCACCGGGCGGACGATGTGCGGCCGGGCGGGCGGCCCCCACGCTGCGGCGCATGCGAGCCGGACTCGAGGCGCACCTGGGCTCCCGGCAGGTCGGACGGGTCGTCTACGGCTCGATCATCGGCCTGGCGCTGGTGGTCGCGGTCGAGCAGCACCCGCCGGCCCCCGGGGTCGTGGCCGTGTGGCTGCTGGGGACGGCCGTGGCCGTGGGGCTGGCCGAGGTCTACAGCGGCATCGTGGGCACGGAGACCAGCGCGCGCCGGCGGGTCACGCGTCCCGAGGTCGTGCACATGGCCGAGGACGCCGGGGCGGTCGGGTTCGGCGTGGTGTTCCCCGCCGTCTTCTTCCTGCTCGCCGCGCTCGGCGTGCTCACGACCGGCACCGCGTTCACCGTCGCCAAGTGGTCGGGGGTGGGCCTGATCGGGTTCTACGGCTACTGGGCCGCCCGCTTCGCCGGCTCGCCACCCGGCTCCGCGGCGTTCCGGGGTGCGCTCGTGGCCCTCGTCGGCGCCGGGCTGATCGTGCTCAAGTCGCTCGTGCACTGACCTGCCCCCGCACCGACCTGCCCCTGCACCGGACCGCCCGGGCGGCACGCGACGGGGCCCGGCCGCACGCGGCTGCGGCCGGGCCCCGTCCCGGAGAGCACTCAGCCCGTCGTCGCGGGGGCGGGGTGCTCGGTGTCGGCGAAGACCTCGCGCAGCTTGGCCTCCTGCTCGTTGCTGAGGTTGCTCTCGACCAGGGTCATGTCCTGGCCCGCGAACGCCTCGCGGACCCGGTCCACGACGGCGTCCGAGGAGAGGACGAACAGCGCCGAGGTCCCCGGCCGGATCTCCTCGCGCATCCGGCGGATGAAGGCGTCGTCGATGCCGACGTCGGTCATGCTGCCGGTGAGCGCACCCATCGCCGCGCCGACCGCCATGCCGAGCAGCGGGACGAGGAAGATCAGGCCGAACAGCATCCCCCAGAACGCGCCCCCCAGGGCACCGGCCCCGGCGAGGTTGTTCAGCTGACGGGTCCGCGGCTTCCGCGCGCCCGCCGGGTAGCTGACGATCGCGGCGTCGTGGATCCTGATCAGCTCCCGGCGCTGCAGGTCCGCGAGCGTGGCCTGGGCGCGGTCCGCGCCGTCGGCGGTGGGGAACGTCCAGACGGTCATGGTGGCCATGTACTTCCTCCCTCGGGGATGGGTGGACCGGACCGGCGGCCCGGGGTCAGGAGTCGAGGATCCGGCTCTTCTGGAGCTGGAACTCGGCCTCGTCGAGGACGCCGGAGTCCCTCAGCCGGCCCAGCTCGCGCAGCTGGGCCAGCTTGGTGTCGGTGTCGGTGCGCGGCGGGGGCACCGGCGCGGCCGGCGGCGGCGCGGCGGCGTACGCCGGCGGCGGGGCGGCGTACGCCTGCGGCGCGGCCATCGCGTCCTGCTGGGCCCACCGGTGGGCCTGGCGCCGCCGGACGCGGTCGGACACGGCGGTGGCCGTGCCCGCGACGACGGCCGTGCGCGCGACGCCGCGGAGCAGTCCTGGCATGTCGGCTCCTGTCCTCTCGATCCGTCCTTCTCGTCCCGTACCCCCGTGGCCGGGTGCCCGGTCCGGTCAGCTGCTGCCGGCCGGGCGCAGGAAGCCGACGACCACGAGCGCCAGGCCGAGGAACAGCACCTGGATGCCGAACAGCACGCACAGCACCAGGACGGTGGCCTCCGGCCAGGCGAGGGCCAGCACGCCGACGACGACGTCGACGACACCGAGCGCGGCCAGCCAGCCCCGTCCCTCGACCCGGTCCCGCCCGACGGCGGCCAGGGCGATCCGGCCGGCGCCGTGGACCAGCAGCGACAGCGCGGTGACCAGCACCAGCGTCCAGAGCGTCACGCCGGGCCACACCATGGCCAGGACGCCGCCGACGACGAGGACGCCGCCGAGCAGCACCGCCGCACCGCGGGAGCGCCCGGCGTCCCACCCGACGGCGATCTCCAGCAGCCCGCCGACGACGAAGGAGATGCCGATCAGGACCGCGAGACTGCGCGCGGCGGCGACCGGGTTGGCCAGCAGCACGATCCCGAGGACCACGACGGCCAGGCCGAGCAGTCCGACCACCACGCGCGCACCGCTGCGCCGTGGCGGGACGGTCACGGAGGGACGGGACAGGTGGGTGGTCATCGCGGTTTCCTCCCGGCTGCGTTCCGGCGCCGAGGGTCGCCGTCCGGGGGCGGGACGTCCTCATCCCCGCCGGATGAGGCCACCGCGGTGCCCGCCCCGTCACCGTCGCACCATGAGGACAGGCGCAGCCGGACGCCGGACGCCCGGGAGCACGGCCACGACCCGCGACGCACGCCGCGGAGGCGGCGGCGGCACCGTGATCGACGGGAGCGGGGTGCTGACCGGGACGACCGTCACCGTCGAGGACCGGCCCCCGCACGGGGCCGGCCGGCCGGCGCGGCCCACGCCGCAGCAGCGGCGGGCCGCGGGGAAGGCGCTGCGCGCCACCGCCCCGCTCGACGCGCTCGCCCAGTCCCCGCGGGCCACGCGCACCCGCGACCCGCTCACCCTGCTCGAGGAGCAGGCCGACGGCCGGGTGCCCGAGCTGGTGCCGATCCGCTGGGGGCGGATGCTGCAGTCCCCCTTCGCCTACTACCGCGGCGCCGCCCGCGTCATGGCCGCCGACCAGGCCGGCGCGTCCCGCTCGGGCCTCACCGTGCAGATGTGCGGGGACGCGCACGCGGCCAACTTCGGGCTGTTCGGCTCCCCCGAGCGGCGGCTGCTGTTCGACACCAACGACTTCGACGAGACCCTCCCCGGCCCCTTCGAGCACGACGTCCGGCGGCTGGTCGCCAGCCTGGAGCTCGCCGGCCGGGAGAACGGCCTGTCGCACAAGCAGCGGCGGGCCGTCACCGTCGCCGCGGCCGCGCGCTACCGGACGGCGATGGCGGAGTTCGCGGGGCAGCGGGACATCGAGGTCTGGTACGCCGGCCTCGACGCCGAGGCGCTGCAGCGCGACCTGCCCCCCCTGCTCGGACCGGGCGCCCGCAAGCGGCTGACCCGTGCGCTGGAGCGGGCGCGGACCCGCGACAGCCTCCAGGCATTCGGCAAGCTCACCGAGGTGGTCGGCGGCCGGCTGCGGATCAAGGCCGAGCCGCCGCTGCTGATGCCGCTGCGCGACCTGGTGCCCGGGGCGGAGGGCCCGGACCCGGCCGGCGCGTTCCACGGCCTGATCCGTCAGTACCGCGCCTCGCTCCAGGTCGACCGCCGCACCTTGCTGGAGCGGTACGCGTTCGTCGACATGGCCCGCAAGGTCGTCGGGGTGGGCAGCGTGGGCACCCGCTGCTGGGTGGTCCTGCTCGTCGGGCGCGACGACGACGACCCGCTGCTGCTGCAGGTCAAGGAGGCCGGCCCCTCGGTGCACGCGGAGTTCGTCGGGCCCAGCCGCTACACCCACCAGGGCGAGCGGGTGGTGGCCGGCCAGCGCCTCATGCAGCAGGCGAGCGACGTCTTCCTCGGCTGGGAGCAGACCGCCGGCGTCGACGGCGTGGAGCGGGACTTCTACCTCCGGCAGCTGCGGGACTGGAAGGGGTCGATCGAGCTCGCCGACCTGCGCCCCGAGGGGCTGCAGGTCCTCGGCACGGTGTGCGCCTGGTGCCTGGCCCGGGCGCACGCCCGCACCGGCGACCGCATCGCGATCGCCGGCTACCTGGGTTCCTCTCCGGCGTTCGAGCACGCCCTCGCCGACTACGCGGAGGCGTGCGCCGACGTCACCGAGGGCGACCACCGCCAGCTGGCCGAGGCGGCCGCGGCCGGCCGGGTGCAGGTGCAGCGCGACGTCTGAGCCGGCTCACCCGACTCGGGTGATCCGCGGCGCGGGCGGGCACCGGGACGCTGCGGGCGTGGGGGGCCCCGGGAGCGCCGACCGGCCGTCCGGTACCGCCGCCGCGCCGGCGGAGGTGCCGCACGGCCTGCCCGGGCGCGGGCCGCTCCTGCGGGGCGCCGCGCGGACGCTGCTCACGACGGCAGGGCTGCTGGTCGTCTACGCCCTGCTCCCCCTCGACCGCGCGTTCACCGTGGGCACGGTCCTCGCGCTCGCCGCCGGCGTCCTCGCCGTCGGGCTGCTGGTCGTCGTGCAGGTGCGGGCGATCCTGCGGTCCCGGCACCCGGGGCTGCAGGCGGTCGAGGGGATCGCGCTGTCGCTGCCGCTGTTCCTGCTGCTGTTCGCGACCGCCTTCGTGCAGCTGTCCGGCAGCGACCCGGACGCGTTCAGCGAGCCGCTGGACCGCGTCGACGGCGTCTACTTCGTGGTGACCGTGTTCGCCACGGTGGGTTTCGGTGACATCAGCGCGGTCAGCCCCGTGGCGCGGGTCCTCACCACGCTGCTGATGGTCGGCGACCTCGTGCTCATCGGGCTGGTGCTCAAGCTGTTCCTCGGCGCGGTGGACCGCCGCCGGGCGGCCCAGTCCGGTGCGCAGGCACCCGACGGGGACGCCTGACCCGGCCCGCTCAGGAGGCGAGCAGCCGGCCCTTCACCCGGAGGAACTCCTCCTCGGACAGGACGCCGGCGTCCCGGGCGGCGCCGAGGCGCAGGAGCAGGTCGAGCCGGTCCTCGAGGGTGGAGATCGCCTCCGCGGGCAGGGCCGGGACCAGTCGCTCCGTCTCGGGGACCGGCGCGGGCGCGGGCAGCGACCCGGTCCCGGCCGTCCCCGCCGCCGCGCCGGCCGCCGCCGCTGCCGTCCCGGCGGGCGCACCGACCAGCACGCCGCCCGCCTCGGGCCCCGGGCGCGGGGCCGGCACGCCGGTCGCGACCCCGTCCGCGGCGGGGACGCCCGGCACGGGCGGCGCCGGCGGGACCGCGGCCGGCGCGCGGCCGCTCAGCCACTCCAGGGCACCGATCCAGAGCGCGACCAGGGCGGCGACCCAGATCAGCACCGACAGGGTCGGCGACGGCCAGAGAAGCAGCACCACGGCACCGAGCGTGATGCCGGCCCACCGTGCCGGGCCGAGGTGGTCACGCACCGCCGCGCCCCACCGGGCGGTCCGGCCCGGCAGGTCCAGGCCGTCGGCGAACCCGCGCGCCCAGGCGGCGGTCCGCCGCGTCCAGGGCTCCCGGGCGGCGACCGCGGTCGCGGGCGCGGCGCCGTCGGCCAGGCCCTCGGCGCCGGCCACCCGGGCTTCGTGCGCCCGCTCCCGCCGGCGCTGCAGCTCGTCCCGGGCCGACGCCGCTCCCCGCCGCACGCCGGCCACCAGGCCGAGCCGGCCCCACAGCACGGTCAGCACACCGAGGACGACGGCTCCGGCGAGCAGCCACAGCGTCCAGGACCGCAGGTCGCCGGCGAACACGTCGTACACGGCGCCGACGGCGTCCCGGTTGTCGGGTCGGGCCGCCTGGACCACCAGGCCGCGGCCGATCCGCAGGGCGAGCAGGACGAGCAGGGTGAGGACCGCCGTGGTCACCGCCCACGCCCGCAGCGTGCCGCGCCGGTGCCGGGAGACGGCGAGCGCGCCCGCGAGCAGGCCGAGCGACAGCAGGCCCAGCCACCACCAGACCGATCGGAGCAGGTCGACGCCGTTGTAGACCTCGGGGTTGTCGGCCGGGGTCAGCAGGGTGACGCCGACGTCGTCGGGCACGAGGTCGAGGACCTGGCCGGCGAGGCCGTCCTGCACCGAGGCGGGGATGCGTTCCTTCGCCTGGCCGAGCGTGAACTGCACGGGCTCGCCGGCGACCAGCTGGTCGTGCGCGGAGGTGAGCGCCGACTGCGTCAGCGGGCGGAACGGGTCCGAGGCGAGCAGCCGGCTCACGCCGGCCGACACGAGCGAGCTGACGCCGCCCTCCACCGTCGACCGGTACTGCTGCAGCCGGTCGGGGAGCGCCGCGACGACGTCGTCGATGGCGGTCTGCACCTCGGGGTTGGTCATCACCGTCGCCGTGACCTGCTCGGTGACGCGGTCCTCCACCGCGGGCAGGTCCACGACCGTCTCCACGTTGGACACGAACGCCTGCGTGTCCACCACGTTCTGGCGGACCCACAGCGACGTGCTCGCCAGGACGAGGGCGAGGGCGCTGACGAGCAGCAGCAGCCCGGTGGCGAAGCGGCGCACGGGACCCACCTCCCTGCCGCGGCAGGGGCGGGGTGCCCGCCGGCGGCGCCCCAGCCTGGGGGGCGCCCGGCCGGGGGCTCATCACCCACGGGGGATGAGGCGACCGCCCGTCCCCAGCAGCACGGTCGCCGCCATGACCGACACCCTCCCGCCCGCGACCTCCCGGCCCGAGACGGCCATCGCCGACCACGGGATCATCGGCGACCTGCAGACCGCCGCGCTGGTCACCACCGACGGGTCGATCGACTGGTTCTGCTTCCCGCGGTTCGACTCGCCCAGCGTCTTCGGCGCGATCCTGGACGACGAGCGCGGCGGGCACTTCCGGATCCGCCCTGCCGGCACGGACTGGACGTCCTCGCAGATGTACCTGCCCGACACCGCCGTCCTCGTGACCCGCTTCTTCACGCCGGGCGGCATGGGGCAGGTCCTCGACTTCATGCCGGCCGCCGGCACCGCCGCCACCGACGACCACCGCATCGTGCGCGTGATCCAGTGCGTCCGCGGGCGGATGACCTTCGAGTGCGACGTCGCGCCCCGCTTCGACTACGGGCGGCACGCGCACCGGGTCGAGGTCTCCGCCGGGGGTGCCGTCTTCGCGGCCGACGGCGCGCAGCTCACCCTGCACCTGGTCCGCGAGCCCGACGACGAGCGGCTGGGGCAGGCCCGCATGGACGGCACCGACGTGCACGCCACGCTCGCCCTCGAGGCGGGCCAGCTGCGCGGCGTCGTGCTGCAGACCGGCGAGGGCGTCCGGCCCCGGGAGATCCGCCCCGCGGAGATCCGGGCGCTGCTCGCCGAGACCGTCGCCTTCTGGCGGGGGTGGGTGGAGCGGTCGACCTACACCGGCCGCTGGCGCGAGGACGTCCAGCGGTCGGCGATCACGCTGAAGCTGATGACCTACGCACCCAGCGGCGGCATCGTGGCCGCACCGACCGCGGCGCTGCCGGAGCAGGTCGGCGGGGAGCGCAACTGGGACTACCGCTTCACCTGGGTGCGGGACGCGTCGTTCTCCGTCCACGCGCTGCTGCGGCTGGGGATGCGCGAGGAGGCGGGGCACTTCGGCCGCTGGCTGGGCGACCGGATCCGCGAGCGGGCCGGCAGCGACAGCGGCCCGCTCAACATCATGTACCGGATCGACGGTTCCTCCGAGCTCAAGGAGGACGTGCTCGAGCACTGGCGCGGCTACCGCGGCTCGGCACCGGTGCGCATCGGCAACGGCGCGGCCGAGCAGCTGCAGCTCGACATCTACGGCGAGGCGCTGGACAGCCTGTACAGCGGGATCCGGGCCGGCCTGCCGCTGCCCGCGCAGGGCTGGGCGGCGGTCACCCGGGTGCTGGACTGGCTGGCGGACAACTGGGACCAGCCGGAGGAGGGCATCTGGGAGACCCGCGGCGGGCGCGAGCCGTTCACCTACGGGCGGGTCATGAGCTGGGTGGCCTTCGACCGCGGCATCCGGCTGGCGACCGAGCACGGCCGGCCCGCCTCGCTCGAGCGCTGGACCGCCGAGCGGGACGCCGTCTACCGCCAGGTGCTCGACCGCGGCTTCCACCGCAGCCGCAACGCCTTCGTCCAGCACTACGACACCGACGTCCTGGACTCCGCGCTGCTGCGGATGCCCACCGTCGGGTTCATCGACGGCCGCGACCCGATGTGGGAGTCGACGCTGCGGGCGATGGACCGCGAGCTGGTGACCGACAGCCTGGTGTACCGCTACGACCCCGAGGCCTCCCCCGACGGGCTACGCGGGTCGGAGGGGACGTTCTCGCTGTGCACGTTCGCCTACGTCGACGCGCTCACCCGCGCCGGCCGGCTCGAGGACGCCCGCACCGCCTTCGAGAAGATGCTGACCTACGGCAACCACGTGGGCCTGTACTCCGAGGAGATCGCCCTCACCGGCGAGCAGATCGGCAACTTCCCGCAGGCGTTCACCCACCTGGCCCTCATCGACGCGGCCGTCACCCTCGACGCGGCCCTCGACGGGCGTCCGCCGCACGTCGTCGGCGCCCGCTGAGCCGGCCGGGTCGTCCGCGCAGGGGGAGGTCCGGCGGTGCCCGCCCTCCCGAGGCTGGGCACCGCCGTTCCACCCCCCGGCCACCGACCCACCCCAGGAGGAGCCATGACCCAGACCGCCCCCGACGACACCCTCGACGGCCTCGCCCGCGGAGACGCCCCGGTCATCGAGACCGTCCTCGCCATGAACCTCGACGCGCTCGAGCGCTCCGGCCTGGACCCCGACACGTACCTGCTCGTCCGCCTGGCCGTGCTCGTGGCCGTCGGGGCGCCGCCGGCGTCCTACGCGGTCACCCTCGGCATGGCCCAGGACTCGGGCGTCACAGTCGAGCAGGCGCAGTCCGTGCTCGTCGCCATCGCCCCGCTGGTGGGCACCCCGCGCATCACCGCCGCCGCCGGCAACATCCTGCGCGCCGTCCTGGGCGCGGAGGCCCTGGCCGACGTGATCCCCGAGCAGCGCACCTCCTGACACCGTCCGCCGCGGCGCCGATCCCCGACCGGAGGTGGTCCTCCCGTGACCAGGACCGGCGCCGCAGGCGCGGCGGCCACCGCGACGGCCGGGGCGGTCGTCCTGCCGCTCGCCCTCGCGCAGTTCATCGCCAGCTACGCGGCGTCGAACATGAACGTCGCGATCAGCACGATCGCCGACGACCTGGACACCGACGTCGCGGGGATCCAGACCACCATCACGCTGTTCACGCTGACGATGGCGGCGCTGATGATCCCCGGCAGCAAGCTCACCGACATCTGGGGCCGCAAGCGCTGCTTCGTCCTCGGCCTGGTGGTCTACGGGGCCGGCGCCCTGCTCGCCGCGCTCGCGCCAGGGCTGCTCCTGCTGACCGTCGGCTACTCGCTCCTCGAGGGCATCGGGTCGGCGCTGCTCATCCCGCCGATCTACATCCTCATCACCGTCGTGTTCGACGACGTGAAGACCCGCGCCAAGTGGTTCGGCGTCGTCAGCGGCGCCGCAGGTCTGGGCGCGGCCGCCGGGCCGCTGATCGGCGGCCTGATCACCAGCTACGTGAGCTGGCGGGCGTCGTTCGTGCTGCAGGCCGTGGTCGTGGCCGCGATCGTGCTGCTCGCCCGCCGGATCGACGACCCGCCGCTGCCGGCGCAGCGCCCGCGCTTCGACCTGCTCGGCGCCGTCCTGTCGGCCGCCGGCCTGTTCCTCGTCGTCTTCGGGATCCTGCAGACCGGGACCCAGGGCTGGACCTCGTCCCGGGTGTGGGTCCTGGTCGCCCTGGGCGGCGTGTTCCTGGCGGTCTTCCTCCTCCACGCGCAGAACCGCGAGCGGCACGGCCGCACGCCGCTGGTCTCGCCCTCGCTGTTCCGCAACCGCACGTCGAACCTGGGGCTGACCACCCAGACCGTGCAGTGGCTGGTCATGCAGGGCTCGTTCTTCGTGATCTCGGTGTTCCTGCAGCAGGAGCGGGGCTACTCGGCCGTGCAGACCGGGCTGATGCTCGTGCCGGCCACCATCGGCATCCTGCTGTCCTCCGGCGCGGCGCAGCGGATGGCCAGCCGGCACCCGCAGCGCCTGCTGATCCGGGCCGGCTTCACCCTCACCGTCGCGGGGCTCGCCCTGCTGCTGGCCCTGGCCCGCCAGGACTCCGCGATCTGGACGTTCTGGCCCGGGCTGTTCCTCATGGGCTTCGGCGTCGGGGCGATGCTGACCGCGTCGGTCAACGTGGTGCAGTCGGCGTGGCCGGAGCACGTGCAGGGCGACATCTCCGGGGTCTCCCGCAGCGTCTCCAACCTCGGGTCCTCGCTCGGCGTGGCGATCGCCGGGTCGGTGCTCGTGGGCGCGGCCGCGGCGGGCAACCCCCCGTTCCTCACCGCGATCGTGGTGGTGGGCGGGTTCGCCGTCGTGGGGTGGGTGGCCGCCCTCCTCCTCCCCCACGAGCCGCGCCGGACGGCCGCGCCGTCCGCGTGAGCCGGGGACCCGCCGTGGACGGCCCGCTGCTGCACCCCGTCCGGTGGTTCACCCTGGGCTCGGGGCCGCTCAAGCGCGGCACCGACCGGCTCGAGGTGCTCGGCCGGCTCGCCGTCGTCCTCGCCCTGCTGGCCGCCGCACCGCTGGCGGTGGCCGTCACGACCGCCACGCAGCACTCCCTCGAGGCGCAGGCCGACGCGCAGGCGGCCGAGCGGCACCTGGTGCGCGCCGTGCTGCTCGAGGACGCCCCGGGCACGCTCGACGCCGACGGGTTCGGCGACCGCGTGGCCGGGGCGGTGCCGGCGCGGGCCACCTGGGCGGCGCCGGACGGGCCGCCGCGCGAGGGGTCGCTCAACGTCCGCCCGCAGACCCCGGCCGGGACGGCGGTCTCCGTGTGGGTGGACGACGGCGGCCGGGTCACCCGGGAACCGATGGACCCCGGCAGCATCCCGGCGGCGGCGACCGCGGTGGGGGTCCTGGCCCTCGTGGGCGTGCCGCTGGCGGCGTGGACGCTGCACACCGTCCTGTGCTGCTGCCTGGACGCCCGCCGGGACCGCCAGTGGACGGAGGGCTGGGCCGCCGTCGAGCGGGAGTGGAGCGCCCGGCCCTGAGCGGCCGGGCGCGCCCGGGCCTGCTCAGGTCTGCTCGGCGGGGGCCGGCTGCTCGGCCTCGAGGGCGTCGAGCGCCGCGAGGATGGCCTGGACCGGGACGTGCCCGGAGGCGACCAGCTGGCCGCCGGAACGCCGCAGCGCCCGGGCGAACGGCGCCGCCCAGACGTTCTCGTAGACGAGGATGCCGGCCGCGGTGCCCGGGTCCAGCGCCGCGGCGGCCTCGGCGAGGTCGTCGTCGCCGAGGAGGCCGGAGCGCGCGCCGTCGAACAGCGCCGCCTCGAGGACCTGCATCCGCCGCAGGTCGCTCTGCTCCAGGGCCGTGACGGTCCCGTCGGCGTCCTTGCGCAGGAAGACCAGGTCCAGGATGCGGATGACGCCGCGGTCGACGAGGTCGACCAGCAGCGGGAGGGCCTCACCGGTCATGCGCTCGGCCGGGAAGGCGACGACGAGGTAGTCGACCGGTCCCATCTGGTCGAGGTCGGCCCGGTCGGCGTCGGTCGGCTGCTGGAGGTCCGTGGTCATCTCTGCCCCTGGGAGTGCGGGTGGACGGCGGTCGACCCAGCGTCGGCGCGGGGGCCGCCGGTCCACGTCCCCCCGCACGGACGATCCGCACGACGGCGCGGGGGCACCCGCCTCCGGGACGGGCACCCCCGCGCGCGACGGCGGTCAGCGGTAGTCGGACTTCAGCTCCCGCCCGTGGACGATGATCGCGTAGATCACGATGACGTCGATCGTGATCATGAGGACCGACCACACCGGGTACGCGGCGATGAACGCGAGGTTCACCAGCGCGCTCAGGAACGCGACGCAGACGCCGACCACGCGGGCGGCCATGTTGCCCGCCAGCAGGCCGAGCCCCGCCGCGATCCCGATGGCGCCGATGATCATGTGCGTCCAGCCCCAGACGTCGTAGTCGACGTTCACGGCCAGGCCGGAGTCCGCGACCAGGTAGAAGCCGTCGTCGAAGACGGCGATGAGCCCCTGGATGATCTGGAACGTGCCGAGCATGACGAGCATGACGCCGGCGAAGACGACCCAGCCCGCCCAGCCGCTCGGACGCTCCTCGAGGGGTTGCTGCTCGTAGCGCGGTCGCGGCACCGACGTGCTCGTCGACGTCGCGTCCGCGCGCGAGGTGTCTGTCACGTGCCTCTCCTCCTCGGTCCGGCCCCGGGTCCCGGTGGCCCGTGCGGCGGGCGGGACCGGGGCGTGTGCGGCAGCAGCGTGGGGCCGCGGCGAGCGGGCGGGCATCGTCCGCTCCGCATGACCCCGGCCGTCCGCGGCGCGCCGCGACGCGGCCGCCGGGAGGTCAGACCAGGCCGAGCTCCCGGGCCCGCCGGACCGCCTGGTTGCGCCGGCTCACGGCGAGCTTGCGCAGGATGCTGCGGATGTGCGTGCGGACGGTGTTCACCGAGATGAACATCGTCGCCGCGATCTCCGCCGTGGAGAGCATCCCCGCCAGGTGCCGCAGCACCTCGGTCTCCCGGTCGCTGAGCTCCTGGACCACGTCGGGCACCTCCCGGGGAGCCGCCGGGCGGGTCCCGCCCCGGCGCGGCGGGGCGACCGCCGACGGGTTCAGCCAGGCGGCGGGCCCCTGCAACCGGGTCTGCGTGCGCAGCAACCGCCGGGCCTGGGGCAGGGTGTCGATGAACGGCCAGCGCAGCAGCTCGGGCCGGGCGATCTCCAGGGCCTCGGCGAGCTCGTCCACCGCGGCCGGTGCGTGGCCGGCCTCCAGCAGCTGGCAGGCGCGGATGACCCGGGCCTCCACGACGGCGGCCGGTGCCCGGGTCCCCGTCGGCTCGGTCGACGTCACCGCGGTCGGGTCCCCGGACAGGAGGTCCACCGTCGCCCGCAGCCGGCGGCTCCACGGCTCGTCGGCACGGGTCTCCCGGAGGAGCGACAGCCCCTCCGTCACGTGCCCGCGGGCGACGGCGAGCCGGACCACCTCGCTGATCACCGGCTCGGCCACCCAGCGGGGCAGGCGCGGTCCCCGCAGGTGGGACCCCAGGCACCGCTCCGCCGCGTCGTACTCGTGCCGCAGCCGCAGCAGCTGGCTCTGCAGCACCGCGAGGAGCGGCTCCACCAGGGCGGCGCCGGCCGCGCCGTCGGCCCGGGCCCGCGTGCGGGCGTGTGCCCGGCCCAGCCACTCGCGGGCCGTGGGGAGGTCGTAGCGGCGCAGGTGGGCCCACGCGAGGGCGGT
Organism: Geodermatophilus sp. SYSU D00525; assembly: GCF_054050475.1. NCBI lineage: Bacteria > Bacillati > Actinomycetota > Actinomycetes > Geodermatophilales > Geodermatophilaceae > Geodermatophilus > Geodermatophilus sp. SYSU D00525. The sequence continues at coordinate 144,919 of NZ_JBJGZK010000001.1, forward strand.
CGCCGACGCCGGCTCGCGGGCGGCGTCGTCCCGACCCTCCTCGGCCGCGAGCGTCTCCGCCTCGCCGGCCAGCTCGACGGCCCGGTTGAGCCGGCCCTCGAGGGCCTCGAGCAGGCCCAGGGAGGCGACGGTGCCGCTGCGCAGGTGCCGCGCGCCCGCCGCCTGGGCCGCGGCCGCCGCGGTGCGCAGCCCGGCGATCAGGTGCGCCGTCGGCTCGTCCGTGCCGAGGGCCGCGGCCGCTCGCAGCGCACCCAGCACCGCCGCGCTCTCCCGCCGGTCCTCGTCCGCGAGCGGGGCCAGCAGCGGGGCCGCGGCGTCGGCGCCGGCGAGCCGGGCGCCGGCGGGGCCCGCGGCAGCGGCGTCGGCCGCCAGGGAGTCGAGCGCGGCCGAGACCCGCAGCGTCGGCCGGTTGCCCTCCCCGCGGGCGGCCGCGACGCCGGCGAGGTCCGCGTCGGTGGGCACCGTCCCGTCGGCCAGGGCGACGGCGGTCCGGAGCACGGCGGCGTCGGGGCCGGAGACCCGGGTGGGGAGCGCGCGGACTCTGGGCAGGGCGGGGTCCGTGCCGTTCGCGAGCAGGCGCGGGACGAGCAGGTCGTCGACCAGCAGCCGCGTGACCACTGACCAGTCCTCCGCGGCGGCGGCGTGACCGACCGCCTCGGGCACCCGGCCGGAGGCGGCGTACCAGGCGGCGCAGGTCCGGTGCAGGGTCGCGACGTCGCCGGGGTGGTCGAAGGCCAGCTGGGCCTGCAGCATCTCCCGGAACAGCGGGTGCATGCGGTACCCGCCGGGTGCGCCGGGCGCGGCCTCGACGAAGGCGTTGGCCCGCGCGAGGCCGGCGAGGACCCGCCGGCCGATCGGCCGCCCGACCAAGCGGTCCACCAAGTCCGGCCACAGCTCCGCGGTCACGCTGACCCGCAGCAGGAACCGCCGCACCGGGGCAGGCTGCCGCTGCAGCACCTCCGCGAACAGGTACTGCGCCACGCTGCCGTCGTCCTGCGCGAGCGAGGTCACCAGGTGCTCGGGGGACGCTCCCTGCGCGAGGGCGGCGCCCGCCAGCCGCAGGCCGACCGCCCACCCCTGCGCCTCCGCGTGGAGGCTCCGGGCGACCTCCGGCGACACCGGCACGCCCATGGCGGCGAACAGGTCCCCGGCCTCGTCCGGGGTGAAGGCCAGCTCCTCCGCGCGGATCTCCGAGACGGTCCCGGCCAGCCGGTACTGGTGCAGCGGCAGCGGTGGGTCGGCCCGGGCGCACAGCACCAGCCGCAGCCGGTCCCCGGCGTTCCGGACGAGCAGGTCCAGGCCCGCACCGATCGAGCGGTCCCGCACGTGGTCGGCGTCGTCGACCACCAGCGTCACCGGCCGGGGCAGCGCCGCCACCCGGGCGGCGAGGGACGGGACGAACCCCGGCGGCTCCGGCTCCCCCGGCTCGAGCGACGGCAGGCCGGTGCCCGCGAGCCCCACCGACGCCAGCGCACCGACGACGTAGGCCCAGAACGTCGCGGCGTCGTCGTAGTCGTCGACGGTGAGCCAGGCGACCGGGCCGTCGTCCGGCCGGGTGCGCGCCCACGAGGCCGCCAGCACCGTCTTGCCCGAGCCCGCCGGGCCGCTGACCAGGGTCAGCGGCGCCCGCTGCACCGCCCGGGACAGCGCGGTGGTCAGCCGCGGCCGGGGGACGGTCGCGGCTCCCGGCTCGGGCGGGGTGAGCTTGGACGCCAGCAGGGACGGGCCGGACCGCGCGGCAGCGGTCGTCGGCGCCGTCCCTGACCCCGTCGCGTGGATCGGCGACAGACTCGCCATGGCGCGTCCTCCCGCGTGCGGTACAGGCCGTCCCCCGTCCCGGAGCCTCCTCCTGGGCACCCTCGGGCCGGACGTGTGACCGGTCCTGCACCCAGCCTCGCCGCGTCCTCCGCGGGACCTCAGAGGCGGAGGTCCCCGGCACTTCCGGCCGAAGTGACCCGGGGCGGAGGCGCAGGAAGCGACCGGAGCCTCCCGCGCCCCAGAGGCGGACGGGTTCATCCATTCCGGATGAGGGAGGGGCCGCGGCCCCTGCCCGACGCTGGCGGCTCCGAGGGCGGGAGGGCGCATGGTCCTGACAGCGGGCGGCGTCCCCCGGTGGCCGTGACCCCCGGCGGTCCACCGGTCGAGGGGCTGCGCCCGGCCGGTGCACCGCCGGCCCGGTCGCCGGAGCGGTTCGACGCCGACGGCGCGGTCCGGGACGTGGTGCAGGCGGCGGTCGCCGTCCTCGAGGTGACGGCGGCGCTGGCCCGCCTCCTCGGTGAGAGCGCCGCCGTCCGCCGCCGGGCCGTCGCCGCGCGCCTGCCGCGGCCCGGCCGCGCGCCGGAGGCGCTCGCCCACCCGGTGGTGGCGGCGGCGCGCGCGCTGGCCGGGGCGGCCGACCGCGTGGTCCCGGCCGTGGCCCGGGGCCTGCTCGCCCGGCTCGACGTCCCGGCGCTGGTCCGCGAGTTCGTGGACCTCGACCGGCTGGCGGCCCAGCTCGACGTCGACGCCGTGGCCGACCGCCTCGACGTCGGCCGGGTGCTGGACCGGGTCGACCTCGACGCCGTCGTCGCGCGGGTGGACCTCGACCGCGCGGTGGCGCGCGTCGACGTCGGTGCCGTGGTCGACCGGGTCGACGTCGACGCCGTGGTCGACCGGGTGGACCTCGACCGGGCCGTGGCGCGCGTCGATCTCGACGCCGTGGTCGACCGGGTGGACCTCGACCGCGCGGTGGCACGGGTCGACGTCGGTGCCGTGGTGGACCGCGTGGACGTCGACGAGGTGGCGGAGCGGCTGGACGTCGCGCGGGTGCTGGAGCGGGTCGACGTCGACGCCGTGGTGGACCGGGTGGACCTCGACCGGGCCGTGGCGCGCGTCGACGTCGACGCCGTCGTCGACCGGGCGGACCTCGACCGCGCGGCCGCCCGCATCGACCTCGACGCCGCGGCGCTCCGCATGGACCTCGCCGGACTGGCCCGGTACGTCGTCGACGTCATCGACCTGCCCGGCCTGCTGCGCGCCTCGACCGGCTCCGTGACCTCCGAGGTGGTGCGCTCCGTGCGCGACCAGGGCGCCGACGCCGACCGGGCGGTGGAGCGAGTCGTCGACCGGCTGCTGCGCCGGACCGCCCGCCGGACCGCCGCGGGCGACGGCGTCCGCGGCTCCGCCGGTCCGGAGCTCCCGCCGTGACCCGGGCCGAGGAGCGACGCGGCACGCACGCCGGCATCCCGGCACCGAGGCCCGCGCCCGCCGCCGAGGGAGCCGGCCCCGCCGAGGGAGCCGGCCGGGGGTCGCGCGCGGGTCTGGTCACGCGCGCGCTGGCCAACGTGGTGGACCTCCTGCTGGTCGCGCTGCTCGTGGTCGGGGGCTACGCGGCGGTCGCGGCCGCCCGGTTCCTCCTGGGCCCGGCGAGCTTCTCCTTCCCCGCGCCGTCGTCCTCGACGCTGCTGGCCTGGGCGCTCGGGGTGCAGGCGGTCTACTTCGCCGTCACCTGGGCCGACGCCGGGCGCACCTACGGCGACCGGCTGCTCGGGCTGCGCGTGGGCGACGACCGCGGGGACCGGCTGGGCTGGGGACGGTCCGCGGTGCGGGCGGTGCTGTGCGTGGCGTTCCCCGTCGGCCTGCTGTGGGTGCTGGTCAGCCGGGGCAACCGGTCGGTGCAGGACCTGGTGCTGCGGACCTCGGTCGTCTACGACCGGCCGCCGCCCGTGGTCGTCCCTGGCGGACGATGACGGTCGCCGGGCCGCGGGGCAGGCTCGGGGTGTCCGGGGCGCCGTGCCGCGTGCGGCCCGGACCCGGCAGCACCCGGCCACGACGACCGGCGGGAGGTCCGCCATGCCCACCCTGGCGACCCCGGACCGCTTCACCGTCCTCGACTCCCTCATCGTGCGGGCGCTGGCCGAGCTCCGGACCGCACGGCGCGCCTGCGGGCGGCCGGGCGACCCGAGGGCCCTCGAGAAGGCCCTCGATCTGCGGACGCAGGCGGAGGCCAACCTCAACGCCCTCCTCGAGTACCGGCACGCCGCGCAGCAGCGGTGACCCGGCCACCCCGCGCGGACGACGCGCCGGTGCGGGACGCCGGAGGAGGGTCGGCCCGCGCGACCCTCGACCGGGGAGGACCCGTGCCACGCCGTGAGGAGACGTCCGGGACGGTCCACGCCGGGACCGCCCCGGCGCACCTCCCGTCGTGGCTGCTCGTCGAGGCCGCGCAGCGGCTGGCCGCCCGCCTGCTCGGCGCCAGCGGCCCGCGCTGGCGGCACGAGCAGGCGGTGGCGCGGCGCGCGGAGGAGGCGGCGGTCACCGTCGCCGCCGACGACCGGCCGCTGCTGCTGGCCGCGGCCTGGCTGCACGACATCGGCTACGCCCCGGAGGTGCGGCGGACGGGCTTCCACCCGCTCGACGGCGCCCTCTACCTGCGCGAGCGGGGCTGGCACCCGGTGGTCGTCGGGCTGGTGGCCCACCACTCCGGTGCCCGGTTCGTCGCCGCCGAGCGCGGCCTCGGGGAGGTCCTGCGGGACCTCGGCACCGGCCGCTACGCCTCCGGTCCGCTGGCCGACGCGCTGACCTTCGCCGACCAGACCACGGCCGCCGACGGCCGCACCGTCGACGTCGACCACCGCTTCGCCGACGTGCTGCGGCGGCACGGCCCCGACAGCGCCACCGCCCGCGCCCACCCCCGGCGCGCGCCGGCCGTGCGGGCCGCCGTCGCGCGCACCGAACGGCGCCTCGAGCGGCTGCGCGGCCTGCCGCCGGGCCGGCGTCCCCTCCCGTCCCACGACAGGGGGACGGGCGTCGCCGGGGACTCCAGCTCCCCGGTCCGGGCGGCCGATGGGACGGCGTGACGCCGCACCGCCCCGCCTCCCGCTGGTACCCCGCCGAGGACCCGTGGGAGTGGGCCGGCCGGCACGGCCTCTGGCGCGGGGACGACGTCGCCGCCACCGCCCTGGTGCTCGCGGTCGCCGAGCGCGCCGAGGACGCCTCGCCCTGGGCGGGCGGCCAGGTGGTGCGGCTGGTCCGGTCCGTCCTCGACGACGCCTCGCCCGCCGCGGGCCTGCTGGCCGCCGCGCTCGCCGGTCCCGCCGCGGGGCTCGCCGGGGTCGCGGCGACGCCGCTGGTGCACGTGCGGGCGGCGGTCGCCGCCCGGCGCGACCTGCCCCGCGACGTCGCGGCCGTGCTCGGCCGGGACGAGGCCCTGCGGCGGGCCCGCGCGCGGGTCGCGGCCGCACCCCCGGAGGACGCGCGGGGCCTGGTCGGGGAGTTCCGGGCGTGGTCGCTGGGCCGGGCGCTCCTGCGGCAGCGGGGCACGTGGACCGGCCGCGCCCGGCTGGCCGTCCGGCTCGGCGACGCGGGCGGGGACCTGCTCGCCGAGCTCGGCCGGACGCCGGCTCCTGACCTGCTCGCCCGCGCCACGGGCGGGCGCGCGGCCCGCGGCTGAGGCGGCGCTCCTCGCGGACGTGCCCGCGCACGGCTGGGCCGCCGTCACCGGCCGAGGTCGCCGCGCCCGGGGGCCTGTCGGCGCCCCCGCGCGCCCGGCATGCTCCGGGCACGCCCCGGGTGCACCGGGGGTCAGGAGGTCGCCCGGATGACCGAGACCACCGACCCCGCCGTCCCGGGCCTGCGCGGGATCGGGCTGTTCGACGGCACCGACGACGACCAGCTGCGCACCCTGGCCGCCGTCGGCACCGAGGTGTCCTTCGCCGAGGGCGACGTCCTGTTCGTGGAGAACGCCCCCGCGGAGTCCTGGTGGGTGCTGCTCGAGGGCAGCATCGACCTGGTCCGCCACCTGGGGTCGGAGGAGACCCGGCTCGGCGTCATGGACGTGCCCGGCCGCTGGGCCGGCGGCTTCCGGGCCTGGGACGAGCACGGCGCCTACCTCGCCACCGGGCGGGCGGCCACCGGCGGGAAGGTGCTGCGGGTGCCGGCCGGCGCGCTGCGGGAGCTGTGGACCAGCCGCTTCCCGCTGGGGCTGTACCTGACCGAGGGCGTGTCCCGGTCGGCGCGCAACTACGAGACGATGGCCCGGCAGCGGGAGGCCCTGGCCGCGCTCGGGACGCTGGCCGCCGGGCTCGCGCACGAGCTCAACAACCCGGCCGCCGCCGCGACCCGGGCGGTCGACGCCCTCGCCGAGGCCCACGAGGCCATGCTGTCCTCGCTGCGCCGGCTGGCCGCCGCCCCCGTCACCGCCGGCGAGTTCACCCGGCTGGACACCCTCCGCCAGGAGCTGGCGGGCCGGCCCGGCGGGGACCCGCTGGAGGTCGCCGACCGGGAGGACGCCCTCGCCGACTGGCTGTCCCGGCACGGCGTGGCACGGGACTGGGCGCTGGCCCCCGCGCTCAGCGGAGCGGGCGCCGACGTCGAGTGGGCCGAGCGCGTGGCCGGGGTGCTCGGGCGGGACCGGCTCGAGCCCGCGCTGGAGTGGGTGGCGAGCACGCTGGAGGCGACCGGGCTGCTGACGGAGGTCAAGGAGTCCACCCGGCGCATCTCCGACCTGGTGGCGGCGGTGCGGTCCTACTCCCAGCTCGACCGCGCCGCCGTGCGGGAGACCGACCTGACCGAGGGCCTGGAGAGCACCCTGGCGATGCTCGCCCCGCGGGTGCCGCCGGGCGTGACCGTCGTACGGGACCACGCGACCGGTGTGCCGCGCATCGAGGCGCGCGCCGCCGAGCTCAACCAGGTGTGGACCCACCTGGTCGACAACGCCCTGCACGCGATGGGCGACCACGGCACGCTGCGGGTGTCCACGCGGGTGGACCGGGACGCGGTGGTCGTGGAGGTCGGCGACACCGGCGCCGGGATGACCCCCGAGGTGCGGGCGCACGCCTTCGACCCCTTCTTCACGACGCGGGGCGTGGGCGAGGGCACCGGGCTGGGCCTGGACATCTCCCGGCGGATCGTCGACCGGCACGGCGGCGACATCGACATCGACCTGCGGCCCGGCGAGACGGTGCTCCGGGTGCGCCTGCCCGTCCGGCGTCCCGGACGCCACTGATCGACCGCGTCAGGCGGGGGCGGCCGGCCCCCCGGCGGCCGGGACGGGCGCGGGGGTGGCCGGCCGCCGGTCCAGGGCGACCGCCAGGGCCGGGAACACCAGCACGGTGACCACGCCGGCGCCGACCAGCGCGGCGGCGTTCTCCGGCAGCATGTGGCCGCTGCGCAGACCGATCTCGGTGAGCGCCACCAGCACCGGCAGCGCGGTGGCGCTGACCAGGGCGGTCTGCGCGCGCTGCCGCAGCGGCAGCACCCGGCGGTAGACCAGCAGCGCCGGGCCGCCGCGGACGGCGAGCATCAGCGCGAAGAACAGCACCAGCCGCAGCGGCGCGTCGGCGATCGAGCCCAGGTCCAGCGCCATGCCCGACGCCACGAAGAACACCGGCACGAAGAAGCCGTAGCCGACCGCGTCGAGCTTGGCCTCCAGCTGGGGCGCCGCCCCGCCGACCCAGCGCCGCAGCACCATCCCGGCGAGGAAGGCCCCGAGCACCGCGTCCAGGTGGAACTGCTCGGTGACCGCGATCAGCGTGATCAGCAGCAGCACGGTGGCCCGCAGGGTGATCTGCGCGGTCGCGTCCTGCCCCGCGGCGACGACCCGGGCGAGCCGGCCGCCCTCGCGGATGCCGCGGCGCAGCACGGCGAGGACGACGGCGAGCGCGCCGACCGCGGCGAGCGACACCAGCGCGGCGATGCGGCCCTGGGTGCCGAGGAACACCGCGATCGCGAGGACGGGCAGCAGCTCCCCGACGCCGCCCGCGGCCAGCAGGTACCGCCCGAGCCGGCCGCCGAGCAGCCCCTTCTCCCGCAGCACCGGCAGCAGCGTCCCCAGGGCGGTGGTGGTCAGCCCGAGCGCCACCGGGAGGAACGCCTCCACGACGTCGCCGGCGTACAGCAGGCCCACGACCCCGAGCGCCAGCAGCAGGGACACCGTCCAGCCGAGCAGCGCGCGGCGGCCGGCGTCCTCCCGGAACAGCCGCGGGTCGAGCTCGTAGCCGGCCAGCAGGAAGACGAAGCCGAGGCCGACGTCGGCGAGCACCCGCACGTCCCCCGCCGTGCCGACGTCGAGGACGTGGGGGCCGAGCAGCATCCCGCCGACGAGCAGCAGCACCACCTGCGGCACGAGCAGCCGCGGGAACAGCCCGACGACGACGGCGGCGACCAGCGACACGGCCGTGACGGCGGCCAGGGTGTCGATCACCACGACGTCGTCCACCCGGTACTCCCCTCGCCGGGGTGCCGGCCGATCCTCCCGCGCACCCCCCGCCGGGGGAACCCGGGCCGGCGCTGTCACATCCGCGGGCGCGGCGGTGCTACCTGGACGTGAGCGCGATCAGGCACGGTGTCAGCGCACCGGCGGCCGCCGTGCCGGCCGTCCTGTCCCGGGCCGGCCGGAGCCGGCGCGTGGGCCGGGCGGATCGGGAGGACGGCGGGGCCGTGTCGGGACGAGGAGCGGTCCGCACCGACCTCGAGCAGGTGTTCCGCGCCGCCTACCCGCGCGTGGTCGGCGTCGCCGCCCGGGTGCTGGGCTCGCGGGACGGCGCCGAGGACGTCGCCCAGGAGGTGTTCCTCTCCTTCGCCCGCACCACGGTGCCGGCCGGCGAGGCGCCGGGCTGGCTCTCGGTCGCCGCGGCCCACACCGCCCTCAACCACCTCCGCTCCGGCCGCCGCCGCGCCACCCGCGAGGAGGCGGCCGGCGGGCCCGGCCCCGCGGTCCCCGACGTCGCCGACGACGTCGTCACCCTCGACGAGCGCCGCCGCGTGCGGGCGGCCCTGGCCCGGCTCCCCCGGCGCCAGGCCGTCGCGCTCGTCCTGCGGCACAGCGGCCTCAGCTACGCCGAGGTCGCGGCCGCCCTCGACCTGTCCCCCGGCAGCGTCGGCACGACCGTGCGACGCGCCGAGTCCGCCCTGCGCGAGGAGTTGACCCGCCATGCGTCATCCGACTGAGGGCACGCTGCGCCGGCTCGTGGACGAGCCGGCCGGTGTCCCCGACGCCGACCGCGAGCACGTCGCCGGCTGCGCGACGTGCCTGACCGGCCTGGCCGCCGCCCAGCGCGACGCCACCGCCGTCTCCGCGGCGCTGACCCCGGGCACCGCGCCCGACACCGGGGCCGCCTGGCACCGGCTGTCGTCCGCGGTCGCCCTGGACGAGCGCCGCAGCACCGCCGCCCCCGCCCCGGCCCGCCGCCGGCGCGGCCGGCTGCGCAGCCCGCTGGTGGCCGCCGTCGGCGTGGTCGCGCTGCTGGCCGGCGGCGGCGTCGCCGCCGCGACGGACTGGCTGCAGGTCTTCCGCACCGAGGAGATCGCGCCGGTCACCGTCACCCAGGCCGACCTGGTCGCGCTGCCCGACCTGTCCGCCTACGGCACCGCGCAGGTGCTCGAGGAGCCCGACGTCCGCGCGGTGGCCGACGCCGCGGCCGCGGAGGACGTCTCGGGGCTGGCCGTCCCACAGGTCGGGCAGCTCCCCGGCGGGGTGGGCGGCGACCCGGCCTACCAGGTCGGCGACCGGGCCGTCGTGGAGTTCACCTTCTCCGCCGAGCGGGCGGCCGAGGCCGCCGCGGCGTCCGGCGAGACGTTGCCGCCCCCGCCGGCCGGGCTCGACGGCGGCCGGTTCCGGCTGAGCGCCGGCCCCGGCGTCGCCGCGGTCTGGTCCAGCGGCAGCGGCGCGCCGGGCCTGGTCGTCGCCCGGGTCGTGGCCCCGACCGCGGAGTCCTCGGGCATCCCGTTCGCCACCGCCCGCGACTACCTGCTGTCGCTGCCCGGCCTGCCCGAGGACCTCGCCGCCCAGCTGCGGTCGTTCTCCGGCGACGGCACGACGCTGCCGCTGCCGGTGCCGGCGGGCCTGGCGACCAGCTCGACCGCCGACGTCGGCGGCGAGGAGGCCACGGTGCTCACCTCGCGGGACGGCTCGGTCGCCGGCGTGGTGTGGGTGACCGACGGCGTCGTCACCGCGGTGGCCGGGTCGCTGGGTGCCGACGAGGTGCTCGCCGTCGCCCGGGGTCTGTCGGAGTGACCTCCCCGACCGCCGCCGCCGAGCGGCTGCTGGCCGACCTGCCGCCGTCGTCGGCGGTGTGGTGCCAGGGGCTGCGCAAGCGGTACGGACGGCGGACCGCGGTCGACGGGGTCTCCTTCACCGTCGGCCGCGGCGAGGTGCTCGGGCTGCTCGGGCCCAACGGCGCGGGCAAGACCAGCGTCATCAAGATGCTGCTCGGCCTCGTCCGGCCCGACGCCGGGGAGGTGCTGCTGCTCGGGCGGGCGGCGCGCGACCCGCAGGCCCGGGCCCGCGTCGGCTACCTGCCCGAGCTGTTCCGCTACCAGCCGTGGCTCAGCGCGGCGGAGGTGCTGACCCTGCACGTGCGCCTGTCCGGCGCGGCGGTGCCGGCGGCCGAGCAGCGCGACGTCCTGGCGCTGGTCGGCCTGGCCGACCGCGCCGGCGACCGGGTGGGCGGCTTCTCCAAGGGCATGCAGCAGCGGCTGGGGCTGGCCGTGGCACTGGTGGCCCGCCCGGAGCTGGTGGTGCTCGACGAGCCGACCAGCGCGCTGGACCCCCTCGGCCGCGTCGACGTCCGCGACGTCGTGCTGTCCCTGCGGGAGCGCGGCGTCGCGGTGCTGCTCAACTCGCACCTGATCGGCGAGGTGGAGCGGGTCTGCGACCGCGTGGTCATCCTCGACCGGGGGCGGGTGGCGGCGGCCGGGACGCTGGCCGAGCTGCTCGGGCAGCGGGAGGTGCGGCTGCGGCTCGACGGCGTCGACGCCCGCGCCGAGGCGCGGCTGGCCGCCACCGGCCGGCTCACCCGCAGCGGCGACCGGTTCACCGTCACGCTGCCCGAGGACGCCGACGCCGCGGTGCCGGCGCTGGTCGCCGACCTGGTCGCGCTCGGCGTCCGGGTGCACGCGGTGGAGCCGGGGCGGATCAGCCTGGAGGAGCGGCTGCTCGACGTCCTCCGCTCGGGGGGTCAGCGGTGAGCACCGCCCGCGTCGTGCTGACCGTCGCCGGCCTGACCCTGCGCGAGGCGGCGCGGCGCAAGGTGCTGCGCTCGCTCGCCGTGCTCACGGTGGCGCTGCTGGGCCTGTCCGCGTGGGGCTTCGCCCGGCTCGACGCCGAGTTCGGCGGGCTGACCAGCGGCGAGGCCCGGATCGCGGCGTCGACCGTGCTCAACCTGGTGATGTTCGGGTTCAGCCTCATCGCCGCGCTGGGGACGGCGTTCCTCGCCGGCCCCACCGTCTCCGGGGAGGTCGAGTCCGGGGCGGCGCTGGCGGTGCTGGCGCGGCCGGTCCGCCGCTCGGCGGTGCTGGTCGGCAAGTGGCTGGGCCTGGTGGCGTTCGGCAGCGCCTTCGTCGCGCTGGCGGGGCTCGCGCAGTTCGTCGTCGTCCAGGTGACCGTCGGCTACTGGCCGCCGCGGCCGGTGGCCGGGCTCGCGCTGCTCGCCGCGCAGACGGCGGTGCTGCTGACCCTGGCGCTGCTGCTGTCCACGGTCATCTCGCCCATGGCCTCGGGCGTGGTGGCGGTCGGCCTGTTCGGCGCCACCTGGATCGCCGGCGTCGTCGGCGGCATCGGCGACGCGCTGGGCAACGAGGGCGTCGCGCGGGTGGGCGCGGTGTCGCGGATGCTGCTGCCCACCGACGGGCTGTGGCGCGGGGCGATGAACGCCTTCCAGGACCCGACGCTGGTCGGCCAGTTCACCGAGCTCGGCGGGTCGCCGTTCTTCGGCGAGGCCCCGCTCACCGCCACCTACCTGGCGTGGGCGGCGCTGTGGGTCGCCGTCGTCCTGGGGCTCGCGGGGATGGCGTTCTCCCGCCGGGACCTGTAGCCGTCCCGGCTCGGTACCGTCCGGAGCCGGGGTCACCCGACCCCGGCTCCCGCCCGACGACGCCGTCTGGAGACGCCCCGTGCCGGTCGACCCGCACATCGCCGCCTTGCTGTCCCTGCTCGCCCAGTCCGGCGCGCCGCCCATGTGGGAGGGCACGCCCGAGGCCGGCCGCGCCCAGTACCTGGCGCTCACCCACGGCGCCCGCTCGCCCGAGCAGGTGGTGCCGGTGGCCGGCATCGAGGACCGCACCGTCCCCGGCGCCGAGGGCGACCTGCGGGCGCGCGTCTACCGGCCCGAGGGCGAGGGGCCGTTCCCCACGGTCGTGTTCTTCCACGGCGGCGGCTGGGTGATCGGCGACCTCGACACCCACGACAACATGGCCCGCAACGTCTGCCGCGGCGCCCGGGCCGTCGTCGTCGCCGTCGACTACCGGCTCGCGCCCGAGCACCCGTTCCCCGCCGCCGCCGAGGACGCCGTCGCCGCGGCGCGCTGGGTGGCGCAGCACCTCGGCGAGCTCGGCGGCGACTCCCGGCTGGGGCTGGCCGGTGACAGCGCCGGGGGCAACCTGGCCGCCGTCGTGGCCCAGGTCCTGCGCGACGACGGCACGAAGGTCGCCGCCCAGTTCCTGGTCTACCCGTCGGTCGACGTCGCCGGCGAGTACCCGTCCCGGGTGGAGAACGGGAAGGGCTACTTCCTCGAGCAGGACACGATGGACTGGTTCCACGGCCACTACGCCGGGACCTGGGAGGACGCCCGCGACCCGCGGCTGTCCCCGCTGCACGCCGCCGACCTGGCCGGCCTGTCGCCGGCGCTCGTGGTCACCGCCGAGTACGACCCGCTGCGCGACGAGGGCGAGGCCTACGGGCGGGCGCTCGAGGCCGCGGGCGTGCAGGCCGACGTGCGCCGCTACGACGGGATGATCCACGGCTTCTTCGACATGGGCGCCTGGTCCCCGGCCGCGCAGGCCGCGATCGACGAGAGCTGCGCGCGCTTCGGCGAGCTGCTCCGGGGCTGAGCGGCGACGGGCCGGCCGTCGCGGCGGCGGCCGGCCCGTCAGACCCAGTACGTGTCGTGGCGGAGCATGAACTCCGCCCGCTCCTCCGGCGTCATCCGCTCACCCCGCGCGAGCGTGCGGAAGTAGTCCTCGCGCGGCCCGCCCGGCGCGAACATCAGCAGCATCGAGGCGTGCTCGCCGCCGCGGAACCCGTGGACCCCGCCCTCGGGGACGTAGAGGAAGTCGCCCGCGCCCGCGGTCACCCAGCTCCGCCCGTCGTAGAGCTCCACCTCGCCGCGCAGGACGTAGAACTGCTCGGAGATCGAGCGGTGGAAGTGCGGGCCCGGGCCGGAGGCCTCGGCGCCGAAGGTCCACCGGTAGAGGCCGAACCGGCCGGTCGTCTGCTCCCCGGTGGCCAGGAACTCGCAGGTGACGCCGGCGGCCGAGACGGTGTCCGGGGGCCGGTCGCTGCGGCGCAGCCAGGCGGTGGCCTCGCCGGTGGTGCCGCGGTAGAGGTCGGGCGGGTAGTGGCGGTGCAGGGACACGGCTCCGGGCTCCTCTCGTCGCCGGCGCCCATCCTCGCAGCGGGGCGGTAGCGTCCGCCGGGTGCCGGACGCTGCGACGGAGCAGGTCGGGCGGCGGCTGGACGCCCTCACGTTCGGGCTCTTCACCGTCGCCCTGGGCACGAACGTCCCGACGCCACTGCTGCTGGTCTACCGCCGCACCCTCGGGCTGTCCGACGCCGACCTCACCGCCGTCTTCGGCTGCTACGCGATCGGCCTGATCGCCGCGCTGACCGTGTCCGGCGCCGCCTCGGACCGGTTCGGCCGGCGCACCGTCGTCGTCCCGTTCGCGGTGCTGGCGGGTCTGGTCTCGCTGCTGTTCGTGCCCGCGGCCGAGCACCTGCCGCTGCTGTACGCGGGGCGGCTGCTGCAGGGCGCGGTGTCCGGCGTCGTGTTCTCGGTGGCCAACGCGTGGCTGCAGGACCTCGCCGGTCCCGGCGGGCAGCAGTCGGCGGCCACCCGCGGCGCGGTGTCGACGTCGCTGGGCTTCGCGATCGCGCCGGCGATGAGCGGGGTGCTCGCCGAGTACGGCCCGGCGCCGACGACGCTGCCCTACCTCGTGCACGTCGCCGTCCTGCTGGTGGGCCTGGCCGCGCTGCTGACCGTGCCGGAGACGGTGCGGGAGCGCCGGCCGGGCCGGCTGATGACCCTCGGCCTGCCGCCGGAGGCGCGGCGGCCGTTCCGCGCGGTGCTCGCGCCGACCGCGACGGGCGTGTTCGCCTTCCCGGCGGTCGCGGCGACCGTGCTGCCACTGCTGGTCGTCCCCGACGGCGTCGGCGTCGCCTACGCCGGGCTGGTCGGCGGGCTGGCGCTGGCGGCGAGCGCGGTCGCCGCCCGGCTCGGGCGGCGGGCCGGGGGCGGCGGCGGGCCGCTCGGGATGACGCTCGGCGCCCTCGGCCTCGCCCTCGGCGTGGTGGCGGTGGCGACGACGTTCGAGCCGCTGCTGCTTCCGGCCGCGGCGCTGATGGGCGCCGGGGGCGGCCTGTGCCTGACCGCGGGGCTGACGCTGACCGCGCAGCTGGCGCCCCCGCACACCCGGGGGGCGATGAACAGCGCCTTCTACGCCTTCGCCTACGTCGGCTTCGGCACCCCGCTGCTGCTCGCCTGGCTGGGCTCGGCCCTGGGCACCGTCCCGGCGCTGGCGGCGTTCGTGGCCGTGCCGCTCGCGCTCGCCGCGTGGCTGTGGTGGGAGCTGCGCTCCACTTCCCACGGCTGAACCGTCCTCAGCCGGCCACGGACCGCGCGACCCGGAAGCCGACGTCGTCGATCCGGAGACGGGGATGGCTCCGGCGCCGCACCGAGGCGCGGCAGCTCCAGTGCTCGTCGAACCACCCGCCGCCGCGCAGCACCCGGTAGGGGCCGTAGACCTCGGCGTCGTAGACGTCCCAGCACCACTCCCAGACGTTGCCCAGCACGTCGTGGAGACCCCAGGCGTTGGGCTGCCTCTCGCCGACGGGATGCGGCCGCTCCCCCGAGTTGCCGCGGTACCAGGCGACGTCGCCGAGCGGCCCGTATCGGGCAGTCGTGGTGCCGGCGCGGCAGGCGTGCTCCCACTCGGCCTCGGTGGGCAGCCGGTAGCCGTCCGCCGCCGGGTCCCACACCACCCCGCCGTCGGGGGCCGCGCGGTAGGCGGGCGCGCGCCCCTCCTGCCGGGACAGGGTGTTGCAGAACCGCACCGCGTCCTCCCAGCTGACCGTCTCCACCGGCAGCCCGTCGCCCCGCGCCGCGCTGGGCCGCTGTCCGGTGATCCGGGCGTAGCGCTCCTGGGTCACCGGGGTGGCAGCCAGCTCCAAGGCGTCGACGGCGACCGTCCACCGGCGCTGCGTGCGCCGGTCCGAGAGGGTCACCCGGCCCGCGGGGACGGGCAGCATCGCGTCACGGGCGGCCGGGTCCACGGTCGGCAGGCGCTACCGGACGGACTGTGCCCGCGGCTCACGTCACGCTCTCCTCCGGATCTGTGGACGGACCCCTGACCTGCGGATTCACCTCGCAGGAGGGTGCGTGATCGGTTAGACTTCGATCATGCGTTCGGATGGGCCGGGCAGCGGAGACGTCCTCGACGACGTCGCTGCGCTGGTCGCCGAGCGCAACCGGATCGACGCCCGGTTGGCCCGCGCGGTGCGGGCCGCGGAGCTGTCCCAGGCGCCGGAGCGGGACGGGCTGAGGTCGATGGCCTCGTGGCTGCGCGGGCACTGCCGGCTGTCGACCGCGGAGGCCGCTCGGCTGGTGCGCAACGGCCGCGCCCTGGAGCACCTGCCGGCGCTGGCCGAGGCGCACGAGACGGGTCTGGTGTCCGCCGAGCAGGTCGCGGTCGCGGCGAAGGCGGTGACCCCCGAACGCCTGGCCGTCGCTGCGGCCGCCGGGGTGGACCTGGCGGTCATCGACGCGGTGCTCACCGGCGTCGCCGTCGAGCGCGAGCACGCCGACCTGGTGCAGGTGGTGCAGCACTACTGCAACGACCTCGACCCCGACGGTCCCGAGCCGGAACCCACCGAGGGCCGGTCGCTGACGCTGGCCAGGCACGCCGACGGCTCGCTCACCATCCGCGGCCACCTCGATCCCGTCGGCGGGGAGAGGCTGCAGACCGCCCTCGAAGCCCACGTGCAGGCCGACCGCCCCGCCGGGGACGAGCGCAGCCGCGCCCAGCGGCTGGGGGACGCGCTGGTGCAACTGTGCGACAACGTGCTGGCCGCCGGGCGCCTGCCGCTGCTGCGCGGGCACAAGCCGCACGTGGTGGCGCGGATCGACCTCGACGACCTCGCCGACCCACATGGCGGCCCGAACGCCGGGCGGATGGGGTTCGGCGCCACCATCTCCGCCGCCCGCGCCCGCTGGCTGGCCTGCGACGGCACGATCTCCCGGGTCGTGTTCGGGGCCGACGGGGTGCCGCTGGACCTGGGCCGGGAGCAGCGGCTGGCCAGCCGGCACATCCGCCGCGCCGCCGAGCTCCGCGACGGCGGGTGCGTGTTCGCCGGCTGCGGCGCCCCGACCTGGTGGTGCGACGTGCACCACCTGGTGCACTGGATCGACGGCGGCGACACCAGCCTGGAGAACTCGGCACTGCTCTGCGAGCGCCACCACACGAAGGTCCACCACGGCTTCCGGGTGGAACGACAACCGACCGGTCGATGGCGCACCTGGCGCCCCGACGGCACCGAGATCACCACCCCGGCGCCGCTGCTCGCCCCCACCGCCTGACGGACACGCGCGCCTGCGTCAGCCCACCGAGCGGCTGCGCTGCTCCGCGCCGATCTCGCCGTAGGGGTAGTCCGCCCAGCCCGGGTCGCTAACGGCGTCGAGCCGCGCGGTCTCCTCGTCGGTGAGCACGAGGCCGGCGGCGCCGAGGTTGCCGCGCAGCTGGTCGGTGGTGCGCGCCCCGAGGATCACCGAGCTGACGCCCGGCCGGGCCAGCAGCCAGGCCAGCGCCACCTGCGGCATCGTCGCGCCGCGCGCCTCCGCGACGTCCTGCACCGCGGACAGCACGTCCCACGTCCGCTCCCGCGTGGCGACCCGGTCGTAGGCCTCCATCCCGCGCGCCGGGTCCTCGCCGAGCCGCGTCGCCCCGGCGGGCCGCTGGTCCCGGGTGTACTTCCCCGACAGCCACCCGCCGCCCAGCGGCCCCCACGGGAGCAGCCCCAGGCCGTTGACCAGGCAGGCGGGCACGATCTCGGCCTCGACGTCACGCACGAGCAGGCTGTACGACGGCTGCAGGGTGACCGGCACGGCGAGGTGCGCGCGCTCGGCGACGTCCACGGCCCGCTGCACCTGCCAGCCGGTGAAGTTCGACAGCCCCGGGTAGCCGATCTCGCCCGCGGACACGGCGTCGTCGAGGAAGCGCAGCGTCTCCTCCAGCGGCGTCAGCGGGTCCCACGCGTGCAGCTGGTAGAGGTCGACGTGGTCCACGCCGAGCCTGCGCAGCGAGTCGTGCAGCGCCCGGCGCAGGTGCCGGCGCGAGGTGCCGAGCGTGTTGGCGTCCTCGCCCGTGGGGAAGCGGCCCTTGGTGGCGAGGACGACGCGGTCGCGGACGTCGACCGGGCGCGCGGCCAGCCAGCGCCCGATCATCTCCTCGGACGCGCCGGCGGAGTAGACGTCGGCGGTGTCGACCAGCGTGCCGCCCGCCTCGACGAACACGTCGAGCTGCTCGTGCGCCCCCGCCTCGTCGGTCTCCGCGCCGAAGGTCATCGTGCCGAGCGCGAGCGAGGAGACGGCACAGCCGCTGCGGCCGAGGGTGCGCAGGTCCATGCGCCCAGCAAGCCACAGGACGCGGGACCGCGCGAGGTCAGCGCAGGGCCGGCACCCCGTTGGCCAGCTCCAGCAGCACGTCGGCGTGGCAGGGCTCGCCAGCCGGGCACCAGCAGGCGAGGTTGCGCCCGCGCAGCTGCCGGCGGGCCTGGGCGGCGAGGTCGCCGGAGGCGGCCCAGCGGCGGAACCACGCGATCGCGGTGGCGCGGTCGGGGCAGCGGACGACGCGGCTGCCGTCCTCCTGCTCCCCCGGCTCGCGCGCGGTCGGCAGCGGCCACGCGGTCTCGTCGTCGCCGGGCAGCCACAGGTAGGTCTCCCCCACCCGGAACGGGTTGCCCCAGCGCGAGGGGCGGGCGACGACGACGGTGTTCGGCGGCTTCCGCCAGCCGCGCGCCCGCGAGAGCTGCACACGCACCGGACCGGTCATGGACCGATGCTGCCGCGCGGGTGTGACAGGACCGCACCACGGCTCCCGGGGCTGCCCCGTCCGGGGACACCCCCAGTCCGACCAGCGCTTTCGGGGGCGTCACCCGATGGTCCGCACGCGGCGCCGTCGGGAGGCTCGAGCTGCCCGGCGGGGCCGAGGTCACGTCCCGCCGGGCTCCACCCCCGTGGCCCGACGACGAGGCGCCGTGTCCGCTCCCGAGTGCACCCTCGACCCCCCGCAGCCGCCGACCTCCTCTCCTACCCGCCGCGGCCCGGCGGCGCTCGTCCGCGGCTGGCTGGGCCGCCTGGCGCTGCGCCGCGTCCGCCGCCGCGGGCTGGACCTCTCCCGCCTCACCTTCCTGCCGGCCGCCGCGACGGTGCCGCTGCGGCGGGTCGACGTCGACCCGGTGCCCGAGCTGCGCGACGGCGGGCCGGTGCGGCGCCTGGACCTGCCCTTCGACCTCTCCGTGCTCCTGGTGACCGGCGCCGCGGAGGCCCGCGCGGTGCTCGCCGACCGCGACGGGTTCAGCACCGACGTCCGCCACCTGTTCAGCGGCACCGGCCCGGCCACGGCCGACGACGTCGGCGGCCTGGGGTTCACCGATCCGCCCGACCACACCCGGCTGCGCGGCCTGGTCGCCCCGGAGTTCACGCGCGCCCGCCTGCAGCGCCTCGAGCCGGCGATCGAGGCCACCGTCGCCCGGCAGCTCGACGAGCTCGCCGCGGCCGGGCCGCCGGCCGACCTGGCGCGGCACGTCTCCGGCCCCGTCCCGATGCGGACCGTCTGCGCCCTGCTGGGCCTCGACCGTCCCGACGAGCAGCTGGTCACCCGGCTGGCGACCCGGCGCTTCGACGCCGCCCGCGGCACGGCCGGCGCGTTCGGCGCGGTGTCCGCGCAGCGCCGGCTGCTGTTCGACGCGGTCGCGCGGCAGCGCCGGGACCCCGGCGACGGGCTGCTCGGGCGGATCGTCCGCGAGCACGGCGACGCCGTCTCCGACGCCGACCTGGCCGGGCTGGCCGACGGCATCGTCACCGGCGGGTTCGAGACGACGGCGTCGACGATCTCGCTCGGCACGCTGGTCCTGCTGCGCGACCCGGCCGCCGCGGCCCTGGTGCGGGAGGGCTCGCGCCGGGACGTCGAGACGGTGGTGGACGAGCTGCTCCGGCTGCTCTCGGTGGTGCAGGTGGCCTTCCCCCGCTTCGCCCGGCGGGACACCGAGGTCGCCGGGCACCGGCTGCGGGCCGGCGACGCCGTCCTCGTCTCGCTGAGCGCCGCGAACCGCGACCCCGCCTGGGCCGGCGCGCACCCCGACGCGCCCGACCCCTCCCGCTCGACCCGCGGCGGCCACCTCGCCTTCGGCCACGGCATCCACCGCTGCGTCGGCGCCGAGCTGGCCCGGCTGGAGCTGCGGGTCGTGCTGCCGGCCCTGTTCCGGCGCTTCCCCGACCTCGCCCTCGCCGTCCCGCCCGAGCGGCTGGCCTTCCGCCGGCTGTCGTTCGTGTACGGGGTCGACGCGCTGCCGGTGACGTTCTGACTCAGCCGGCCGGGTCGGCCCGGAGCAGCGCGGCGCCCGGGACGACGAGGCGGTGCACGTGCGCGTCGACGTCGTCCGGCCCGGGCGCCGGCTCGCCGAAGTCGAGGGCGCCGATGGCGTAGAAGTCCGTCGTCGCGGTGACGCACTGCCAGCGCCAGGTGAGCTCGCGGGCCTCCAGGTGCGGGAGCAGCGGCGCGAGCGCGGCGCAGTACCGCCCGGCCGACGCGCGCACGGCCGCCGCGCCGTTGGCCTCCCAGCGGTCCGGCGGCTGGTCGAAGATCCGGGTGAACACCCGGGCGGCGTACCGGCCGCGGCCGGCGCAGCGCAGGGCCACGATCGGCCGCACCCAGCCGTCGACGAACGCCTCGACGCCGGCGTCGTCGCCCAGGCCCGCCAGCACCCGCTCCCGGTCGGCGACCACGCCGTCCACGACCCGGCGCTCGACCGCGGCGACCAGCCCGTCCTTGCCGCCGAAGTAGTAGCCCACCGCAGCGGCGTTGGCGACGCCGGCCCGGCGCAGCACGTCACGCACCGAGGTGCCCGCGGCACCGCCGGTCGCGAGCAGCTCCTCGGCCGCGTCCAGCAGCCGCACGGGGGTTGCGGTCTCCGTCACGGCCCCTCCATCCTGGGCCACCGCCCTGAGACGGGCGTGTCAGGCGATCGTCTGGAGCACAGCATGCCCGACGCCCGTGGAGTCCGGGGCCGGCGCGGCAGCCTGCTCGCCGTCACGTGCGTCGCCTCGGCCCTGGTGGTCGGAGCCGCCTTCTCGCTGTCGCTGGCCCTGCCCGAGCTCGGCCGCGCCACCGAGGCGACGCAGACCGAGCTGACCTGGGCGGTCCACGCGTACGGGCTGACCTTCGCCGCGCTGCTGCTGCCGCTGGGCGCCGCCGCCGACCGCTTCGGCCGGCGCGGCGCGCTGCTGCTGGGCCTGGCGGTGTTCGCCGCGTGCAGCACGGCGTCGGGGCTGGTCACCGACCCGGCCACCCTCGTCGCGCTGCGCGGGCTGGCCGGCGTCGGCGCGGCGGCGGTCGTGCCGGCCACGCTGGCGGTGCTCGTCGACGCGCATCCCGCCGAGCGCCACGGCTCCGCGGTCCGGGTGTGGGCCGCGGTCTCCGGCGCGGGCGTGCTGCTGGGGCTGCTCCTGTCCGGTGCGCTGCTCGAGGTCGCCTGGTGGGGCAGCGTGCCGGTCGCCTCCGGTGTGCTGGCCGGGCTGGTCCTGCTGCCGTGCCTCGCGGTCGTCCCGGCCTCGCGGGACCCGCACCTGCCGCTGGACCCGCTCGGCGGCGTGCTCGCCCTCGCCGGTCTCGGGGGCGTCGTGTGGGGCGTCGTCGAGGGGCCCGGGCGCGGGTGGACCGACGCGACGACGCTCACCGCCCTCGCCGTCGGCGCGGTGTCCCTGGCCGCGTTCACCCGCCACGAGCTGCGCAGCCGGCACCCGGTGGTCGACGTCCGGCTGTTCCGCGACCGCCGCCTGGCCCTGGGCCGTGCCGTCGTCTTCCTGCAGTTCGCCGCCGCCTGCGGTCTGCTCTTCCTCGCACCGCAGTGGCTCCAGTACCTGCGCGGCCTCTCGCCCGTGCAGGCCGCGCTGTGGCTGCTGCCGATGGCGGTCGGCACCACCGTGGCCGTGCGGATCGCGCCGGTGCTGCGCCGGCAGGGCCCCCGCGCCGTCACGATGCGGGCGCTGGTCCAGATGGGCATCGGGGCGTTCCTGCTGTCCCGGCAGGCCGACGGCGACGCCCCGCTGTGGCAGTTCCCCGCGGCGGCGTTCCTCTTCGGGATCGGCTTCGGCCAGGCCCTCGTCTCGGGGACGGCGCTGATCACCGAGGGCCTGCCCGCCGCCCGGCGCACGCCCGCCGCGGCGGTCGCGGACGCGACCCGCTGGGTCGGCGGCGCGATCGGCGGCGCGGTCGCCGCCGGCGTCCTGCTCGCCGTCTACGGGGATGACCCGTCCCCCGCCGGCGCGGCGGTGGCCGACGGCGCCCGGGAGGCGTTCGCCGCCGGCTACACCGTCGCGTTGCGCGTCGGAGCGGCGGCCCTGCTGGGCGGCGCGCTGCTGGCCGCCGTGCTCGCACCCCGGCGGGCGCAGGCCCGGCACCGCGGCATCATCGGGCGGGCGCTGCGTCCGGTCGTGCCGCTGACGGCACGGCGGCAGCCGGTCGTGGACGTGGCACCGGTGCCGCGGGTGGTCCCGGCCCGGCGCGTGCCGCGCGGGGTGCAGGCGGTCCTGGTGGCCGCGGTGGTGCTGGGCCTCCTCGCCGGAGTCGGTCTGGTGGCCCGCACCCTCACGAGGTCGACCGACCTGCCGGACACCGTCCCCGCCGCGCTGACCGAGGCGCCGCGGACCGCACCGCCGCAGCAGTCCGCCACCGCCGCCGCGGTCGCGCCACCGCCCGTGACCGACCCGGCCGCGCTGCCCGAGACACCCGAGCCGCCCGCCGAAACGACGGCGGCCGCGCCGACCACCCGGGCCGCGGCGGCACCGGCCCCGGCCACGCCGGCCGAGACCACCACCCCACCGGCCGAGACCACCACCCCGCCCGAGGCCACCAACCCGCCGGCCGAGATCGCGACGCCCACCCCGACCACGACACCGCCGGCCGAGACCACCACCCCACCGGCCCCGACCACCACACCACCGGCCGAGACCACGACGCCCACCCCGACCACGACACCGCCGGCCGAGACCACCACCCCACCGGCCCCGACCACCACACCACCGGCCGAGACCACCACCCCACCGGCCGAGACCACCACCCCGCCGGCCGAGACCACCACCCCGCCGGCCGAGACCACGACACCGACCGAGACGACCACGACCACCGAGACCCCGACGACCACCGAGACCCCGACGACCACCGAGACCCCGACGACCACCGAGACCCCGACGACCACCGAGACCCCGACGACCACCGAGACCCCGACCACCACCGAAGGGACCACCGAAGGGACCACCGAAGGGACCACCGCCGGGGAGACGGGCACCTCCGCGCCGGCGAGCCCCTGAGGCCGATCCGGCAGGACCGCTGCGGTACGCGGCGGGGATGACCCTGTCGCGGTCCGGCGTGGCGACCGATCCTGGGGCATGGACATCCTGACCGGGGGCACGGCGGGCCGGGTCCGGGAGGCGGTGGCCCGGTACTGGCAGACCCAGGTGCACCTCTGGGAGACGTACCTCTCCCCGGCCGGCTGGGGCCCGGTGCCCGAGGCCCCGGCGCTCGGGGACGAGCCCCTGCACTGGGTGGGGCGGCGGCTGGTGGGCAGCGTGCTACCGGACGAGCCGCGCTGACCTCACTCCCCCGCGGTCAGCGCGGCCAGCTCGACGACGGCGCCCACCAGCGCCGCGCCGTCGAGCAGGACGAGGTCGTTGTGGTCGGCGCCGGGGACCTCGACCAGCCGGTGCAGAGCCGCGGCGGCGTCGGCGACCCGCCGGCTCTGCGCCGGCGGCACGATCGTGTCCGCGGTGCCGAGGACGACCGTCGTCGGCACCTGCACCCGGGCGATCCCCTCGGCCACCGGGTACCGGTCGCGCAGCAGCAGCCGGACCGGCAGGAACGGGTAGTGCTCGGCACCGACGGCGGCCAGGTCGGTGAACGGCGACCGCAGCACAAGCCCGGCCGGCGGGTCCTCCACGGCCAGCTCGGTCACCACCGCGGCCCCCAGGCTCTCGCCGTAGTAGAGGAGCCGGCCCGCGGGCACGCCGGCCTCCTCGAGCAGCCAGGTCCGCGCCGCCCGGACGTCGAGCGCCAGGCCCTCCTCGCTCGGGCTGCCCGGGTTGCCGCCGTAGCCGCGGTAGTCGAACAGCAGCACCGCCAGCCCGGCGTCCGACAGCGCCCGGGCCAGCGGCGCGCGCAGTCCCCGGTGCCCGCCGTTGCCGTTCGCCACCAGGACGGCGGGTGCGCCGGCGTCCGGGCCGGGGACGAACCAGGCGCCCAGGGCCAGGCCGTCGGCGGTGGTGAGCACGACGTCCCGGGCGCCGGGGACCGCGACCGCCGCGGCGGGCAGCGGGCCGTCGTCGGGGAGGTAGACGAGGCGCCGCTGGAACGTCCACAGCAGGCCCACGACCACAGCCAACAGGAGGACGACGACCAGCGCCGCCCGCGGTCCGGAGCGCACGACCCGATGGTCGCGGACGGCCCGCTCCGCGACCCTCCCGGACCGGGCGGCGACTGTGGGAGCACCCGGGGAGGGCCCGCGACCGGTAGCGTCGGGGCGGACCGGAGGAGGTCCCGTTCCCACACACCGCGGACGCTGCGCCGAAACCCACCTCGGATGTCCCTGCCGGGGCGACGAGACCGTCCACGAGCGTCGCTCGAGTGAGATGCGCGACGCCCGGGACCGGTCCCACGAACCGGTGGACTGCCCCGAGTGTGGCTCGCCGACCACACCGCTGTCCCTGCTCGCCTGGGGGAACTGCCGGGTCTGCCGCACGGCGCAGTCCCGGCTGACCGACCCGCTCCGCTGGTGACGACGGCGGGACGGCCGCCGCCCCCGCGCCGGGAGCCGGTACAGTCGCCTCCGGTCGCTGTCGTGCCTCTGCTTCGTTCTCGGACGTCCGCAGTCGTCTCTGCCTGACGTTCCTCTCGGTCCTGCCGGTCGGTGCGGCGACCCGGCTCCGGCGCCTGCCGGACCGACACCCCAGCACGGAAGAGAGAACGACATGACCCAGGGCACCGTGAAGTGGTTCAACGCGGAGAAGGGCTTCGGCTTCATCGAGCAGGACGGCGGCGGCCCCGACGTCTTCTGCCACTTCTCGGCGATCAGCGGCTCCGGCTACCGGTCGCTGGACGAGGCGCAGCGCGTCGAGTTCGACGTCACCCAGGGCCAGAAGGGCCCCCAGGCGGAGAACGTCCGCGCGATCTGAGCACCACCGGGGGCACGCGGCGCGACCGCGCCGCGTCCTCCCGCCGCACCACCCCGGACCCCCACGGCCCCCCGGCCGCGGGGGTCCCGTCGTCCCCGGACCCGGGACCGGACCGCGGGACGCCCGGCGGGCACGCCTCCGTGTGAGAGTGGCGGCCATGTACCTGCTGCTCGAGTACTCCCTCGCCGACGACTACCTGGAGCGGCGGGCGGCGCTGCGGGAGGACCACCTCGCCCTCGCCCGCGCGGCGCGCGAGCGGGGTGAGCTGCTGCTCGCCGGCGCGCTGCCCGACCCCTTCGACCGGGCGCTGCTGATCTGGACGGCCGACCGCGACGTCGTGGAGCGCTTCGCCGAGGCCGACCCGTACGTCGTCCACGGCCTGGTGACGAGCTGGACGGTCCGGCCGTGGAACGTCGTGGTCGGGGGGCAGGGGTCGTGAGCGGCTTCCCGACCGTCGCCGAGCTCGCCGCCGAGGAGGACGAGCTGCGGTTCACGAGCTTCACCAACGACGACGCCTGGGACCTCGGCTCGGCGCTCGTGGCCACCGCCCGCAGGGCCGACGCGCCGGTGGCCATCGAGATCCGGCGCAACGGGCACCGGCTGTTCTCCGCCGCCCTGACCGGCGCCACCCCGGACAACGCGGACTGGATCGCGCGCAAGGCCCGGACCGTGCAGCGCTTCGGGCACGGCTCGCTGTACGTCCGGCAGACCTGGATCGAGCGGGGCACCACCTTCGAGGAGTCCTCGGGCCTGGACCTCCGGCGGTACGCGGCACACGGCGGCGCCGTGCCGGTGTTCGTGCGCGACGTCGGCCCGGTCGGCGTCGTCGTGGTGTCCGGGCTGCCGCAGCTGGAGGACCACCGGATGGTCGTCGCGGCGATCCGGGCGCACCTCGGCCGCTGAGTACGGGTCGGTACTGGTACCTGTGGGCTCCGTGTCACAGGATGTGCACCGTCGACGGCGACGGGGCCGGCGACGGGACTCCGGAGGCGCGGGGACGTGACGGTGCGCAGTGCGGTCCGCTGGGCCGCGACCCACGGCGCGATGCGGCTGGCGATCCGGGCGCGGGCCCGGGCGGGCAACCCCGACGCCGAGGTGCTCCGCGACCCGGTCGTCCGCGAGGACCCCTACGCCCACTACGAGCGGCTGCGCACGCCCGCGCCGTTCGCCGGGGGCGCGTTCGCGCGGGTCAGCGTGCACCACGACGTCTGCACCGACGTCCTGCGCAGCGACGACTTCGGCCAGATCGGCGGCAACCGCACCGAGGGCCTGCCGCCGGTGCTGCGGCTGGCGCTGCGGCTGGCCGGCCCGCGGCCCAGCGTCGGGCCGATCGACCCGCCGTCGATGCTCGCCGTCGACCCGCCCGACCACACCCGCTACCGCCGGCTGGTCAGCCGCGCCTTCACCGCCCGGGCGGTGGCCCGGCTGCGCGAGCGCACCGGCGAGATCGCGCACGGCCTGCTCGACGACCTCGAGCGCGAGGCCGCGGCCACCGGCGGGCAGGTGGACCTCGTCGCCCGCTACGCCGGCCTGCTGCCGGTCACGGTCATCTCCGAGGTGCTCGGCGTCCCGCTGGCCATGCGCGAGCAGTTCCTCGCCTGGGCCGACGGCGCCACCCCGAGCCTGGACATGGGCCTGTCCTGGCGCACCCACCGCGAGGTCGAGCGCAACCTCGGCGAGCTCGACGCCTGGTTCCGCGGCCACCTGCACCGGCTGCGCCGTGCGCCCGGCGACGACCTGCTGTCCGGCCTGGTCACCGCGGCCGACGACGACGGCGCCGCGCTCACCGAGCAGGAGCTCATGGCCACCGCCGCGCTGGTGTTCGGCGCCGGCTTCGAGACGACCGTCAACCTGGTCAGCAACGGCGCCGCGCTGCTGTTCGCCCACCCGGACCAGCGCCGGCTGCTCGTCGAGGACCCGTCGCTGTGGCCGAACGCCGTCGACGAGGTGCTGCGCCTGGAGTCGCCGGTGCAGCGGACCGGCCGGCGGGCCAGGCGCGCCACCGAGGTGCACGGGGTGCCGATCGCCGAGGGCGACCTGGTGCTGCTCGTCCTCGCCGCGGCCAACCGCGACCCGCGGGTGTTCGACGACCCGCACGCCTTCAACGTCACCCGCCGCAACGCCCGCGACCACGTCGCCTTCTCCAGCGGCATCCACTTCTGCCTGGGCGCCGCCCTGGCGCGGATGGAGGGCGAGGTCGCCCTGCG
The DNA here is from genome assembly GCF_054050475.1 of Geodermatophilus sp. SYSU D00525. Classification (NCBI taxonomy): domain Bacteria; kingdom Bacillati; phylum Actinomycetota; class Actinomycetes; order Geodermatophilales; family Geodermatophilaceae; genus Geodermatophilus; species Geodermatophilus sp. SYSU D00525. The sequence goes on from NZ_JBJGZK010000001.1 coordinate 171,539, forward strand.
GGCGCTGTTCGAGCGGTTCCCCGGCCTCACCGCCGCCGGCGCCGGGCACCGCCGGGGCACGGTCATCCTGCGCGGCTGGGAGACGCTGCCGGTCGCGCTCGCCCCGGCGCTGTCCCCCGCCGCCGACGCCGCCCGCTGAGGCCGCCCCGTAGCGTTCCGCCCGTGGAGACCCCGCTGCGCACCTGGGCCGGCAACCTCACCTACCGCGCCACGCGGGTGCACCGGCCGCGGACGGTGGCCGAGGTGCAGGAGGTCGTGGCCGGCAGCGAGCGGGTGAAGGCCCTCGGCTCGCGGCACTGCTTCAACGACATCGCGGACACGACCGCCGACCTGGTGGTCCTCGACGACCTGGACACCGGGGTGGAGGTCGCGCGGGCCGACGACGACGGCAGCGGCGTCCTGTGGGTGCCGGCCGGGATGCGCTACAGCGAGCTGGTCCGGGAGCTGGCCCCGTCCGGGCGGGCGCTGCACAACCTGGCGTCCCTGCCGCACATCACCGTCGCCGGCGCCACCGCCACCGGCACCCACGGCTCGGGGAACCGCAACGGCTCGCTCGCCACGTCGGTCGCCGGGCTGGAGCTGGTGCGCTCCGACGGCGGGGTCGCCGTCCTCGGCGAGGGCGACGCCGACCTGCCCGGCGCGGTCGTGCACCTCGGCGCGCTCGGCGTCGTCACCCGGGTGGCGTTGCGGTTCCAGCCGACGTTCGACGTCGCCAACACCGTGTACGTCGACATGACCTGGGACCGGCTGTTCGCCGACCTCGACGCCGTCGCCGACGCCGCCTACAGCGTCAGCGTCTTCACCGACTGGCACCGGGTCACCTCGGTGTGGGTCAAGTCCCGGCCGGAGGACCCCGCCGCCCCCGAGGACTTCTTCGGCGCCCGCGCGGCCACCGAGCCGACGCACATGCTCCCCGACACCCCGGTCGAGAACCTCACCGAGCAGCTCGGCGTGCCCGGCGAGTGGCACGAGCGGCTGCCGCACTTCCGCGCCGAGTTCACCCCGAGCAAGGGCGACGAGCTGCAGAGCGAGTGGTTCGTCCCCCGCCGGCACGGCCGCGCCGCCGTGGAGGCACTGCGCGGCCTCGCCGACCGGGTCGCGCCGCTGCTGCAGGTCAGTGAGATCCGCACCGTCGCCGCCGACGGGCTGTGGCTGAGCCCGGCGTCGGGCGGCGACGTCATGGCGCTGCACTTCACCTGGGTGCCCGACCAGCCCGCCGTCACCGCGGTGCTGCCGGCGATCGAGGCCGCGCTGCGCCCGTTCGGCGCCCGCCCGCACTGGGGCAAGCTGTTCACCACGGAGGCCGACGAGCTGGCCGGGCTGTACCCGCGGATGGCCGACTTCCGGGCGCTGGTGCGCCGGTACGACCCGCGCGGCGCGTTCCGCAACGACTACCTGGACCGGACGGTCGCCGCGTTCGCCTGACCGCTCAGCCCAGCTCGCGCAGCCGGCCGGCGAGGAACTCCCGCTCGACGGCGTTCTCGGTCAGCAGCAGCGCCTCGGCGTAGGCGTCGCGGGCCTCGGCGACCCGGCCGAGCCGCCGCAGCAGGTCTGCGCGGGCGGCGGGCAGGTAGCCGTAGCCGGCCAGCTGCGGCTCGGCGGCGAGCTCGTCGAGGGCGGCCAGCCCCGCCGCGGGCCCGGAGGCGAACCCGACGGCGACCGCGCGGTTGAGCGCCACCACCGGCGAGGGCCACACCGCGGTGAGGACGCCGTAGAGCGCGACGATCTCCGCCCAGTCGGTGTCGGCCCACGACGGCGACTCGGCGTGCACCGCGGCGATCGCCGCCTGCAGCGCGTACCGCGACGGCGGCCGGGCGCGCAGCGCCTCGCGGGCCAGCGCGACGCCCTCGGCGATGGCGGCCCGGTCCCAGCGTGTGCGGTCCTGCTCCTCGAGCAGCAGCAGCCGGCCGTCGGCGCCGGTGCGCGTCTCGCGGCGGGCGTCGGTGAGCAACAGCAGCGCGAGCAGCCCGGCGACCGCCGGGTCGCCCGGAAGCAGCCGGCGCAGCATCCGGGCCAGCCCGACCGCGCGCTCCACCAGGTCGCGGCGCACCAGGTCCTCCCCGGCCGGGGTGGTGTGGCCGGTGGTGAACAGCAGGTGCACCACCGACAGGACGGCGTCGATCCGCTCGGGCAGCTCCGCGGCCGGCGGCACCCGGTACGGGATGCGGGCGACGGCGATCTTCTTCTTGGCGCGGGTCATCCGCGCGGCCATGGTCGCCGTCGGGACGAGGAAGGCGCGCGCGACCTCGGCGGTGCTCAGCCCGCACACCAGGCGCAGGGTGAGCGCCACCTGCGCCGGGCGGTCCAGCGCGGGGTGGCAGCAGGTGACCACCAGCCGCAGCCGGTCGTCGGGATAGCCGTGCGCCTCGTCGACCAGCGCGGGCGCGATCCCGCCGTCGACACGGTCGTCCTCGACCAGCAGCGGCAGGTGCCGGCGCTCGACGCCGCGGTGCCGGAGCACGTTGAGCGCCCGCCGCCGGGCCGCGGTGGTCAGCCAGGCGCCGGGGCGCGCGGGGACGCCGTGCGCGGCCCAGTCGGTCAGCGCCGCGGCGAAGGCGTCCTGGACGCACTCCTCGGCGACGTCGAGGTCGCGGGTGACGCGCACCGTCGCGGCGAGCACGAAGGCCCACTCGCGACGGTGCGCGTCGGCGACCGCGGCCGCGACGGCGGGGCCGAGGGGACCGGCGGTCGTGGAGGACACCGGTCAGTCGAAGGTCATCACCGGGCGGACCTCGACGCCGCCGAAGCGGGCCGGCACGGTGCGCGCGACGGCCAGCGCGGTGTCGAGGTCGGGCGCGTCGATCAGGTAGTAGCCGCCGAGGGCCTCCTTCGTCTCGGCGAACGGGCCGTCGGTGACCTCGCCACCGCGCACGCTGGTCGCCGTCGTCGTCGGCTCCAGCGCCTCGCCGCCGAGCAGCTTGGCGCCGTGCCGCTCCACGCCCGCGGAGAAGGTCTCGTGCTCGGCGGTGATCTCGCCGTAGACGTCGGGGGTCGCGGTGGCGTACTGCGTCTCGTCCTCGTAGATCAGGACCAGGTACTTCGTCATGCCGTCCTCCGGGCTCCGGGGGCCCGCCTGCCGGGCCCTCCACCTCTACGACACGCAGCACCGCACCAGATCGACAGCTCCCGCGGAAGACCTCCCACGCGCCGTCGTCTCCGGCATGATCTGACAACCGGACGGCCGGGTTCCGCAGATGTTCTGACGGTGCGCGCCGAGGCAGGCACTGATTAGCGTCACTGTCAGCAGTCAGGGCGTACCCGTCCGTCACGTCGCGGTACGCCACCTCCTAGACCCCCCGAGGAGCCCCCCGTGCCGCTCTCCCGCCTCAGCCTGATCACCGAGTCCTCCGCGCAGCCCGACGCCGTCGCCGGCTCGGTCTGGAGCGTGCTGTCCGGTGGCGACGCCGCGTGGCGGCTGGACGCGCTGTGCGCCGAGACCGACCCCGAGGCCTTCTTCCCGGAGAAGGGCGGCTCGACCCGCGAGGCCAAGCGCGTGTGCGCGGGCTGCGACGTCCGCACCGAGTGCCTGGAGTACGCGCTGGCCAACGACGAGCGCTTCGGCATCTGGGGCGGGCTGTCCGAGCGCGAGCGGCGGCGGGTGCGCCTGGCCCGCCGCAGCATGCCGCTCAGCGCCTGACCGCCCGGGCGGGGCGCCGGTCCCGCGGGTTACGGTCCGGCCCAGGTCCCGCCGCCGGACCGTCGCCTGCCGAAGGAGCCGCCGTGGCCGAGGTCGTGCTGTTCCACCACGCGCTGGGGCTGACGCCCGGCGTCACCGCGTTCGCCGACGACCTGCGCGCGGCCGGGCACACGGTGCACACCCCCGACCTGTTCGGGGGCCGCACCTTCGGCTCGGTCGAGGACGGCGTCGCCCACGCGCGGGAGATCGGCTCCGGCGAGGTGGTGGACCGCGGCGCCCGCGCCGTGGCGGACCTCCCCGAGGGTCTGGTCTACGCGGGCATGTCGCTGGGCGTGCTCCCGGCGCAGCACCTGGCGCAGACCCGGCCCGGCGCCCGCGGCGCGGTGCTCCTCTACTCGTGCCTCCCGGCGGAGGAGTTCGGCCGCTGGCCGGCCGGCGTCCCGGTGCAGGTGCACGGCATGGACGCCGACCCGCTCTTCGTCGACGAGGGCGACCTCGCGGCCGCCCGCGCGCTCGCGGAGGAGGCCGACGACGCCGAGGTGTTCACCTACCCCGGCGACCGGCACTACTTCGCCGACCGCACGCTGCCCTCCCACGACCCGGACGCCGCGGCGCTGCTCACCCGCCGGGTGCTCGACCTGCTGGCGCGCGCGTGAGCTCGCCGGAGGTGGCCGCCGCCCGGGTGCAGGCGGTCCTCGACATCCCGCTGCACCGGCACCTGGGCATGCAGCTGCGCGACCCCGCCGACCCGACCGCCGGCATCTGGTTCCCCGTCGCCGCGGCCGCGCAGAACCAGGCGGCGCTGCTGCACGGCGGCGTCGTCTACACCTTCCTCGACGTGGCGGCCTTCCTGTCGCTGCTGCCCTCCCTGGGCGACGGCGAGCACGCGGTCACCCACGACCTCACCGCCTCCCTGCTGCGCCCGGTGCGCGCCGGCGCGCGGGTCGACGTCACCGGCTCGGTGCTGCGCCGCGGCCGCGCGGTGGCGTTCCTGCGGTCCGAGGCGACGGTGGACGGCGCCCTCGTCGCCTCGGCGCAGGTCACCAAGACGATCGTCCCGGCGGGCTGAGGGGCTCACCCCGGCGGCGTCACCAGAGCGTCATCGAGCGGCGGAAGATCCCGGCGACGTCCTCGGCGGTCACCTCGCGCGGGCAGGTGGCCAGCAGCCGCTGCTGCTTCATGGTGCCCTCGACCAGGTCGTCGACGTCGCCCTCGTCGAAGCCGACCGCGGCGATCCCGTTGGGGATGTCGATGTCGCGCATCAGGTCGGTGAGGACGGTGGGCAGGAACTCGGCCGGGTCGTCGGGCTCGCCGGCGTTGGGGGCCAGCAGCTGCGCCGCCCGGACGTGCCGCTCGGGCGCCGCCTCGAAGGTGAACCGGAAGGCCTCCGGCGCGGTCAGCGCCACCGACATCCCGTGCGGCACCATCGGCTCGCCGGCCGGGTAGTCCTTCGGGTGGAAGTCCTTCACCTGCCCGGCGATCGGGTAGGCGTTGGCGTGCGGGACGTGCACGCCGGCGTTGCCGAAGCCCATCCCGGCGAAGGTCGCGGCCATCGCCATGTCGCCCCGGGCGGCCGTGTCGTCGCCGTGCCGCACCGCCCGCCGGAACGAGCCGGCCAGCAGCGACAGCGCCTTCTCCGACCACATGTCCGAGATCGGGTTGGACCCGCAGTAGGGCACCCGCTGCTCGGGCGCCTTGCGGTCGTAGGTCGTGTACCAGCGCGCGGTGTAGCTCTCCAGCGCGTGGCACAGGATGTCCATCCCGGCCGCGGCGGTGACCCCGGGCGGCTGGGTGACGGTGAGGTCGGGGTCGATGACGGCGAGGGTGGGCCGCAGCCGCGCGTGGCTGATGCCGGTCTTCACCCGCTGCGCCAGCACGTCCATCACGCAGATCGTCGTGCTCTCCGACCCGGTGCCGGTCGTCGTCGGGACGGCGACCAGCGGCTTGAGCGGCTCGGACGGCGCCTGCCCCTTCCCCACCGGCACGTTGACGTAGTCCAGCAGCTCGCCGGGGTTGGTGGTCAGCAGGTCGATCGCCTTGGCGGTGTCGATGCTCGACCCGCCGCCGACCGCGACGAACGCGTCCCACGGCCCGGACGCGCGGGCCGCCTCGATCGCCTCGGTCAGGCTGACGTCGGTCGGCTCGACGTGCACGCCGTCGTAGACCCGCGCCTCGATGCCGAAGCGGCCCATCTGGTCGGCGACCCGCTGCGGCAGGCCGGTGGCCGACACCCCGGCGTCGGTGACCACCAGGACCCGCCGCACGCCGAAGCGGCTGAGGTCGTAGCCGATCTCCTCCGACGCCCCGCTGCCGAACTTCAGCTGCGGTGCCCCGTAGGTGAACACGGACTCGGCGGTCATGTCGGCCTCCTCGGCTCGGGCGGATCCGGTTGCACGGATCGTTGCACCCTCCTTGTGGCGGGGACCACAGCGCGGCAGGGTCGGGTGCGCCCACCAACCTTCCCCCTGGAGGTCAGCCGTGACCGCAGAACCCGAGACCACCGCCGTCCCCGCCCTCGACGACCTGCTCGCCGACTCCCCCACCAACTGGGGCAAGTGGGGCGACGACGACGAGGTCGGCGCCCTGAACTACCTCGGCCCCGAGCAGGTGCTGGCCGCCGTCGGGCTGGTCCGGCAGGGCAAGGTGTTCACGCTGCAGCGGCTGATCGGCGACCCGAAGGGCGACCCGGTGTGGCCCGGCCGCTCCCCCGCCGAGCGCACCCAGATCCTCGACGAGTCCACCTGGGACTCCGACGACGCGCCGCAGTACCCCGGCGGCCTGCACTACGCCGACGACAAGATCAACGCCTTCCTGCAGGGCTCCACGCAGTACGACGGCCTCGGCCACGTCTGGTACGGCGGGAAGATCTGGAACGGCTACGACGCCCGCACCACCGTCGGCGGGCTGGACAAGGCCAGCGTCGAGCCGATCGCCCAGCGCGGCGTCGTCGGCCGCGGCGTGCTGCTGGACATGGCCCGCTTCCGGGGCAGGCCCACCCTGGACAAGGGCGAGACGTTCACCCACGAGGACCTGCTGGCCTGCGCGGAGGAGCAGGGGGTGGAGATCCGCAAGCGGGACATCCTGATCATCCGGACGAACTTCCTGCAGCTGTTCTTCGAGCAGGGCGACGCCTTCTACGACGGCTTCAACGAGCCCGGCCTGGTCTACAGCCCGGAGCTGGTGCAGTGGTTCCAGGACATGGAGATCCCCAACCTGGTCACCGACACCATCGCCAACGAGGTCACCACCGACCCGAACACCGGCGTCGCGCTCGTGCTGCACAACGCACTCATGCGCAACCTCGGGGTCACCCTCACCGAGATCGCCGACCTCGAGGCGCTGGCCGCCGACTCCGCCGAGGACGGCCAGTACGAGGGCCTCTACGTCGCCGCACCGCTCAAGGTGCACAAGGGCAGCGGCTCGCCGGTCAACCCCGTCGTCCTCAAGTGAGCCCGTCGTGAGCGTCTACGACGACCGCCCCTGGCTGGCGCTCTACGGCGACCAGCGGCCGGACTACGACATCGAGTTCGGCGACGCCCTGTCGATGTTCCGCGCCGGCGTGCAGCGCGACCCCGACGGCGACGCGCTGCGCTACTTCGACGGCACCGTCGTCCGCCGGGACCTCGACGCGATGACCGACGCGATGGCCGCCGGGCTGCTCGAGTCCGGCTTCCGGCCGGGCGACCGGCTGGCGGTCTACCTGCAGAACGTGCCGCAGTTCGTCATGGCCATGGTCGCCACCTGGAAGGCCGGCGGCGTGATGGTGTCGATCAACCCGATGAGCCGGGCGCGGGAACTGTCCTACCTGCTGGCCGACTCCGGCGCGACGGTGCTGCTGTGCCTGGACACCCTCTACGACGAGGTCGCCCGCGACGTCGTCCCGGGCACCGACGTCCGCCTGGTGCTCACCACCAGCGGGCTGGACCTGCAGACCCGCGACGACGAGCGGCTGTTCGCCGGCGTCACCCGGCAGCGGCACGAGGGCACCACCGACCTGCTCGAGTTCGTCGAGCGGTACCGCGGGCAGGCCCCGCCGCCGGTGGAGCTGGGCCCCGACGACGTCGCGTTCCTGACCTACACGTCGGGGACGACGGGCGTGCCCAAGGGCGCGATGAACACCCACCGCAACGTCGTGTTCACCGCGCAGGTCTACCGGGACTGGGTGCACGCCGGGCGGGACGGCGCGATCTTCGGCATCGCCCCGCTGTTCCACATCACCGGCCTGATCGGCCACGTGGCGGTGAGCATGCTGGTGCCGGCGCCGCTGGTGCTGGCCTACCGGTTCGAGCCGCAGGTGGTGCTCGACGCGTTCCTCGAGCACCGGCCGGCGTTCACCATCGGCGCGATCACGGCCTTCAGCGCGCTGCTCAACGCCCCGGGGTTCCGCAAGGAGCACTTCGACTCGTTCACGTCGCTCTACTCCGGCGGGGCGGCGATCTCCCCGGCCGCCGAGCGCGGGTTCTTCGAGGCCACCGGCAAGCAGGTGCACAACGCCTACGGCCTCACCGAGACGACGTCGCCGATGACGGTGACGCCGTTCGGGTCGCCGTCGCCGGTGGACCCGAACTCGGGGGCACTGTCGGTGGGCGTGCCGGCGCCGAACACCGTCGTCCGCATCCAGGGCGACGACGGGCAGGACCTGCCGCTCGGCGAGGTCGGCGAGATCGTGGCCGAGGGCCCGCAGGTGGTCGCCGGCTACTGGGGCAAGCCCGAGGAGACGGCGGCCAACCTGCCCGGCGGGGCGCTGAAGAGCGGCGACGTCGGGTTCATGGACCCGCAGGGCTGGGTGTTCATCGTCGACCGCAAGAAGGACATGATCAACGCGTCGGGCTACAAGGTGTGGCCCCGCGAGGTCGAGGACGTCCTGGCCGAGCACCCCGCCGTCCGCGAGTCCGCGGTCGTCGGCGTGCCCGACGAGAAGCGCGGCGAGACGGTCAGGGCGTTCGTCAGCCTCAGGCCGGGGACCAGCACCACCCCGGAGGAGCTCATCGCGCACTGCCGGGAGCGGATGGCCGCCTACAAGTACCCGCGCAGCGTGGTCGTGGTCGACGAGCTGCCGAAGACGGTCACCGGCAAGATCCTCCGCCGCGAGCTGCGGGGGACGTGAGACCGGCCGGGTCCCCGCTCTCCCCGGGGCGGGGACCCGGTCACCGCACCGGCGCGCCCGGCCGGTGCGACCGTGCGGGGCGGGCGGCCCGGATCCCGGCCGCGCCGGTGCCCACGACCGCGACCAGCAGGGCCACCCAGACCCACAGCCACGGGTCGTCGGCCTCCACGTCGCGGCGGTACCAGAGCACCACCACGAACTCGAGCGCGCCGAACACGGTGTAGGTGACCGCCGCGACGCCCAGCCGGTCCAGGTCCCGCTCCCGCACCGACAGCGCCGCGGCGAACCCGAGGGCGAGCAGCCAGGCGCCGATCACCTGCGAGCTCAGCGGCGTGATCTCCCACGGCCAGAAGGACGTGACCGCCTCCACGTGGTGGTGCACGGCGAGCCCCCCGGCGAACAGGACCGCGCCGGCCGCCGCCAGCAGCACGCCCTCGACGAGCAGCAGCCCGGTCAGCCCGGCCGGCATCGGCAGCCGCACGGGCGGGCGCCGGCCCCGGCGGACCTCCTGCCCGAGGACCACCGCCAGGCACAGGGCGGGGACGACGAGGTAGACGGCCAGCCAGATCCAGGCCGCCGCCCGGGCGACCGGCCCGCCGGTGAGCAGGTGCAGGCGGTGGGTGTGGATCAGCGTCGCCGCGCAGGTGAGGACCGTGAACAGGGTGACCGTGAGCACCGGCACCCGGATCCGGCTCCACCGGTGCTGCCGGAGGGAGAGGACCGACAGCACCGCGCCGGCGGTGTAGGCGGCGCCGAGGAACGCGGCGGTCGCCTCGGTGCGGATCGACCACGCCCAGAAGCGGTCGGCGACGTCGGCGAGCAGGAGCAGCTGGGAGACGGCGAGCAGGGTGAGCAACAGGAAGGCCGTCAGCAGCCACCGCGTGCCGGGCCGGACCTCGTCGGCGGGGTCCGGCGTCCGCGGTGCGACGGGTTCCAGTGCGACGGGTTCCATCGGCTGCCGCCTGTCGGTCGTGCCCGGCCCACGGTGGGGTCGGCTCGGCGCGCACCCGGCGCCACGACCCGGACCGGCCTCCCAGGCTGGCACGCGCTCCGCCCCGGGTCGAGGGCCGATCGGCTCCCGCCGCTCAGCCGTCGGCGCGGACGTCCTCCGTCCACACGTCCCACCCGAGCCGCAGGACCAGCGCGGTGACCACGACGAGGAACACGACCCGGATGAAGCCGGTGCCGCGGGAGGTCGCCGTCCGGGAGCCGACGTAGCCGCCGAGGGTGTTGGCCGCGCCCAGGCACAGGCCCAGGCCCCAGACGACCGACCCGTGCGGCACGAAGAACGCCAGCGCGCCGAGGTTGGTCGCGACGTTGACGATCTTGGCCTTGGCGCTGGCGTTGAGGAAGTCGTAGCCCAGCAGGTAGACCAGGGCGAACACGAGGAACGAGCCGGTGCCCGGGCCGAGGACGCCGTCGTAGAACCCGATGACCGCTCCGACGGCGAGCGCGGTGCCGTGGTGGCGACGGCCGGTGTGCCGCAGCGCCGTCACCTCCCCGAGGGCCGGGCGGAACGCGGTGAACAGCGCGATGCCGACCAGCGCCACGACGATCACCGGCTTGAGCACCGCGGCCGGCAGCAGGGCCGCCACCGACGCCCCGCAGAACGAGCCGACCAGGGCGACCGCGGCCATGGGCAGCGCCGTCCGCAGGTCCGGGTGCACCCGCCGCTGGTAGGTGACCGCGCTGGTGGTGGTGCCGAACACCGACGCCAGCTTGTTGGTGGCCAGCGCCTGCACCGGGGCCAGCCCCGGCACCAGCAGCAGCGCGGGCAGCTGGATCAGCCCGCCGCCGCCGACGACGGCGTCCACCCAGCCGGCGGCCAGCGCCGCGACGAGCACGAGGGCGAGCAGGGAGGGCGTCAGGCCCTCCGGGAGGAGCAGGTCAGTCACGCGCGCGCCGGAGTCGGTCACGGACAGCCAGCCTCCCCGACGCCGCAGTGGACGCGAGCGCCGGGTCCGGCGAGCCGCGTTGCGGCCGGTCGCGTCCGGCGGTGCGATGGTGCGGTGACAGGGGGCGGGGCGCGCACCCGGGACGAGCGGCCACCCGGCCGTGCAGCGACCGACGCCCACTCGCCGCACCGGCTCACCGCGCGTGACTGGCGCCGGGTCCTGCGCCGCGCCGCGCGCCACGTGCTCAGCGACCGGCTCATGGTGCAGGCGTCGGCGGTGGCGTTCTTCGCGCTGCTGTCGGTCGCGCCGGTGCTGGTGACGGCGGTGTCGGTGTACGGCGTCGTCAACACCCCCGAGGACGCGCTGCACCAACTGTCCGGGGTGGCGGGGATGCTCCCGGACGACCTGCGGTCGCTGGTGGTCGACCAGCTGACGACGATCACCACCGCCTCCACGCACGTGAACACCTGGCGCGGGCTCGGCGGCCTCGTCGCGGCGCTGTGGACGGCGACGACCGCGATGACCTACCTCGTCGACGGGCTGACCCTCGCCTACCACGAGACCGAGACCCGCGGCTTCCTCCGCCGCAGCGCGCTGGCCCTCGTCCTCGTCCTGGGCGGCGCGGTCCTGCTCGGCGGGATCATCGCCGGCGCCGGCGAGGTCTCGAGCGTGCTCGCGGGGGCGCCGGGCGCGGTCCGCGGCGTCGTCCCGGTGCTCACGTGGGTCGCCGCGGCGGTGCTGATGAGCGCCGTGCTCGCCGTCCTCTACCGGCTCGGCCCCGACCGGAAGCAGGCCCGGTGGCGGTGGATCACCCCCGGGGCGGCGCTGACCACCGTGCTGTGGCTGGCGACGACGATCGGCTTCTTCGCCTACGTCCGCAGCCTGGGCGACTACTCCGCGACGTACGGGTCGCTCGCCGGCGTGGCCATCAGCATGTTCTGGCTGTGGACGACGGTCTTCCTCGTGCTCGTCGGCGCGGTCGTGAACGCCGAGACCGAGCGGCAGACCGCCCGGGACTCCACCGTGGGTCCCGAGCGGCCGCTCGGCGAGCGCGGCGCGGTGGTCGCCGACAGCGCGCCGCCCTACCCGGGCGAGCGCTGAGGGCGGCTAGAGGTAGTTGACGTGCACGTGGTCGTAGTGGTTGGCCGTCGTGCCGCCGCGGTCCTCCATCGTCTGCCACGACCCGTTCGGCGAGGACAGCATCCGCTGCTCCCAGATCAGGTAGTCGACGCCGAGCTCGTCCCAGTGCGCGCGGTGGTAGGCGACGATCGCGTCGCCGAGGGCGGCGTCGCTCATGACCATGTAGTCCAGCGCCTTGCCGGAGGGGTGGCCGCCCGGGTCGGCGGCGCTGGCCCGCGTGCCGCCGAGGGTGATCGAGTCCGCCCCCGGCACGTTGCTGACGACGGCGTCCGCGGCGGCCTGCACCTGGGGCTCCACCGGACCGGCGCTGTTGGTGATGCGGGCGACGACCGAGACGGCGGTGGAGCCCGCGGTCTCCGCCGCGCCGGCCTCCTCGTCCGCGGCCTCGGCGGCCTCCTCGTCCGCGGCCGCAGCCTCGGCAGCCTCGGCAGCCTCCGCGGCTTCCGCGGCGGCGGCGGCTTCCGCGGCGGCGGCGGCCTCGGCGGCGGCCTCGGCCTCCGCCGCGGCGCGGGCGGCGGCCTCGGCCTCGGCCCGCTGCCGGTCGACGGTGGCCTGGTCGGCGGCGGCCTGCGACTGCTGCGCCGCGGCCTCGGCGGCCTCCCGCGAGCTGCGGGTGGCCGCGAGGTCCTCGAGCGGCGCGAGGTCGGGCGCGGTGGGCGCGGTGACCGGGCCGGACTGCGCCGACAGCCCCAGTGCCTCGGCGACGGCGACCGACTCGCTCGTCGTCCCGGCCTCGGCGGTGGCGGCCGGCGGCGGGCCGACCAGGACGTTGACCAGGACCGCGCCGGCGGCGGCGACGCCCAGGTACAGGCCCGGACGGCGGTGCGCGGCCAGCGGGCGGCGGCGGGTGGAACGGTTCACGGGCGCGCCGGGGCGGCCGGGGGTGGTGCTCGAGGGCATGGATCGATGTCTCCCGTCAGCCGCCTACCGAGTTAGCTGACGGGTTCGGGCGGGAAGCAACCCTACCCGCCCGGACGCGAGGGTCCGGAGCGGGATTCACCCCAGTACTGCGGTGGGTCCCCGGCTCGCCCAGGGGGCGACTCGGCGGCGACCGCCCGGGTCCCCTGGCGGGGACGGGGCCGGACGGCCTCGGCCACGGTAGCGGCCGTGACCTGTCCGTGACAAACCGCGGCCGTGTTCCGTGGCGGGGACCACGTCCTGGTCAGGCGCGGGCGCGCAGCCGCTCCGCGACGCGGAGCGGGAGCTGCAGGCACCACGCGGTCACCCGCCACGGCAGGACCGCGGCGGCCCGGACGCCGCGGGCGCCGAGGGCGGCGAGGTCGGCCCACTCGGCCGGCCGCGGCGCCGCAGCGGCCGGCGCGGCGGCGGGGTGCGGACCGGCCGGGAGCGGTCCCCCGTCCTCCTCCGGCGTCCCGCCGGCCACCTCGCCCGGCACCCCGTCCGACGGCACGGGCTCCCCCGGGCCCTCCGGCACGAGGACGTCGAGGGCGGTGCGGCGGCGCGGGGCGCGCAGCGAGTCGAACGACGGGATCGCCGGGGACGGCGGCGCGTCGTCCTCGTCGGGCAGCGGCCACAGGCCCACCGCCACGGGCTCGGGGACGACGGCGCGGACGGCGGCGACCATCGCCGGTCCCAGCCCGGGGACGGCCGCCAGCTCGCGGCGGGTCAGCGCGGACAGCTGCTCCACGGTGGTGATGCCGGCGCGGGCCAGCGCGCCCACCGCCCGAGCGGGCAGGCCCAGCTCCCGGACGCTCCCCGTCGGCACGACCCGCGACCTCGTCGACATGGCGTCGGACCCTAGCCCCGGGTTCACCAGGAGGCGTCCGCGGCGCCGTCCGGCGCCGGCTCCGCGGGAGCGGTCCCGGTGGGGCCGCCGTCGGGTGAGGTCGCCGGCGCCTCGTCGGTGGACGTCGTCCCCGCGTCCGGGACCGGGGGCTCCTCCGCCGTCGGCGGGGCGGTGTCCCTGGGCGTCCCGGTCGCGGGCGCCGGGGTCTCCGGCGTCGTGCCGCCGGACGGCTCGGTCTCCGTCGCCTCCGGCGTGCTCCCCGGCGTCGCGCCCGCGGACCCCGTGCCCTCCGCCGGTGTGGTCTCGGGGGTCGTCGCCTCGGGGGTCGTCGCCTCGGGGGTCGTGGCCTCGGGGGTCGTGGCCTCGGGGGTCGTGGCCTCCGCGGCGGGCGCCTCCGGGCTCGGCGCCTCCGGGCTCGGGGTCCCCGGCGCCGGGGCGTCGGGGGTGCTGTCCGCGGCGGGCGCCTCGGACGTCGCGGCCGGGGACTCCGGCGCGGCCTCGTCCGGCGAGCCGGGTCCCGCGCCGGCGGGCGCCTCGGGGGCGGGCACCGCGGTGTCGGGGGCGACCGCGACGAACACCTGCACCCGGTCGCCGGCCGAGAGCTCGACGTCCACCGGGTCCAGCCGCACGACGGTGCCCGGCGCCGCGTCCGGGGTCTGCTCGCTGCGCTGGCCGACGGTGAGGCCGAGGGCGGTCAGGTCGCCGGCCACCTCGGCCACCGGGCGGCCCACGAAGTCCGCGGCCCGCAGCACGATCCCGGCCCGCGGCGTCTCCGCGGCGTCGGCCACCGGCACGTCCCCGGCGCGGGTCGTGGTGAACAGCACGCCCCCGACGACGAGCGCGACGAGCAGCAGCGGCAGCAGGACCAGCGCGCGCCGGCGCCGGCGCGGCTCCGCCTCGGACACGGGCGCGGGGGCCGGCCCGGGCACGGGGGCGGCGGCCGCCACCGGGCGGGTGGGCGGCACCGGGGCGGCCTGGTGGTCTGCGGCGGCCTGGTGGTCTGGGGCGGCCTGGTGGTCCAGCGTCTCCTCGACCGCGGACAGGAAGGCCGCGCCGTCGGGCAGGCGGTCGCCGGGGTCCTTGGTGAGCGCGGACCCGATGAGGTCCTTGACGTCGGGCGGCAGGTCGTCGGGCAGGGGCTCGGGCTGCTCGCGGACCTGCTTGAGCGCGACGGTGACCGGGTTGGTGCCGGTGAAGGCGGCGTGGCCGGTCAGCGACTCGTAGCCGACCAGGCCGAGGGCGTAGACGTCGCTGGCCGGGCTGACCCGCTCGCCGGCGGCCTGCTCCGGGGACATGTACTGCGCGGTGCCGATGACCTGGCCGGTCTGGGTGAGCGGCACGCACTCGGCCGACCAGGCGATGCCGAAGTCGGTGAGCTTCACCCGCCCGTCGGGCCGGACGAGGATGTTCGAGGGCTTGACGTCGCGGTGGACGACGCCGCTGCGGTGCGCCTCCGCGAGGGCGGCCGCGGCCTGGCGCAGCACCGAGAGGGCCGCCCCGGGGTCCAGCGGGCCCTCGGTCTGGATGAGGGTGGACAGCGGCGCCCCCTCGACCAGCTCCATCACCAGGTAGGCCAGGTGCTCGCCGGTGGCGTCGTCGGCGCCCTCGCCGTAGTCCAGGACCGTGGCGATGTTGGGGTGGGTGAGCGCCGCCGCGTGCCGGGCCTCGTTGCGGAAGCGGGCGAGGAAGGTCGGGTCGTCGGCGTACTCGCTGCGCAGCACCTTGACCGCGACCGGCCGGGCCAGCAGCGTGTCCCGGCCCCGCCACACCTGGCCCATGCCCCCGGTGGCGATGAGTTCCTGCAGCTCGTAGCGGTCCCCCAGGGTCCGGCTCCCCTGCTCCACCGTGGTCACTGCCCGACTCCGTCCCGTCCACGCGGCGGGTGCGCCCCGCCTCCTCCGGCCCCCACCGGGAGCTGCGCGGCCGCTCCTCCGCAGGGCGGCCGACCAGTCATCGGTTCCCGGCCGGAGCGCCGGTCAACCACCGGAGCGCCCGCGGCGGCTCCCCCGGTCGCGTGCCGGTGCTTCCCCGGCCGGCTCCCGGTCGGCCAGGATCCGGGCGATCCGCGGCAACGGAGCCGCGGCCGTTCCGGAGGTCGCCCGTGGACTCGGCCCTCAGCGCCGTCGCCCTGCCCGCCGCCCTGGCCGTGATCATGTTCGGGCTCGGGCTGTCGCTCACCGTCGACGACTTCGTCCGGGTCACCCGCCGGCCGCGCGCCGCCGTCGTCGCCCTCGGTCTGCAGCTGCTGGTGCTGCCGGCCCTGTGCTTCGGCCTCGTGGTGGCCGCCGGCCTGGAGCCCGTGCTCGCCGTGGGGATGGTGCTGCTGGCCGCCTCGCCCGGCGGGACGACGGCGAACCTGTTCAGCCACCTGTTCCGCGGCGACGTCGCTCTCAACGTCTCGCTGACGGCGGTCAACTCGCTGCTCGCGGTCGTCACGCTGCCGCTGGTGACCAACCTGGCGGTGACCGTCTTCGACCCGCCCGGCGCCGGGTCGATCGGCCTGCAGTTCGGCAAGACGGTGCAGGTGTTCGCGATCGTGCTGGTGCCGGTGGCGCTGGGCATGCTGGTGCGGCGCGCGGCGCCGGCGTTCGCCCGCCGGATGGACCGGCCGGTGCGGGTGCTGTCCGCGGTCGTGCTCGCGCTGGTGATCGCCGGGACCGTCGTCGCCGAGCGGGAGGACGTGGCCGGGTACCTGCGCGAGGTCGGGCTGGTCGCGCTCGCCTTCTGCGCGCTGAGCCTGCTGACCGGGTTCGCCGTGCCGCGCGCGCTCGGCGTCGGCCACCGGCAGGCGGTCGCGTGCGCCTTCGAGATCGGCGTGCACAACAGCACGCTGGCCATCGCGGTCGCGATCAGCGTCCTCGGCAGCGTGGAGCTCGCCGTCCCCGCGGCGGTCTACGGCGTGCTGATGTTCCCGGTGGCCGCGCTCGCCGGCTGGGCGATCACCCGGGCGTCCCGGTCGGGGGCGCCGGAGCGCGTCGCGTCCTGACCCGCCCGCCGACGCACCAGGGCGGGGACCACCTCCGCGCCGGCGGTACCGGCCGCAGCCCAGCCGAGGACGACCAGCCAGGCCAGCGGGTCCAGCGGCGTGCAGCCGAAGAACCGGCTGAGCCCGGGGGTCTGCACGACCACGGCCAGGGCGGCCAGCGACCCGGCCGCGGTCGCCAGCACCAGCGGGCTGCGCCGCCCGGCCCAGGCGGTCTGCCCGAGCTGGGTGGCGATCAGCGCGGCGAGCCCCATCGTGCTGGCCCGCCGGCGCAGCCCGGTGACGCGGCCGGTGGCCCACGCGCCGGTCGCGCCGGCGGTGGTGGCCACCCCGCGGACGGCGACCAGGCGGCGCACCGCGTCGGCGAAGCCGCGGTACGGGCCGGCGAGCAGCACCGGCGCGAGCGGGTGGCCGGCCAGCGGCCCGCCGTCCGCCGCCGGGGCGGCCGCCCGCGGCCGGGCCACCGCGACCGCCAGCGCGGGGAACATGTCGGTCAGCAGGTTGACCAGCAGCAGCTGCCGGGTGCCCAGCGGCGCCCGGCCGCCCAGCGCGGAGCCGAGCACGGTGAACGTGACCTCGCCGGCGTTGCCCCCGACGAGGATGGCGACGGCGTCCCGGACGCGGGACCACAGCGCGCGGCCCTCGGCGACGGCGTCGACCAGCCGGGTCAGGTCCCGGTCGGTGATCACCAGGTCCGCGGCGCTGCGCGCGGCGGGGGACTCGGCGCCGGCCACCCCGACCCCGACGTCGGCCAGCCGGATCGCGGCGGCGTCGTTGATGCCGTCGCCGGTCATGGCCAGCGTGGCGCCGGCGCGGCGCAGCGCCCCGACGAGCAGCACCTTGTGCTCGGGCGTCAGCCGGGCGAACACCGCCGCCTCGCGCACCAGCGCCGTCCGCTCCGACTCCGAGGCCCGCGCCAGCTGCGCGCCGGTGACCACCCGGCCGGCGTCGGGGACCCCGGCCTCGGCGGCGATCGCCGCGGCGGTCTCCGGGTGGTCGCCGGTGGCCACCAGCACCCGGACGCCCGCCGCGGCCAGCTGCTCGACCGCCGCGGCCGACGAGCCGCGCACCGTGTCGGCCAGGCCCACCAGGCCGCGCAGGGTCAGCCCGGTCGCCGCCGCCTCGAGGTCGCCGGGCCGGCCGTCCACCGCGCGGTCGGCGACGGCGAGTACCCGCAGCCCGTCGCAGGCCAGCTCCCGCACCCGGTCCGCGGCGTCGCCCGGGTCGGTGCACAGCCGCAGCACGACCTCCGGCGCGCCCTTGACCACCAGCCGGCCCGAGCGCAGCGCCGCCGAGAACCCGCGCCCGGTGGCGAAGGGCACCGAGGCCTCCGGCTCGCCGTCGCCGGCCACGCCGCGGTCGGTGGCGGCGGCGGCGACGGCGCGGTCGGTCTCGTGCGCGTCGGCGTCGCCGGCGCCGATCCCCGCCGCGGCCAGCCGCAGCAGGCCGTCCTCGCCGCCGACCGGCTCGTCCCCGACGGGCAGCAGCCGGGCCACCCGCAGCCGGTTCTCGGTCAGCGTGCCGGTCTTGTCGAAGCAGACGGTGTCCACCCGGCCGAGCGCCTCCAGGACCCGCGCGCTGCGCACCACCGTCCCGTCCCGTGACAGCCGCCGGGCCGCCGCCTGCTGGGCGACGGTCGCGACCAGCGGCAGGCCCTCGGGGACGGCCGCGACGGCGACCGCGACCCCGGAGCCGACCGCCTCGCGCAGCGGCCGCCGCCACAGCACGCCGAGCGCGGCCACGGTCCCGCCGCCGGCCAGCGTCAGCGGCAGCACCGAGCGGGTGAGCTCGGCCAGCCGGGCCTGGACGCCGGCCGGCGGCGCCCCGCGCCCGGCCGCCCGCGCCGCCCGGCCCGCCTGGGTGGCCGGCCCGACGGCGACGACGACCGCGCGGCCGGTGCCGGCGACGACAGTCGTCCCGTCGAAGAGCATGCAGCGCCGATCGGGCACCTCGGCGCCCGGCGTCGCCGCCACCGACTTGGCCACCGCGAGCGACTCGCCGGTCAGGCTGGACTCGTCGGCCTCGAGGTCCTCGGCGGCCAGCAGCCGCGCGTCGGCGGCCACCACGTCGCCGGACCCGACGAGGACCACGTCGCCCACCCGCAGCGCGCTCGACGGCAGCTCCTCCGCACCGCCGCCGGTCTCCCGGCGGACGCGGGCGTCCTGCTGCAGCAGCAGCGAGGCCAGCGCCGACTCCGCGCGCATCCGCTGCGCCGCGCCGAGCAGCGCGTTGCCGACCGTGACCCCGCCGACGAGGAACGCGTCCGCGGTCTCGCCCAGCACGGCGGTGGCGCCGGCGCCCGCGCCCAGGACGGGGGTGAGCGGGTCGGCGAGCTCCGCGGCGACGGTGCGGCCGAACCGGACCGGTACCCGCACCGCGGGCACGGCGGTCCCCCGCCGCCACGCCCGGGTGAGCGAGCCGGGCGGGGCGTCGTCGTCCCGGGGCAGCTCCGCCAGCCGGCGCAGGACGTCGTCGGGGTCGAGGGCGTGCCAGGGCGTGTGCACCGACGGGGGCGGCGGGGGCCGCCGGGCGGCGCGGACCGCCGTGGCGGTGCCGTCGAACATCGTCCACAGCGCCGCGGTCTTGCCCGGGGCGGTCGCCCGCCGCTGCCCGGCGCGGGCCGAGCCGACGGCGGCGAGCAGACCGCCCAGCACGTTGCCGGTGACCGCGCTCTGCACCGACCGGCGGGCCAGCCGGCGCGCGTCGGGCACGGCCCGGACCACCCGGCAGGCGTCGGCCAGGCCGGTCCCGGTCACCAGGTCCGCCGCCCAGGCCGGCGCCCGGTCCGGCCGCACGGGGGCCACCGCGACGTCGGCGGCCAGCAGCGCGGCCGGGTCGGCGGAGGAGACCAGCAGCACGCCGTGCCCGTCGGCCTGCAGCCGGCGGACGACGCCGGCGAGCGGTTCGTCCGCGGGCGCGACCTCCCCGGCGACGCCGGCGATCTCGCGGGTGCCGGCGTGCGCGGTGAGCACCAGCCGCGCGCCGGTGCCGGCGGCGGTGGTCAGCAGCGCCTCGGCGTGCGGGTCGAGCTCCGGGGCGACCAGGACGGTGCCCACCCGCCGGCGCCCGGCGTACAGCGTGCGCAGCGCGGCCCCGGGCGCGTCCGGGGCTGCCCGGGGCGGGCCCAGCCGGGTGCCGTCCGCGGCCCCGTCGGCGGCCAGCAGCCGCGCCGCGGCCGTCCACACGGCGGCCGTGTCCCACCCGTCGGCCTCGGCGGTGGCCTCGAGGACGACCGGCGGGCCGGTGCACAGGGTGGCCCCGTCGACCACCACGCAGTCGACGCGGTCGAGCCGGCGGTAGGCGGTGGCGTCCAGGGGCAGCACCCCGGCGCGGCACAGCAGCAGGTCGAGGGTCGCCGCGAAGGACTCGCGGCCCTGCAGCGCGGCCTTCGGCGAGAGCGCCTTGACCAGGTCGGCGGCGCGACCGGGGCGGCCGGTCAGGGCGAGGACGGCCAGCACGGCGCCCGTCGTCGTCGGGCCCGTCCGCGCCTGGTAGCGGTCGACGGCGCCGAGCGGGAGCGGCACCGGCCGTTCCCCGGCGCGGGCCGCCGGGGCGGGGTCCTCGGGCTCGGTGGCGTCCGGCTCGGGCCGGCACAGCTGCTCGTGGCGGCGCCGCCACACCTGGCGCCGGGCGCGGGCCTCGAGGACCTGCTGGGCGGAGGCGGCCGCGTTGAGCGCGGGGATCACCGGGCTCTGGGTCGCGGAGTGGAGCACGGCGGAGAGCCCCTCGAGGACCAGGCGGGTGCCGTGCCGGCCGATCCGCCGGCTGAGCGCGTCGGCGATCCAGTCCTGGGTGTCGACCAGGGTGATCGCGAGCGTGGCGTGCCGCGACAGCGCGGGGACCGGCAGCGCCCGGGCGGTGAGCGCGGCGACGACGCCGAGGGCGTCCACCGCCAGCGCCGTCGCGGTGGCCAGCAGCGGTTCGAGGTCGGCGGGGTGGTCGGCCGGCTCGCGCAGGACGTCGCGGCGGTCGTCGGCGTCCTGCAGCGCGCGCACCGTGCCGACGACGTCCTCCACGCCCACCCGCCGCGTGTCGACGGCGACCAGCGCCCGGCCGAGGACCTCGTTCACCGTGGCCCACTGCACGCCCTCGAGCCGCTCGAGGCGCGTGCGCAGCGTGCGGCCGGCGTCGGGCGGCGCGCCGGGGGTGCACTCGGGCAGCTCGACCTGCACCAGGCCGGCGTCGGCCCACACCCGCGGGGTGTGCCGCCGGCCGTCGGGCTCGAACATCCCGGTGGCGACCTGGGCGAGCTCCCGCAGCCGGCCGGTGGGCAGCGGGTCGGCGCCGGTGAGCAGCGTGCCGGCGGCCCGGACGCCGGAGACGGCGGCCTGTGTGAGGTCGACCGGCCGGCCGGCGATCCGGCTGGTCAGGTCCTCCGCCGTCCGCACCGCGGCGCGGGAGGAGGCGCCGAGCAGGCCGGCGGTGAGCACGGCCGGTGCGGCGGCGACCTGCGCGCCGGCGACCGCGAGGCGCGCCGTGGACGCCAGGGCGCGCCGGGCCGTGGCGGCGCGGTGGAGGACGCGCATCGGCAGCTCCCCCCTGCGGGACACCTGCTGCCCACCCATCGTCCACCTCCAGGTGACGGAGGTCACGGGCCTGGACCGGTACGCCGCAGTCCGCACCGACGTCCGGGAGGATCAGTCCGCCGCGCCGCGCCAGCGCAGCACCTCCAGCGCCGCGGCCACGCCGAGGACGTTCTCGGCGAGCGGCCGGGGCAGCAGCTCGTCGGCGCGGGCCAGCCGGCGCAACACGGTGTTGCGGTGGGTGAAGAGCCGCTCGGCGGTGCGGGAGGCGTTGCCCAGCTCCCGCACGTAGGTGAGCACCGCCTCGCGGGTGTCGGGGTCGGCGGTCGCCAGCCGGCCGAGGGTGCCGGCCAGGAACTCCTCGAGCTGGGTCGGCTCGGTGGTCAGCAGCGCGACCAGCTGCACGTCCTCGTAGCGGGCCACCTGCTGCGGGGAGGTCAGCCGCGCCAGCATCCGCTGCGCCGTGGCGGCGTCGAGGTGGCTGCGGCGGAAGCCGTCGACGTCGCGGCCCGGCCGGCCCACCGCGACCCGGACGTCGGGGTGCGCGGCCAGCGGCCCGGCCAGCTCCGCGGCCCGCGGCGCGGTGCCCACCGGCAGCCACACCCACAGCGCGGCCGCGCTGGCGACGACGGTCAGCCGCCGGGTCGCGCCCGCCGCCCGGGTCACCGCCTCCGCGGCGGCCTCCAGCTGCCCGGGCGCGGCGCTGCCGGACCCGGACCAGATGACGGCGGCGGTGTGCGGGCCGGTCAGCCCGTAGCCCAGCTGCGCCTCCGCGCGGGCCCGGCCGATCGGCGCGCCCTCCAGCAACAGGGTGACCGTGGCGCGGCGCTCGGCGTGCGCGCCGCGGGTGAGCTCGGCCCGCTCGGCGGCCATCCGCCCGGACAGCGCCGCGACCGTGTCGTCGATGAACGTGGTGATCGACAGCGCGGAGACGTCGAGCAGCTCGCGCAGCTCGGCCGGGTCGGCGGTCAGCTCGAAGCAGATCTCCATCCACCGCCGCCAGGCCACGCCCTGCGCGGTCCGGTAGGCGTCCAGCCCGCTCTGGTCCAGGCCGCGGCGGACCAGGTCGCGGGCGACGTCGAGCACCTCGCCGCCGGTGTTGGCCGGCACCCGCCGGCCGGGGTGCTGCACGTTGGCCGCCGCCCAGTGCAGCAGGTTGGCCAGGTTGGCCCGGCGGGTGGCGGCGGCGAGGACGGGGTCCTCGGCGACCGGGCGCATCCGCTCGGTGCCCAGCGACGCCCGGTGCAGCTCCTCGATCCAGTCGGCGCGGGGGTCGAGGGCCACCTCCGCGCCCCGGCGGAACAGCTCCCGGGTGCGGGCCGAGACGGCCGGCCAGTCGGCGCTCCCTGCAGCACTCTGCACCGTCCCAGTATCGGGATGGTGCAGTTCGTCGTTGCACCGGGTGAGCGGGACCACGCAGTCTCGTAGGCCGCTGCACCCGTGTCCCGAGGACGGAGCACCGCATTGACCACCACGCAGACGCCGGTCGAGCACCTCGACGTGCTGATCGTCGGCGCCGGGATCTCCGGCATCGGCGCCGGCCGGTACCTGACCACCGAGCTGCCCGCGAAGAGCTTCGCGATCCTCGAGGCGCGCGGCGCCTCCGGCGGCACGTGGGACCTGTTCCGCTACCCCGGCATCCGCTCGGACTCCGACCTGTCGACCTTCGGCTACGAGTTCAAGCCGTGGCGGGACCGCCAGGCGATCGCCGACGCCCCGAAGATCCTCGCCTACCTCCGCGAGACGGCCACCGAGAACGGCCTCGACGAGAAGATCCGCTACCACCACCGGGTGCTGGCGGTGTCGTGGTCCAGCGAGGACGCCCGCTGGACCGTCGACGTCGAGCGCACCGACACCGGCGAGCGGCTGCAGCTGACCGCGGGCTGGGTGTTCTGCGCCGGCGGCTACTACCGCTACGACGAGGGCTTCACCCCGGTCTTCGAGGGCCGCGACCGCTTCCGCGGCGAGATCGTGCACCCGCAGGCCTGGCCCGAGGACCTCGACCTCACCGGCAAGCGGGTCGTGGTCGTCGGCTCGGGCGCCACCGCCGTGACGATCGTGCCCGCCATCGCCGGCACCGCCGCGTCGGTGACGATGCTGCAGCGCACCCCCACCTACGTGCTGCCGGTCCCGCGCGAGGACAAGGTCGCCGCGCTGCTGCGGAAGTGGTTCGGGGACGAGCGCGGCTACGCGCTGACCCGCCGCAAGAACATCGCCCAGCAGCGGGCCATCTGGAGCTTCTGCCAGAAGCACCCGAAGGCCGCCCGCACGGTGATCCGCTGGGTCAACACCAAGCAGCTGCCCGAGGGCTTCGACGTCGACACGCACTTCAACCCGCCGTACGACCCGTGGGACCAGCGGCTGTGCGCCGTCCCGAACGGCGACCTGTTCCGCGCCATCCGCGAGGGGGAGGCCGACGTCGTCACCGACCGGATCGTCACCTTCGACGAGACCGGCATCGAGCTCGCCTCCGGGCGGCACCTGGACGCCGACGTGATCGTGACCGCGACCGGGCTGAACGTGCAGGCCTTCGGCGGCGTCGCGGTCACCGTCGACGGCGCGCCCGTGACGCTGTCGGAGACGGTCTCGTACAAGGGCATGATGCTGTCCGGCGTGCCGAACCTCGCCTACGCGATCGGCTACACCAACTCGTCCTGGACGCTGAAGGTCGGCCTGCTCTGCGAGCACTTCGTCCGGCTGCTCAGGCACATGGACGAGCGCGGCCTGGACACCGCGCGGCCGGTGCCCGCCGACCCGGACATGCCCACCCGGCCCTTCCTCGACTTCGCCGCCGGCTACATCCAGCGCGCCGTCGACCGGCTGCCGCGGCAGGGCGACCGGATGCCGTGGCTGACCTCCATGGACTACCACTCCGACGTCAAGCTGCTCCGGGCCGACAGCGTCGTCGACCCCGAGCTCCGGCTCACCCGGGCGGCCGACCGCGTCGCCCCGCCCGCCGCGGCCGTGCCCGCGTGACCGCCGCCGAGGCACCGGCCCGCGCGGCGGTCACCGCGGACGACACCGCGGAGGACCGCTTCGCCGACCTGCCGGCCGGCCCGCGCATCTGCCACCGCGTCGACGGCCCGGACGACGGCGAGCCGCTGCTGCTGGTCGCGGGCCTCGGGCTGGACCTGACCTCGTGGCCGCAGCGGATGGTCGACGGGTTCACCGGCCGCGGCTTCCGGGTGGTCCGGATGGACAACCGCGACGCCGGCCGGTCGGGCCGGATCGCCACCCCGCCGCCGGGCCGCGCGCGCCAGCTGCTGGCCCGGCCGCGGCCGGACGCCTACGACCTCACCGACATGGCCGCCGACGCCGTCGGCCTGCTCGACGCCCTCGGCATCGGCCGGGTGCACCTGGTCGGCATGTCGATGGGCGGGATGATCGCCCAGGTGGTGGCGGCCCGGCACCCGCACCGGGTGGCGAGCCTGACCTCGATCTTCTCCACCACCGGGTCGCGCCGGGTCGGGCAGCCGACCCGATCGACGATCCTGCGGCTGGCGAAGGCCGCGCCGCGCACCGTCGAGGAGTCGGTCGAGCGGCACCTGGCGATGCTCGGCCACATCGGCGGCCCTGGCTTCCCGCCCGACGACGACCTCGAGCGCGCCTGGGCAGCCGCGGTGTGGGAGCGCGGCGGCGGCGACCGCTCGCAGGAGGTGGCCCGCCAGATCGGCGCCATCCAGGCCTCCGGCGACCGCACCGCCGACCTCGCGCGGATCACCGCGCCGACGCTGGTCGTACACGGCGACGTCGACCGGATGGTCCACCCCAGCGGCGGGCGGGCCACCGCGGACGCGATCGCGGGCGCCCGGCACGTCGAGATCCCCGGCATGGGCCACCACCTGGCGCCGGGCGTCGTCGACCGGCTCGTGGAGCTCACCACCGACCTCGCCCGCGGTGCGGGCGCCCACCTGACGGGAGAGAACCGATGAGCAGCGTGCACGGCAAGGTCGCCGTCGTCACCGGCGCCGGGTCCGGCATCGGCCGGCAGCTGGCCTTCGAGCTGGCGAAGCGGGGCGCGCGGCTGGCGCTGTCCGACGTCGACGAGCTGGGCCTGGGCCAGACCGCCGACCGGGCGAAGGCGCTGGGCGCCGAGGTGCACACCGCGCGGCTCGACGTCAGCGACCGGGACGCCGTCGTCGCCTACGCCGACGCGGTGGCCACGCACTTCGGCGTGGTGCACCAGGTCTACAACAACGCCGGCATCTCCGGCGGCGGCCGCTCGGTGCTCGACACCGACTGGGAGACCTACGACCGCACGCTCGGGGTCAACCTGCACGGCGTCATCAACGGCACCAAGGCGTTCCTGCCGCACCTGGTCGCCTCGGGCGACGGGCACGTGGTCAACGTGTCCAGCCTCAACGGGTTCATGGCCCAGCCGACGCTGTCCGCCTACTGCGCGAGCAAGTTCGCCGTCCGCGGGTTCACCGAGGTGGTGCGCACCGAGATGATCGCCGGCGGCCACCCGGTGCAGGTCACCGTCGTCCACCCGGGCGGGGTCAAGACGAACATCGCCTCGGCCACCGTCAGGGAGGCCGAGGAGCGGGGTCTCGAGCTCACCCCCGCCGAGCTCGCCCGCAACCGCGTCTACAACGAGAAGCTCCTGACGATGCCCGCCGAGCAGGCGGCGCGGATCGTCGTCGACGGCGTCGAGGCCGGGAAGCCGCGGGTGCGGGTCGGGAAGGACGCCGTCCTGGTCGACCGGCTGGTCCGGCTGCTGCCGGCCCGCTACCCGGTGCTGTCGGCCTGGTACGACCGCCGGCTGTTCGGCCGCCGCGCCTGAGGCCCGGGGCCCCGGCCGCCGCCCGGCGGCCGGGGCGCACCGGGTGTGTCCCGATCCCCAGCAGCCGCCGTGCGCGGGTGCCGGGGAGCGGTCAGGGCGTGGAGGGGTCGAGTGTCGGCCACCGGTCCATCGCCCAGGCGAGCCAGGTCGACCGACCGGGTGGCGGGCAGGGGACGTCCTTCCCCGCGATCTCTGCGGCATCGGGCGCCTGGAACCGGTCGCGCCACGAGCGGACGTCGGCCTCGGGCATCGGGAACGTCGCCCGGGGGGTCGTGTCCTGACGGTGCGCGATGCGGGCGAGCTGGGTGGCCAGGTCGACGGGGAGGTACACGACCTGGCAGTGCGCCCCGGCTCCGCCGGCCAGCCAGCGCAGTGCCGACCGCTCGTCCCGGGTCCAGAGTCCGAAGTCGAGGACCACGCTGGTCCCCAGCTGCAGCGTGCGGAGCGCCACCGTGATCAGCCGGCCCTCCAGGACGTCGCGCTTGCCGTCGGCCGTCAGCGACGTGCCGAAGAGGGGGAGGTGCCACTCGTCCGCGGTCAGCCGCAGAGCGCGGTGCGACGTCGCCAGCTCCCGGGCCCTGCTCGTCTTGCCGGCGCCCGGGAGGCCGACCATCAGGAAGAGCGTGGGAACAGCGGGCCCGAGGGGCGGTCCGGACACCTCGTGCTCGTGTGCGGGCATGCGGGACTCCTGGTTGCCGGCAGGGGCCGGGCGCCGTCAGCGAGAACGGCCGGGACGGGTCACGGAGGCGCAGGCGCGCACGGGAGCGACCGTACCGACGGCGGGGACCGGGTCCCGTCGTGCGCCGCCCGTGACCGGGTGCCGTGGGGTGGTCACGCTGCAGGCGACCTCCGGCCACACCGCCGGAGCCGGACGGGACACCCCGGGTCAGAGCCACACGCCGGGCAGGACCCGCCAGATCCGGTCGACGTCGGCCACCCCCGGCTCCTCGCCGTTGCAGGCGACCGCCACCGCGGTGTGCCGGTCCGCCGAGACGCGGAAGGCGCTGCGGAACCCGGCCCAGCTCCCGCCGTGCTCGAGGTCCCCGGCCCGCGTGAGGAAGAGGCCCGCGGCGTAGTCCCGCGCCGCGTTGACCGGGGCGGGGTCGGCGAGCCGGGCCGCGAGCAGGGCCTCGCCCCCGAGCCGGCCGGTGCGGTACTCGTCGGCCCAGCGGACCAGCTCCGACGGCGTCGTGCGGACCGCGCCGTCGCCGACCTGCTCGAACCGCGAGCCGGCCGGCCGCCACGGTCCGGTGGCGGTGTCCTTGACGTGGCCGCGCGCCGAGGACGGGTCGGCAGCGTCCGGGGCGGACGCGGACGGGTCGACCGCCACGGCCAGGTCCAGGGGCTCGAACACGCGGGTGCGGAGGAAGTCCGCCAGGTGCTGCCCGGACGCCGCCCGCACCACCTCGGCCAGCAGCACGTAGTTGGAGTTGGAGTAGGCGAAGCCCTCCGCCGGCGGCAGCTCCGGGTGGGCGGCGATCGCCGCGACCGCCTGCTCCTGCGTGGTCCGGTCGGTGACGGCGATCCCGGCCGCCTCGAAGTCGGCGAGGTAGTCGGGGATGCCGCTGGTGTGGTGCACCAGCTGGTCGAGGGTCACCGTGTCCGCCCAGGCCGGGAGGCCAGGGAGCCACCGGGAGACGGGGTCCTCCAGCGACAGGACCCCGTCCTGCTCGAGCAGGAGCACGGCCGTGGCGGTGAACTGCTTGCCCACCGACGCGACGTCGAACGTGGTCTCCGGGGTGAGCGGGCGTCCCGTCGCCGTGTCGGCCAGGCCCCGGGCGCCGGCCCAGACCACCTCGCCGTCGATCCCGACCGCCGCCGAGCAGCCCGGCTCGTCGGCCGCGAGGACCTCCTCGAGCAGCGCGTCGCTGCGGGCGACCCGTTCCTCGGGGCCGGGCGGGGTCGTCGCCGCGGCCCCGTCCCCGCCCGTCCCGTCGGAGGAGGTGCACGCCGCGAGGACCCCGGCGGCGGCCACGAGGGCCGCGACCCTCAGGAGCGGTGGTGGAGCCCCCGGGGCTGCGGGGCGAGCCGCCAGCCCGCCGCACCCGTGAGGGCGATCGCGGCGGCGACGGCGACGTACAGCCAGGCCGCCGGCCGGTCCCACGCGACGTCGCCGCGGTGCAGCAGGACGACCACGAGCTCCAGGACGCCGAACACGGTGTAGGCGATCGCCGCGGTGCGCAGCCGCTCGAGGTCGCCGGCCAGCGCGGCCAGCGCCGTGGCGACGCCGAAGGCGACCAGCCAGGCGCCCACCACCCGCGCGGTGAGCGGCGTGAGCGTCCAGGGCCACAGCGTCGTCGCCGACGACGGCGCGACCGAGATCGCGGCGCCGACCGCCAGCAGCACCAGCGACTCCACCGCCAGCGCGGTCCGCAGCACGACCGGCACCGGCCGGACGCGCGGCGGGTCGGTGCCCGGCGCCCGCTCCTGGACGGGCAGGACGACGAGCATCGCCAGCGGGATGACCACGTAGACGGCGGTCCAGAACCAGGCGGCACCGCGGGCGAGGAGCGGCGCCGCGGCGAACTCGGCCTGGAAGTGGAACCGGTCGACGTGCACCAGCGTGGCGACCAGCGTCAGCAG
Source organism: Geodermatophilus sp. SYSU D00525 (assembly GCF_054050475.1). NCBI lineage: Bacteria > Bacillati > Actinomycetota > Actinomycetes > Geodermatophilales > Geodermatophilaceae > Geodermatophilus > Geodermatophilus sp. SYSU D00525. The sequence continues at coordinate 199,937 of NZ_JBJGZK010000001.1, forward strand.
GGTGAACACCAGGATGGTGAGCACCGGCACCCGGCTGTGCGCCCACACCGGGTCGCGCAGCGACAGCACCACGAGGGTGAAGCCGGCCGCGTAGCCCGCGCCGAGGAAGGCCGCGGTCGCCGGCGGCTGGATGGTCCAGGCGAAGCTCTCGCTGGTCCGCGTCGACAGCACGAACAGCGCGACGAAGCCGAGCGCGGTGAGGACGCTGAAGGCCACCAGCAGCGCCCGCATGGCCGGCAGCAGCTCGCGCCGGCCGGTCGAGGGCCGCACCGCCGTGGGGACAGGGTCCACCGCGGACCTCCGTGGTTCCTCGGCCCCCGTGCGCGCCCCATTGGAGCACCGGCCCCGGGGGACTGTCACCGGACTTCCTCCCCGTGCCGGTACCGCCCTCGGGACCTTGGCCTCTACGGCCGACCGGCCCGCCGTGCCGATGCTCGACGCGGCAGTGCTCCACCCGTGCAGCGGCCCGGTGGGCGCCCAGCAGCCGGGCTCCGCTGCCGGCGACGGACCAGCGAGGCGTGCTCCATGACCCGACCGGTCTCCCCTCCCCCGGGCGGACGGGCGTGACCGCCGGCGTCGCGCTGTCGGCCGAGACCCGGCTGGCCCGGCTGCTCGAGCGGCTGCTCACCGCCGCCGAGGCGTCGCTGGCGGCCGGCGACCTCGAGCCCGCGCGCGCCACCGCCGAGGAGGTGCGCGCCGTCGACCCCGGGAACCGGCGTGCCGCCCTCGTCCTGCAGCGGGTGGCCGGCCGCCAGGTCGGCGCCGTCGGCGAGCGGGCGCTGATGACCCTGCTCTTCTCCGACCTGGTCGGGTCCGCGCAGCTGTCCGAGCAGGTGGAGCCCGAGCAGCTGCGGGACCTGTTCGCCTTCTACCGCGCGGCGGCCCGCGACGCCGTCGACCGGTACGGCGGCACCCTCATGCACTACTCCGGCGACGGCGTCCTCGCCGGGTTCGGCCACCCGGTCCCGCACGAGGACGACGCCCGGCGGGCGGTGCTGGCGGGACTGGACCTGGTCGTCGCGCTGCACGACGCCCGGGCGCGGCTGGCCGACCGGTTCGGGGTGGCGCTCGAGGTCCGGGTGGGGATCCACACCGGGCGGGTGGTGGTCAGCGACCTGGTCGACGACGGCGCCGTCGCCGAGCGGGACTCCGTCGTCGGCCTGGTGCCCAACCTCGCCGCGCGGGTCCAGAAGGCCGCGGACCCCGGCACGGTGGTGATCAGCGACGTCACCCAGCAGCTGGTCGACGCCGACTTCTACCTGCAGTCGCTCGGCGAGCGCCGGCTCAAGGGGATCAGCCGCCCGGTCGAGGTCTTCCGCGTCGACCGGCCCCGCTACGCCGCGGCCCGCTTCCAGTCCGAGCGGTACCGCAAGGCCGGGCTGGTCGGCCGGGACGGACCCCGCGCCCGGCTGCTCGAGGCGTGGGACGCCGTGCGGCAGGGCGACGCCGGCGCCGCGTTCCTGGTGGCCGGCGAGCCCGGCATCGGCAAGTCGCGGCTGGCGGCGGAGGTCCTCGACCGGGTGGAGTCCAGCGGCGGCCGGGTGGTCGGCGCCGCCTGCCTGCCGTACCACGCGAACGTCTCGCTCTGGCCGATCGCGCGGATGATCGAGCGGCTGGTGAGCCGGGCGGGCGAGGGCGGGGACCGGCTGCGCCCGCTGGTCGCGCACCTGGAGTCCCTCGGGCTGGACCCGGCGGTGGTCGTCCCGCTGGTCGGCCCGCTGGCCGGGCTGCCCGAGACGCCCGAGTACCCGGCGCCCGAGCTGGACCCGGGTGCACTCCTCGACGAGACCCTCGACCGGCTCGTGGACTGGATGGCCGCGAGCGCCGCCCGCCGCCCGCACCTGCTCGTCGTCGAGGACCTGCACTGGGCCGACCCCTCCACCGTGGACCTGCTCGGCCGCCTCGCCGCGCGCCGCCCGCCCGGCCTGCTGATGGTCACGACCAGCCGGGACGAGACCGTCGTCCCGTGGCGGGACGCCGTCGAGGTGCTCCCGCTCGGCCGGCTGGACGCCCGGGCGGCCGACCGGCTGGTCGGCAACCTCACCACCGGCCGGGACCTCGACGGCGCGGTGCGGGCCGCGATCGTCGAGCACGCCGAGGGGATCCCGCTGTTCGTCGAGGAGCTGACCCGCGCCGGCCTCGACGCGCAGCGCTCCGAGCCGATCCCGCTGCGGCTGCAGGAGCTGCTGACCTGGCGGCTCAAGGCGCCGGGGGTCGACCTGCGGGTGGTGCAGACCGCGGCCACGATCGGGCCCACCTTCGACCCGGCCACGGTCGCGGCGGCGGTCGGCGACCCGGACGCCGTGGCCGAGCAGGTCCGGGTGCTGGCCGACCTCGGCGTCGTCGAGCCGGCGGGGCTCGCGTCGGGGACGTATCGCTTCCGCCACGCGCTGATGCGCGACGCCGCCTACGAGACCCAGGTGCTCGACGTGCGCCGCCGGACCCACGCCGCCGTGGCCGAGGCGCTGGCCGCGCGCGGCGCCGAGCCGGCGCTCGTGGCCCAGCACCTGGACCTGGCCGGTGCGGCGATGCCCGCCGAGGGCCGCTACCTGGAGGCCGCGCAGGCCGAGCAGGCCCGGGGTGCCCATGCCGAGGCCGTGCGGCTGCTCTCCCGGGCCCTGGAACTGCTCGAGCCCCTCGCCCCGTCCGAGGAGCGCGACCTGGCCGAGCTCACCGCGCGGATGCTGCGCGGGTTCTCGGTCAGCGCGATGCGCGGCTTCTCCTCCCTCGACGTCGAGGCCGACTACCGGCCGGCGCAGGAGCTCGCCGCGCGGCTCGGCCGCCCGGAGGCGCTGCCCGCGCTGATCGCGCTGTGGGCGTACTGGCTCACCAGCGGGCGGCTGACCACGGGGCGCGGCGTGCTCGACCAGCTGACCGCGATGGTCCGCGAGCCCGCCTTCGCCGCCTTCGGGCCGGAGGTGGACGCGGTCACGGGCGTCCACGAGTTCCACCGGGGGCACCTCGTCGCGGCCCAGGAGCACCTGGAGCGGGCGCTGGCCGGCTTCGCCGCCCGCCCCGCCGGAGGACCGGTCTCCCCCCTCTGGCCGCTGCCCAACGAGCCGGTCTCGGGCGTGACCGCCGCCCTCGCCGCCGTGCTCACCGCGCGCGGCGAGGTGGGCGAGGGCGAGCGCCTGCAGGAGCGGGCCCTCCGCCTGGCCGAGGCGATGGACTCCCCGCACGCGCCGTACAGCCACGCCTTCGCCCGGGTGGGCTGGGGCGCCTGGGTCCGCCGCCTGCTCGGTGACGAGGAGGGGACCCGGCGCCTGGGTCAGGAGGCCGCCGCCATCGGCCGGGAGCACGGCTACGCCTACTGGACGGCGCTCGGCTCCGCCTGGGCCGCCACCGACAGGCCCGGCGGCCCGCCGGACCGGGGGTTCCTCGAGCAGGCCCTCGAGGCCCTGGCGGTCATCGGCCAGCGGGCCTTCGTCGCCTGCCACCTGGCCCTCCTCGCCCGGCTGGACGAGGAGGCCGGCGAGCCGGACCGGGCCGACGAGCACCTGGCCGCGGCGTTCGCCGCGGCCCGGGACAGCGGCGAGGACCTGCACCTGCCGGAGCTCCTGCGCCAGCGGGCCCGGTCCACCCTGACCCGCGGCGGGGACCCCGCGGCGGCGGCGGCCGACCTGACCGAGGCGCTGTGGACGGCGACGGCGCAGAGCGCCCGGCTGTCCCGGCTGCGCGCCGCCCTCGACCTCGCCCGCCTGCCCGCGGAGGTCCGGCCCGGGGACTGGCGGGCCCTCCTCGCGGAGGCGCGGGCGGACGTGCCGGCCTCGACGACGACCGCCGAGACGGTGGCGGCCGACGAGCTGCTGGCCGGCCGGCCGGCGCTCAGCGGCGGCGCGGCAGCACGACCCGCGCCCGGGTGACGCCGTCCTCGGAGGTCAGCGTCAGCCGGCCGCGGTGCTTCTGGGCGACCACCGCCAGCGACGTCGCCAGGCCCAGCCCGGTGCCCGAGCCGACCGGCTTGGTGGTGAAGAACGGGTCGAAGGCGCGCGCGAGCACCTCCGGGGGCACCGGCGGCCCGGTGTCCTCGACGTCGACCACCACGGCGTCGTCCTCCCCGCGGGTCCGCACCGTCACGGTGCCGTCCCGGTCCACCGCGGCGAGCGCGTTGTCGAGCAGGTTGGTCCACACCAGCGCCAGGTCCGCGGCCCAGCCCTGCACCGTCTGCGGCCGCGGGTCGAGGTCCAGGACGACCCGCACGCCGGGCGGCACCGCGTGGCGCAGCAGCACCAGCGCCTGCTCCAGGCTCGCGTGCACGTCGACGTCGGCCAGCGACTGGTCGGAGGAGTAGGCCAGCGGGCGCACCCCGGACACGATGCGGGACAGCTGGTCGGCGCCGGCCGAGACCTCCTCCAACAGGGCGGCGACCTCGGCCGAGCGGGCCAGCCAGCGCACCGCCGGGCCGCGCTCGGCGGCGGGCAGCCCGGCCAGCGCGCCGGCCAGGCCCGCCGGGTCGACGCCCAGGCGCACCAGGTCCGCGGCGACCGACCACCCGCGGTCGACCTCCGCCGCGGCGAGGACGTCGGCGAGCGCCCGCTCCGCGTCGCCGCGGGCGAGCGGGTCCTCCGGGACGGGCACCGCCCCGGTGAGTGCGCGGAGCGGCGCGTCCGGGGCGTCGTCGCCGGAGAGCAGCGCCCGCAGCCGTGCGGCGCCGCGCTGGACGGCGGCCGCCGGGTTGTTCAGCTCGTGCAGCAGGCCCGCCGAGAGGGCACCCAGCGCGGCCATCCGCTCGTGCTGGCGGACCAGGCCCTCCTCCCGGTCCAGCCGCCGGGTGGCCGCGACCAGCATCGCCCGGGCCGACGCGGGGTGGGTGAGCAGCCGGTCCAGCGCCTCGGCGCCGATCCGCTGGACCCGGCTGCGGGTCCGCGCCCGCACGGTCGCCGAGCGGGGCCGGCGGTGGGCCAGGCCGAGCTCCCCGACCAGGTCGCCGGTGCCGCACACGTTGAGCAGGACCTCCGAGCCGCCGACGTTGCGGCTGACCTCCAGGTCGCCGTCCAGGACGACGTACATCGCCTCCGGCGGCGAGCCCTCGGCCATGAGCACCTCGCCGGGGGCCAGCTCGACGGCGCGGCTGGTGGCGGCCAGCGCGGCGAGGTCCTCCTCCGGGAGGTGCTCGAACAGCCGCGAGCGCCGCAGCGCCGCCGCGACGTCCCGGTCCGGGGTGACGGTCACCCCGCGCCCAGCCGCTGGTGGGCGAAGCGGACCGCCATCGCGCCCTCCCCCACGGCCGCGGCGATCCGGTTGCCCGACCCGTGGCGGACGTCGCCGGCGGCGAACACCCCGGGCACGGAGGTCTCCAGCGGCAGCGGCGGGACCGGCAGCGGCCACTCCGGCGTCGGGCCGAGGTCCCCGCCGGTGAGCACGAACCCCCCGGCGTCGCGGCGGACCAGGCCGTCCAGCCACGCGGTGCGGGGTGCCTGCCCGATGAAGACGAACAGCGCGTCGGCCGCCACCTCGCGCTCCGCGGTGCCGGTGCGCAGCCGCAGCCCCTCCAGCCGCCGGGTGCCCAGCGCCCCGGCCACCTCGGTGTGGTACTCGACCGCGATCTTGTCCGAGGCGGCGATCCGGTCGAGCAGGTAGCGGGACATGGAGGCGGCGAGGTCCCCGCCGCGGACCAGCAGCGTGACCGAGGAGGCGAACGTGGCGAGGAACAGCGCGGCCTGGCCGGCGGAGTTGCCGCCGCCGACGACGAACACGTGCCCGCCCGCGTGGTCGACGCCCTCGGCGCGCCCCGCGCCGTAGTAGACGCCGATGCCGGTGAGCCCGGCGGCGCCGGGGACGTCGAGGGTGCGGTACTCGACGCCGGTGGCGACGACCAGCGTGCCGGCGCTGACCTCGCCGCCGTCCTCCAGCCGCACCACCGTGTACGGGTCGGCCCGGTGCACGCCCACCACCTCGGCGGGCACCAGGATCTCGGCGCCGAAGCGGACGGCCTGCTCGCGGGCCCGCAGCGTGAGGTCGGCGCCGGAGAGCCCGACCGGGAAGCCGAGGTAGTTCTCGATCCGGCTGCTGGTGCCGGCCTGCCCGCCGGGCGCGTTGCACTCCAGGACCAGCGTGGCCAGGCCCTCGGAGGCGCCGTAGACCGCGGCGGCCAGGCCGGCGGGTCCCGCACCCACCACCACGAGGTCGTAGGCCGCGCGCTCGGCCCGCGCCCGCAAGCCGATCCGCGCCGCGACCTCGTGCAGGTCCGGCTGCACCAGCACCTCGCCGTCGTCGAGCACCAGCGCCGGCAGCGAGCCGGCGTCGACCCCCGCCACCTCGAGCAGCTCCCGCGCCTGCGGGTCGGCCTCGACGTCGAGCCAGCGGTAGGGCACCAGGTTGCGGGTGAGGAACTCGCGGACCGCGTGGCTGGACCGGGACCAGCGGTCGCCGACCAGACGGAGGTTGGCCGCCGGCGGGGGGCGGCGCCAGGTCTGCAGCAGGTCGTCGAGCACCGGGTACAGCCGCTCCTCCGGCGGGTCCCAGGGCTTGAGCAGGTAGTGCTGCACGTCGGCGTCGTTGATCGCCTTGATGGCGGCGTCGGTGTCGGCGTAGGCGGTGAGCAGCACCCGCCGGGCGTCGGGGTACAGCCGGCGGCTGGCCGCGAGCAGCTCGACGCCGCTCATCCCGGGCATCCGCTGGTCGACCAGGAGCAGCGCGACCGGCTCCTCGCGCAGCCGCAGGCGGCGCAGCAGGTCCAGCGCCTGGTCCCCGGAGGAGGCCGCGTACACCTGGTACCGCTCGCCGTACCGCTCCCGCAGGTCGCGCTCGACCGCGGCCAGCACGGGGGCGTCGTCGTCGACGGCGAGCAGGGCGGGCCGGCTCACGGCGCGTCCCGGAGGACGGGTTCGGCGGGCGCGCGGCGGCTGGTGACCGGGCCGGACGGTGCGTCCACGGGCCCACCTCCCGGCGGCGTGGCTGGTGGCCGTAGGGCGCGGAGTCTAGGGCGACCGGTCGGTGCCCGACCAGCGCCGCCGCCGTCCGGTCAGGTCACGGTGAACGTGCCGTGCATGCTCGGGTGCGGATCGCACATGTAGCGGTACTCGCCGGGCTCCAGGGTGACCACCCAGGTGGTCTCGCCGGTGTCGCGCACGCCCGTCTTCTCGTCGACCGCGCCGTCGCCGCCGTCGAGGTGGAAGTCGTGGACGCCGCTGTGGTCGGTGACGACGACGTTGTACCGGCCGGCCGGCAGTTCGGTCACCGGCGCGCCGGCCTCGTCGACCAGGGCGATCTCGAAGGCGTCCGGCGAGTCCTCGGTCCCGACGCTGCCCTGCAGCGTCGGGGCGCCGGCCACCGTGGTGGCCGCGGCCTCCGTGTCGTCCTCCCCGGAGCCGCCGCACGCGGCCGACAGGAGGAGCACCGTCAGGAGAGCTGCTGCTGGAGCCCTCATCGCCATCACCGGGCACCCCGCCCGGCACCGGGGCGGTCCTGCGTCCCGACGTGGTGCCGTGCGCAGTCGCAACGGTAGTACGCCCGCGACCGCCCGAGGGACGACGGCGTCCCGCCTCCGCCGGCGCGCGGCGGGCCACACTGTGGCCCGCCGCGTGCCCTGCCCCGATGCGCAGAGGAGCCAGCGATGCCCGGTCCCGGCGCGTCCCGGACGGGCGGCCCGACGGCACAGGTGCCGACGCCTCCCCCCGGACCGGCGGCGCCGGGACCGGCCGCCCGCGGCGGGGGCGCCTCCGAGGAGGAGGTCACCGGCTACGAGCGGTCCCCCAGCGACGTGCTGCGCACCGGGGTCCTGACGCTGGTCACGCTGCTGCTGGTGCCGGTGGCCGCGTGGTCGCGCGAGGCGGCGGCCGCGCTCGACGCCGGCCTGGTGGCGCGGCTGTCCGCGGCCGCGCCGACCCTCGAGCGGTTCCTGACCGGGGCCGTGACCGTGCTGGTGGCGCTGTCGCTGGCCGCGGCGGGCACCGCCCCACTGCTGCTCCGCCGCCCCCGCCTGTTCGGGTACCTGCTCGCCGGCGGCGCCACCGCGGCGCTCCTCGCACGCCCGGTCGAGGCCTTGCTCGGCGGGCGGCCGGCCGGCCTGCGCGGCGCGCTGGGGGTGGACGGCCTGGCCGTGGCCGCCGCCGCGTTCGTCGTGCTGGCCCCGTTCGTGTCCCGGCGGTGGCGGCGGGCCGGGGCCCTGGTCCTCGCGGCCACCGCGCTGCTGCAGCTGCTCGCGCCCCGGACGTCGCCGGCCACCCTGGCGGTGTCCCTGGCGCTCGGCGCGGCCGCGGGCTCCGCGACCCTGCTGGCGTTCGGCCGTCCCCTCGCCCGGCCGACCCGGGCGGCCGTGGCCGCGGCCCTGGCCGGCGGCGGCCTGGACCCCGTCGAGGTGGCGCCGGCGGTGGTCGACGCCCGCGGCTCGGTGCCCTGGACCGCGCGGCTGCGGAACGGGGACCGCGTGTTCGCCAAGGTCATGGGTGCGGAGAACCGGGCGGCGGACCTGCTGTTCCGCGCCTACCGGTTCCTCCGGCTCAAGGACGTCGGTGACGAGCGCCCCTTCTCCTCGCTGCGCCGCACCGTGGAGCACGAGGCGATGGTGTCGCTGCTGGTCCGGGACGCCGGTGGGCGGACGCCCCGCCTCCGGACCATCGCCCCCGTCGGACGCGACTCGTGGCTGCTGTCCTACGACCTCGTCGACGGCGCGACGCTGGACCGGGTGCCCGACGCGGCCGTGACCACGCAGGTGCTCCGCGGCATCTGGGAGCAGGTGGCCGTGCTGCGCCGGCACGGGGTGGCGCACCGCGACCTGCGCCGCGCCAACGTCCTGCTCGACCCGTCGGGCCGGCCCTGGCTCATCGACTGGGGGTTCAGCGAGGCCGCCGCCGCCCCCGGTCTGCTCGACGCCGACGTCGCCCAGCTGCTGGTCGCCCTCGCGCTGCAGGTCGGTGTGGACCCCGCGGTGGACACCGCGGTCGCCGGGCTCGGGCCGGAGGCGGTGGCCGCGGCGCTGCCCCGGCTGCAGCCGGACTCGCTGAGCGGCGCCACGCGCGACGCGCTCCGGCACGACCGGCACCTGGCCGCCCGGCTGCGCGCCGCCGTCAGCGAGCGGTGCGGCGTCCCGGAGCCGCGGCTGGTGGACCTGGAGCGCGTCCGTCCCCGGACGCTGCTCGTCGTCGGCGTGCTCGCCCTCGCCTGCTACCTGCTGCTCCCACAGCTCGGCGACGTCGCCGGCATGGCCGAGCGGGTGCGGGACGCGGACTGGGCGTGGGTGCCGCCGGTCCTCGCGACGTCGCTGCTGACGTACGTGGGCGCGGCGGCGAGCCTCGCGGGGGCGGTGTCCGTGCGGCTGCGGGCGGTCCCGACCTTCGTCGCGCAGCTGGCCTCCTCGTTCGCCGGCCGGCTGGTGCCCGCGGGGGTGGGCGGGATGGCGTTGAACGTGCGCTACCTGCAGCGCTGCGGTCTCGACGTCGCGGTCGCCACGTCCGGCGTCGGGCTCAGCTACGCGGCCGGGACCGTCGTCCACGTGGTGTTGCTCGTGGGGTTCGGGATCTGGGCGGGCCGGTCGCTGCCGGATCTCGCCCGGCCGGTCGAGTCGCCGGCCGTCGTGTGGGGCGCCCTCGCGGTGCTCGTCCTCACCGTCGCCGCCGCGGCGGTCCCGGCCGTCCGGCGGTTCACGGCCGCGCGGCTGGTGCCGCCGCTGCGTCGCTCGGCCCACGGCCTGGCCGGCGCGCTGCGCAGCCCCGGCCGGGTGGTGCTGCTGCTGGGCGGCTCGGCGCTGACGACGCTCGGCTATCTGTCCTGCCTGTACCTGTCCACGCGGGCGCTGGGCGGCGACGTGGGCGCGGTCGCCGTGGGTGCGGTGTACCTCGCCGGTGCCGCCGTCGCCGCGGTGGCGCCCACGCCCGGCGGGCTCGGCGCGCTCGAGGCCGCGCTCATCGCCGGGCTGGTCGGCGTCGGGATGGACCACACGGTGGCCGTCCCCGCCGTCTTCCTCTACCGGATCGCCACCTTCTGGCTGCCGATCCTGCCCGGCTGGGCCGCGTTCGCGTGGCTGCGCCGGGAGCACTACGTGTAGGCCCTCAGAGGCCGAGCGCGCCGGAGGCGGGGTCGGCCCACCGGCTGGAGTCGTCGTAGGTGCGGACGACGAGCGACCGCCACCGGCCGGTGCGGCTGATCTCCTTCTCCGGCACGCCGCGGGCGTAGGCGGTCGTGGCGAAGCCGCGACGCAGCGAGTGCGGGGACAGCCCCTCGGTGGGCACCCCGGCCCGCTCGGCCGCGCGCTCCAGGACCAGGGCGACGCTGCGGGTGGTGAGCGCGCCGGCGCCCAGCCGCGGGGCCCGCCCCTTCCCCACCGACCGGAACAGGGGGCCGGAGGTCACACCCTGCTCCGCCAGGGCGGCCAGCCAGGCCCGGGCGGCGCGCACCGGGCAGGTGGCCGCGCGCACCCCCGGCGCGAGGGCGAGGGTCTCCCCCGCGCCCTCCTGGTCGGTCTTGGAGTACCGGAGGAGGACGTCGAGGCCGCCGTGCCCGCCCGGGGTGAGGTCCTCGACCCGCAGCCCGACCAGGTCGGAGGCGCGCAGGCCCAGGGCGTAGCCGACCAGGACCAGCGCCCGGTCGCGGACGCCGGCGAGGGTGCCGGGCAGGTCCTCGACCAGGGCCCGGACGGTCGCGGTGTCCAGCGCACGGGCCCGCCGCGGCCGGACGCCGGCGCGGGCGGCGGTGCGGCGGATGCCGCTCAGCGTGCGGCGCACCCCCTCGCTGTCGCCGGGCGCGGGGTGCCCGGCGGTGCGGGAGGCGTCGTTGAGGGCGGAGAGCCGGCGGGCGACGTAGCGCGGGCTGTGCCCGTCGTCGGCCATCGCGGCGAGCCAGGCGGCGACGGCCAGCGGGTCGGCCGGCAGCGCGGACGGCAGCGACCGGCTCCGGCACCAGGCGGCCCACGCGGCGAGGTCGCGGGCGTAGGCGGTCCGGGTCGATCCGGCCAGCGATGCGGCGAGGTAGGTGCCGACCGCCGTCAGGTCCGTCGCCGGGACGACGCTCCCCCGGTGTCCGTCCCCGGGGCGCGGATCGGCCGGTGAGGCCATGCGGGGCACCTCCGTCGGCTGCCGGATTCCACTTCGCAGAGTAGGGGCTTCTCGGAAGTGATGCCGTCTCGCTCGCTCGTCGGACGGATACATGGATGGGCGCCGTCCATCTATCGTTTCGGGGTATGGCGACGCCCTCCGGCGAGACGGTCCCCGCGACGTGCGCCTATCCGGGCTGCCCGGCGCCACCCCGGCCGCGCACCCCCGGGCGCAGCGGCCCGTCGCCGCGGTTCTGCGAGCGGCCCGACCACAACCCCGAGTCCGCCCGTCAGGCCCGCGCGCGGGCGGCCGGCTCGGCGACCGCCCGGCTGGCGGCGACCACCGCCGCCCTCGTCCAGGACCTGCCGCCCGAGGGCCGGGTCCGGCAGCTGGTGGGCCGCTGGGCGGAGGCGACCCGCGAGGCCGCCCGGACCGCCGAGGCCCAGGCCGCGCTGCTCGCCGCGACGGCGGAGGCGCTGGAGCAGTACCGCGACGAGGCGTCCGTGGAGGCCCGGCTCGCCCGCGCCTCGGCCGACGTCGACGCCGCGCACGCCGCCCGCCTCGACGCCGAGGAGCGCACCCGCGCCGCCGAGGCGCAGCGCGCCGACGCCGAGGAGACGCGCCGGGCGGCCGAGCGCGACGCCGCGGCCGCCCGCGCCGACGCCGACGACCGGATCGCCGCCGCGGAAGCGGAGGCCGCACACCGGGTCGGGCGGGCGGACGGGGCACGCCGGGCGGCCGAGGCCGCCCGGGAGGAGGCGGAGGCGGCGCGCGACCGGGCCGATGCGGAGCGCGCCGCCGCCCGCGCGGAGGCCGAGGAGGCCGCGGGCCGGCAGCGAGCGGCCGAGCGGGAGGCGGAGGCGGCGCGGGAGGACGGGCGCCGGGCCCGCGAGGCCGCCACCCGGGAGCACGACGCGCTCGTCGAGGCCCGCGCGCGGTGGGACGTCACCGAGCGCACGCTGACCACCGACCTGCAGGTGCGGACGCGGGAGCGCGACGCGGCGGCGGCCGCCCGGGACGAGGCGCGCGCCGCCGCCGCGACCGCCCGGGAGCAGGCCCGCGACGCCGAGCGGGACCGGGACGCCGCCCGGCGCGCCGAGCGGGACGCCCGGACCCTCGCGCGGGAGGCGGCCGACCGCGCGGCCGCGGCCGAGGGCGACCTGCGCGAGGCGCTGACCGGGGCAGCGCGCGGCGCGGAACGCGCGGAGGCCGCCACCCGCCGCGCCGCCGAGGCCGAGGCCGCGGCGCGGCGGACCGCGGAGCAGCTCGGCGCGCTGACCGCCGAGGTCGAGGAGCTGCGCGCGCGACTCGCCGGACGGGCCGAGGAGAGCGACGGGGACCAGGGACCTCGGACCGGTCCGCCCGGTCCCGGTGGCGCGTAGCCTCCCCGGACACGGAGCCGCGCGGGCAGCTGTCGTCGGGGAGCCCGCGTCCCGGCTCCGCTCCCCCGGCCGAGCACCCGGCCCCATCTCCCGTCCCGGTGGACCGCCGGGCGGCGACCGAGGGACCCGCGCCATGAGCGACCAGCTGCCGTACCCGGACACCACCGCACTCCCGGTCCCCGGAGGGCCGACGGCCGGCGTCGCCGGCCCGAGCACGGACGAGCTCGCCGACCTCGAGGAGGACCGGCGCCTGCTGCAGGACCTCGAGTACGCCGAGCTGGGCGGCGAGGGCTGAGGCCGGCGCCGTCAGGGCCGGGCGCGCAGCCCCTGGAACGTCGTCCGGACCAGCGCGTCGGCCAGCGCGTCGGCCGACAGGCTGCCGCCGGGGCGGTACCACTCGGTGAGCGAGTTGACGGTGCCGAACAGCAGCCGGCTGGTGACGGCGGGGTCGACGTCGGGGCGCACGTCGCCCTCCTCCTCCGCGGCGCGCACCAGGTCGGTGACGATCCGGTCGAACTCGCGGCGGCGCTGCAGCGCGGCCTGCTCGACCGGGGAGTTGCCGCGCACCCGCAGCAGCAGGGTGACGAACGGCAGCTCGGCGGCCAGCACCCGCACCGACCCGCGCACGACGTGCTCGAGCCGGTCGATCGCCCGGCCGGTGCGCGCGCCGGGCTCCTCGGTGACGGCGAACAGCGCGTCGAGCGCCCGGTCCAGCGCCAGCCGCAGCAGCTCGACCTTGCCGGGCACGTGGTGGTAGATCGCCGACTTGGTGACGCCGAGCCGGCCGGCCAGCTCGTCCATGCTGGTGGCGTCGTAGCCGCGTTCGTTGAACACCGCCACCGCGACGTCGAGCAGCGAGTCCAGCGAGTGCCCGGGGCGGCCCCGGCGGGCCCGCGCGAGTTCCGTCACGGACGGTCGCGGTTGTCGGTCATGCGCTGCAGTTTGCCCATCGAGCGCGGCAGCGTCTCCGGGTCGACGACGAGCACCTCGATGCTGCACCCCACGGTGTCCTTGACGCCCGTGGCGACCTCCGCGGCCGCGGCCTCCCGGCGCTCCGGCGGGCAGTCCGGGCGCGCCTCGACCCGGCAGACCAGGTGGTCCATCCGGCCGCGGGTGACCAGTTCGAGGGCGAAGTGCGGCGACAGGCCCGGCGTCCGCAGCACGACCTCCTCGATCTGCGTGGGGAACAGGTTCACGCCGCGCAGGACGACCATGTCGTCGGTGCGGCCGGTGACCTTCTGCATCCGCCGCATGCCCGGCCGGGCGGTCCCCGGCAGCAGGCGGGTGAGGTCGCGGGTCCGGTACCGGACGACCGGCATGGCCTCCTTGGTGAGCGAGGTGAACACCAGCTCGCCCTCCTCGCCCTCGGGCAGCACCTCGCCGGTGATCGGGTCGATGACCTCCGGGTAGAAGTGGTCCTCCCACACGTGCAGGCCGTCCTTGGTCTCCACGCACTCCTGGGCGACGCCGGGACCCATCACCTCGGACAGCCCGTAGATGTCGACGGCGTGGATGCCGGCGCGCTCCTCCATCTCCCGGCGCATCTGCTCGGTCCACGGCTCGGCGCCGAAGACGCCGATCTCGAGACTCGAGGCCCGCGGGTCCAGCCCCTGCTTCTCGAACTCGTCGAGGACGGTGAGCATGTAGCTCGGCGTCACCATGACCACCCGGGGCGCGAAGTCGGTGATCAGCTGGACCTGGCGCGGCGTCATGCCGCCGGAGACCGGGACGACCGTGCAGCCCAGCGCCTCGGCGCCGTAGTGGGCGCCGAGGCCGCCGGTGAACAGGCCGTAGCCGTAGGCGTTGTGCAGCACGTCGCCCGGCCGTCCGCCGGCGGCGCGGATGGAGCGGGCCATGACCGCCGCCCACGTCGCCAGGTCGCGGTCGGTGTAGCCGACGACGGTCGGCTTGCCGGTCGTCCCCGACGAGGCGTGCACGCGGCGCACCTGCTCGCGCGGGACGGCGAACATGCCGAACGGGTAGTTCTCGCGCAGGTCGGCCTTGCTCGTCGTCGGGAAGCGGGCGAGGTCGGCGAGCTCCCGGCAGTCGTCGGGGTGCACGCCGGCGGCGTCGAAGGCGCGGCGGTAGTGCGGCACGTTGTCGTAGGCGTGCCGCAGCGACCAGCGCAGCCGCTCGAGCTGCAGCGCCCGCAGCTCGTCGGCGCCCATGCGCTCGGCGGGGTCGAGCGTCGCGGGGTCGGGGGTCTCGCCCAGCCGCTGCGCCGTGGTCGTCGTCGATGCCGCCATGACTGCCGTCCTCGTTCCGCGCTTGTCTCTCCCGGTGCCGTGGGTCACACTATTCCTGACCGCTTGGTCAGTAAATGGGAGGAAGTCAATGGCCGCACCCGTCGTGGACCGCGCCGCCGTCGACGAGACCGCGTTGCAGGAGCAGTTCGAGGCGACGATCGCCGCCGACCACCGGATCGAGCCGCGCGACTGGATGCCCGAGGGCTACCGGCGGACGCTGGTGCGCCAGATCGCCCAGCACGCGCACTCGGAGATCATCGGGATGCAGCCCGAGGGCGACTGGCTGCTCGCCGCCCCGAGCCTGCGCCGCAAGGCGATCCTGCTGGCCAAGGTGCAGGACGAGGCCGGCCACGGGATGTACCTGTACGCGGCGGCCGAGACGCTCGGCGCCGACCGGGCCGACCTCACCGACAAGCTGATCGAGTCCAGGCAGAAGTACAGCTCGATCTTCAACTACCCGACGCTGACCTACGCCGACGTCGGCGTGATCGGCTGGCTGGTCGACGGCGCGGCGATCTGCAACCAGGTGCCGCTGTGCCGCTCCTCCTACGGGCCCTACGCCCGGGCGATGATCCGCATCTGCAAGGAGGAGTCCTTCCACCAGCGGCAGGGCTACGAGCTGCTGATGACGATGATGCGCGGCACCGACGAGCAGCGGGCGATGGTGCAGGACGCCGTCGACCGGTGGTGGTGGCCCTCGCTGATGATGTTCGGCCCGCCCGACGACGACAGCCCCAACACCGCGCAGTCGATGGCGTGGGGCATCAAGCGGCACACCAACGACGAGCTGCGGCAGCGCTTCGTGGACATGACCGTGCCGCAGGCGCAGGCCCTCGGCGTCACGCTGCCCGACCCCGACCTGGCCCTCGACGAGGAGACCGGGCACTGGCGGTACGGCCCGATCGACTGGTCGGAGCTCAAGCGGGTGATCAGCGGGGACGGGCCGATGAACGCCGTGCGGATCGCCCGCCGCCGCGCCGCCCGCGACGACAACGCGTGGGTGACCGAGGCGGCCACCGCCTACGCGGAGAAGCACCGTGTCCACTGACCTCACCGCCGAGGGCGGGCACGGCGCGGTCCCCACCGGTCCGGAGGTGCCCACGACGCCGTCGCCCTCGGTCAGCCGCCGCGACTGGCCGCTGTACGAGGTGTTCGTGCGCGGCAAGCGGGGCCTCAACCACGTGCACGTCGGCTCGCTGCACGCACCCGACGACGAGATGGCCGTGCACGCCGCCCGCGACCTCTACACCCGCCGCAACGAGGGCGTGAGCATCTGGGTGGTCAGGGCCGCCGACATCACCGCGTCGAGCCCCGACGAGAAGGACCCGATGTTCGCCCCGAGCGGCGACAAGGTCTACCGCCACCCGACGTTCTACGAGATCCCGGAGAACGTCCCCCACATGTGAGCGGGCCACCATGGCCGCTGTCGCGCCATCGGCTCCCGGGAGGGACAGGTCGTGCACGAGGAGACCGTCTACGACGCGCTGACCAACGCGCACGACGACGCCGGGCACTGGGCGTTCGGCACCGGGTTCGACGACCCGCTGGCCGGGGTGGACACCACCGTCCCCGACGGCGTCGACCCCGCCGACCTGGGCGCCTACTGCCTGATGCTCGGCGACGACGCGCTGGTGCTCGCCCAGCGGCTGACCCAGTGGATCACCGCCGCGCCCGAGCTCGAGGAGGAGGTCGCGTTCGGCAACGTCGGCCTGGACCTGCTCGGCCAGGCCCGGCTGCTGCTGGCCCGCGCCGGGTCGGCCGGCGTCCTCGGCCGGTCCCGCGAGCGGGCGACGGCGTCGATCCCCGACGAGGACGCGCTCGCCTACTTCCGCGACCCCGGCGAGTTCCGCTGCACCGGCCTGGTCGCACCGGAGAACGGCGACTTCGCGCGCACGATGGTCCGGCTGCTCGCGGCGTCGGCCGTCCGGCTGGCGGTGTCCGCCCGGCTGCGGGACTCCCGCGACCCGGTGCTCGCCGCGATCGCCGCCAAGGGCGTGCACGAGCTGACCTACCACCGCGACCACGCCGCCCGCTGGGTGCTGCGCCTGGGCGACGGGACGGCCGAGTCGCACCGCCGCGCGCAGGCCGGCGTCGACGCCGTCTGGCCGCACCTCGCCGACCTGTTCACCGCCACCGACGTCGAGACCCGGCTGGTCGCCGCCGGGGTCGCGGTCGACCCGGCCGCCGTCCGCGACGAGGTGCGCGGCGTGCTCACCACCGTGCTGGAACGGGCGACGCTGACGGTGCCGGCCTGGCCGGCCGACGCCGCCCCGCGCGGCCGGGCCGGCGTCCACGGCCCGGAGCTGACCGAGCTGCTCGGCACCCTGCAGGGCCTCGCCCGGCAGCACCCGGCGGCCACCTGGTGACGGAGATGGCCATCGCTGCCGGCCCCGACCCGCGGGCGGTCGCCGAGACCGTCACCGACCCCGAGCTGCCCACGCTCACGCTCGCCGACCTCGGCGTGCTGCGCGACGTGCGCGTGCACGAGGACACCGTGGTCGTCGACATCACCCCGACCTACACCGGCTGCCCCGCGATGGGCGTCATGCGCGCGGACCTGCTGCACGCGCTGCACGCCGCCGGGTTCGACGACGTCGAGGTGCGCACCGTGCTCTCCCCCGCCTGGTCCACCGACTGGATCACCGAGGAGGGCCGCCGCAAGCTCGCCGCGGCCGGCATCGCCCCTCCCGGCAGGGCGCCGGTCCGCCCCGAGGGGCCGGTCCCGCTGCAGCTCGGCCCGACCCGCCGGACGGCGGCCTGCCCGCTGTGCGGCTCCCCCGACACCGTCGAGATCAGCGAGTTCGGCGCGACGGCGTGCAAGGCGCTGCGCCGCTGCCGGGCCTGCGGCGAGCCGTTCGAGCACGTGAAGGAGATCTGAGTGAGCGCACCGGCCCGCCGCCGTCCGCGGTTCCACCCGCTCCGGGTCGCGAGCGTCGAGCGGCTCACCGACGACGCGGTCGCGGTCACCTTCGACGTCCCCGAGGACCTCGCCGACGACTACGCGTTCCGGCCGGGCCAGGCGCTCACCCTGCGGCGGGTCGACGGCGACCGCGACGAGCGCCGCTCCTACTCGATCTGCGCGCCGGTGGGCGCCCCGCCGCGGGTCGGCGTCCGCGAGGTGCCCGGCGGCTTCTTCTCCTCCTGGCTGGTGCACGAGGTGCGCCCCGGCGACGCGATCGAGGTGCTGCCGCCGTCGGGCACCTTCACCGCCGACCTGTCGCAGCCGGCCGACCACGTGTTCGTCGTCGCCGGCTCCGGGATCACCCCCGCGCTGAGCCTGGCGAGCACCGTGCTGCGCGACGGCGCGTCGACCGTCACCGTGTTCTACGGCAACCGGCGCACCAACACGGTCATGTTCGCCGACGAGCTCGCCGACCTGAAGGACCGCTTCGGCCCCCGGCTGCAGCTGGTGCACGTGCTCTCCCGCGAGCCGCGCGACACCGAGCTGACCAGCGGCCGGCTCGACGGCGACCGGCTGCGCACGCTGGTCGGCGCCCTCGTGGACGCCCCGCACGTGGACCACTGGTGGCTGTGCGGCCCGCACGGGATGGTCACCGACGCCCGCGCGCTGCTGGCCGAGCTCGGCGTCCCGGACGAGCGGGTGCACCAGGAGCTGTTCTACGTCGACGAGGTCCCGCCCGAGCCGGTGCGCGGCGACGAGGAGACCGTCGCCGGCCCGAGCGCCCAGGTCACCGTGGTCCTCGACGGCCGCTCGACGACGCTGGCGCTGCCCCGCGACGTCCCGGTGCTGGACTCCGCGCAGCGGGTGCGCTCGGACCTGCCGTTCGCCTGCAAGGGCGGCGTCTGCGGCACCTGCCGCGCGCGGGTCACCGACGGCGAGGTGGAGATGCGGCGCAACTACGCGCTGGAGCCCGCCGAGGTCGACGCCGGCTACGTCCTGACCTGCCAGACGCTGCCGCGGTCGGACGCCGTCACCGTCGACTTCGACGCCTGACGCCCGTGCGCCCGGTCGCCGTCGGCGAGACCGCGGTCCTCGACGTCGTCGTCACCGCGGCGATGACCGTCGACTTCGACGAGCTGGGGCCGGTGCACCCGGTGTACGCGACCTACGCGATGGCGAAGCACTTCGAGGAGGCCGGCCGGAAGCTGCTGCTCGGCCACCTCGAGCCGGGTGAGGCCGGCGTCGGCACCGCGGTGTCGGTCGAGCACCGGGCACCGGCGTGGGTGGGCGACCGCGTGCGGGTGACCGCCCGCTGCACCGGGGTCCGCGGCAACCGGCTCACCTGCGCGTGCGTCGCGGTGGACGCCGCCGGCCGGGAGCTCGGCCGCGGCACGACCGAGCAGGCGGTCCTGCCCGAGGAGGCCCTGGCGGCGCGGCTCCGGACCCCGGCGCGGGACCGGAGCCCGTCCGGGCCCGGTGGTGCCTCCCGAGATCAGGAGGGTGACTCCGGGTCCTGACATGCCAGGGCAGGCCCTTCGTCCCTGCTGCCTCGTGGTGACCGCGTCCAGAGTGGAGGCCTTCCCGGGGGGGTCCGGATCGCGCCCGCGCGGCGTTCGACCCACCGCATCCGTGACGCCGTCGTCGGTCCGCTCCAGGAGGACGTGTGATGCCCGCACAGACCACCGACCTGTTCCTCCTCGAGGACCTCGAGGACGCCGGGAGGACGAGTCGGCTCGCGCAGGCCGACCTGGACGCGCTCCGCGCCGTCGCGCAGTGGATCCGGGCCTTCGTGGCGAACCCCCACGAGGACCTCGGCCGCCCCGGGCCCGTGTGTCCCTTCGTGCCCGGAGCCCTGTCGCGCAGGACGCTGTGGCTCGCTCCCGAGCGGATCGCCGACCGGGACGGGTCACGGGTCGTCGAACTCCTGGACGGCTACAGGGGACGGTTCCTGGAGACCGACCCCACGGACGGTGACGAAGTGGATCAGAAGGTGATCGTCGTCGTCTTCCCGGACCTGCCGGCGGACCGTGCGGGGAGCGTCTTCGACGACGCCCTGCGGCAGATCGCCGTCCCGGCGTACACCCAGGACGGGATCGTGTTCGGCCCGTTCCACCCGGGCGACGAGGGGACCGCGATCCACAACGCCGACTTCCGCCCGTTCCGGTCGCCCGTGCCGTTCGTGTTCGTGCGGCAGGGGGTCGTCGGCGACTGGAAGTTCTTCCTGGACGACCACGACTGGCTCGACCGCTGGGCGCAGCGCTTCGGACCGTCCGCGGTGCACGCTCTCGCCGAGCAGCTGCGCCGGTTGCCGTGGCGCGAGCTGGGTGAGCAGGGCCCGTCCCGGGGACCTGCGCGCGCAGTGACACCCGAGCCGAGGAGCGGGACGTAGGCCGGACGAGGGGTCCGGCGTCGGGAACCGGCGCCGGCCCGTGCCGACGGCACCCTGACGCCCGGGGCCGGAGCCGCCCCGAGGGCCCGGGCAGCGCCGCACGCGAGGCGCTGGACGGGCGCTACTCGTCCCCGCGGCG
The DNA here is from genome assembly GCF_054050475.1 of Geodermatophilus sp. SYSU D00525. Classification (NCBI taxonomy): domain Bacteria; kingdom Bacillati; phylum Actinomycetota; class Actinomycetes; order Geodermatophilales; family Geodermatophilaceae; genus Geodermatophilus; species Geodermatophilus sp. SYSU D00525. The sequence goes on from NZ_JBJGZK010000001.1 coordinate 219,965, forward strand.
CACCAGGTGCACCGCCGCCTCCTCGGCCGACGCCGCCCCGCCGTCGATGCCGAGGTCCTCGCCCAGCAGCTCGTCCTCCCGGTCGACCACGCCGTCGTCGCCGACCTCGGCCAGCCGGCCCGCGCGGGCGTCGCCGACCTCGTCGTCGAGCAGCTCGCCGTCGCTGCCCGTGAGGTCACCGAGGCCGTCGCCGTCCTCGTCGTCCCAGGACCGGTCGGGCAGCTCCCGGGCGAGCCGCCCGGCGAGGCCCTCGCCGATGGCCTCCTCCCGCTCGGTGGTGCCCCACTCGTCGACGCCCCAGGGCCGCTCCGGCGGCGACCAGCCGGTGTCCAGGTCACGCGGGCGGCGGGGGTCCTCGAGGGTGTCCTCGGCCTCGAGCAGGCCGGTGGCCTCCTCGGGGTCGGTGCCGTCGGTGCCGTACAGGTCGCGGTCCACGGTGGGCTCCTCGGGTGCGGGCGGGACGGACGGCGCTGTCCGGGGCGAGCTCACCCTGCCACCGTGCCGGGCCGGGCGGGAGGGCCGCGCGTGTGACCGAACGAGCAGTCCCACCTGCGACCACGCCGTCACCCACCGGCGGACACTGGAGGCAGCCGACCTCCAGGGAGACCGCCGTGGACACCTCGATGACCACGCTGCACGAGCACTACGTCCGGCGGGTCAACGCCGCCGTCGCCGAGGACCGCACCGACCTCGTCCGCGACCTCTACGAGGAGTACTTCGAGGAGGCGCTGCGGCGCCTGCTCGAGACCAGCACCGCCGTCTGACGCTCAACCCGCGTCGGCCCAGGACCGCACGACCGCGACGTCCAGCGGGAAGTCCAGCGGGAACCCCCCGAACAGCAGCCGCCCGGCGGTGACCGCGGCGGCCCGGACCTCCGCGACGACGGCGTCGGCGAGGCCGGCCGGGGTGTGCACGACGACCTCGTCGTGCAGGAAGAACGCCAGGTGCGGCCGCTCCTCCAGCCGGCCCCCGCCGAGCTGCCACAGCCGGTTGCGCAGGTCGGCCAGCCAGCACAGCGCCCACTCCGCCCCGGTGCCCTGCACCACGAAGTTGCGGGTGAACCGCCCCCACGCGCGGCGGGCGCGGTCGGAGTCGCGGCCGCGGGGCTCGGGCGCCTCGCCGAGGTCGGCGTCCCGCTCGGCCCACGCGGCACCCGGCGGCGGGGAGCCGCGCCCGAGCAGCGTGGACACGACCGCGCCGCGCTCCCCCGCCCGCGCCGCCTCCTCCACCAGCCCGATCGCCCGCGGGTAGCGGCGCGCCAGTCGCGGCACCATCCGCCCGCTCTCGCCGCGGGTGCCGCCGTACAGCGCGCCCAGCACCCCGACCTTGGCCTCGGCGCGGGTGGCCACCACCCCGGCGTCGACCATGCCGGCGTACAGGTCCCGCGAGCGGGCCGCGGCGGCCAGCGCGGTGTCGCCGCTCATGCCGGCCAGCACCCGCGGCTCGAGCTGGGCGACGTCGGCCACCACCAGCTCCCACCCGTCGTCGGCCACCGCGGCCGGGCGCACCTGCACCGGCACCGACAGCGCGCCCCCGCCCGAGGACGCCCACCGGCCGGTGACCACCCCGCCGGGCAGGTACACCGGGCGGAACCGCCCGCCACGCACCCAGGCGTCCAGCCAGCTCCAGCCGTTGGCCGCCAGCAGCCGGGCCAGCCGCTTGTACTCCAGCAGCGGCGCGACGACCGGGTGCTCGACCCGCTCCAGCGTCCAGGAGCGGGTGTCCTCGACCGGCAGGCCGGCGGCCTGCAGCGCCCGCAGCAGCGCGGCCGGCGAGTCCGGGTTGAGCTCGGGGACGCCGAGCGCGGCGCGGACCTCCCCGGCCAGCGCCTCCAGCGCCGCCGGCCGCAGGCCCGCGGGCGGGCGCGGGCCGAGCAGCCCGGCGAGCAGGCGGTCGTGGACGTCGGCCCGCCACGGCATCCCGGCGTGCGTCATCTCCGCGGCGGCGAGCGCGCCGGAGGACTCGGCGGCCAGGAGCAGGCCCAGCCGCGCGCGCTGCGGGGACGCGGCGAGCACGGCCTGCTGGCGGCGGTCCTCGGCGACCGGGTCGAGGGCGTCGGCGGGGTCGGCGAGGTCGAACAGCGCCGGGTCGTCCGCGGTCACCGGCTCCAGCGCCGCCCAGCCCGGGTCCGCCGCCGGGCCGGGGCCGGCGTACGGCGAGCCGCGCAGGACGTCGGCGCACAGCCGCAGGTCGGTGCAGCGCGCCACGCGGACGCCGGCGGCCAGTAGCCCCGGGTACCAGCGCGTGGTGTCGTCCCAGACCCACCGGACGCCGCCCCGCTCGCGCTCCCGCACCAGCGCCACGAGCCCGTCCGCGGGGACCTCGGCGACGGCGCCGTCGGCCTCGTGCACCGCCACCGCGTCCCCGCGGCGGCGCAGCAGGACCCGGTCCACCGCCGCAGTCTCCCCGACCGGGCCGACGGTCCCGCGGACCGCCGCGGAGGTCAGGACCGGTCGCCGGCACCCTCCGCGGCCACCTGGGCGGGCGCGCCGTCGGCGGACCCGGGTCCCAGCGACTGCTCGCCGAGCAGCACCGCGGCGGCCTCGACCGTGGGTGGTTCCTGGGCCGGGGCGGACCCGGCCCCGGCCGCCGGGGTCCTGGGTGGCGGGGCCGGCCGGGTCACCGGGGCCCTGGAGTCCAGCACCGGCACGGCCGTCGGGTCGGCGTGACCCCAGGCCCGCTCCACCTCGCCGATCAGCGCCTCCAGGTAGGACCGCAGCTGCGTCCGGCACGCCTGGCCGAACGCCTGCAGGTAGGCCACCTGCTCCTGCAGCTCCTCGGCGGTGCGGGCGTCCCCCGCGGCGGCCGGCGCGCCGCCCTCGGCGACGATCCGGGCCGCGGCCTCGTGGGCGGCCTGGATCATCGCGCCGACCTTCTCGCGCGCGGACTGCAGCTGCTCGTCGTACTGCTGCTGCGCCTCGCTGACCATCACCCGGCTGAACGTCTCCGCCTCCGCCACGTACTGGTCCGCGGTCTGCTGGGCGACCGCGAGCAGGCTCACCGCCTGCGCCGTCGGCTCCTCCCGGGGCCTCTCCTCGCCCACCTGGGCCTGCAGCTCCTGCACCCGGCCGCGCAGCTCGACCTTCTCCGCGTGCAGGCGGGCCAGCTCGTCGCCCACCCGGTCCAGGAACCGGTCGACCTCGGTGTTGCTGTAGCCCGGGTTCAGCATCGACGACCGGGGGAACCGCACCTCGCGCACGTCCGCGGGCGTCAGCCGCCGGCCGCCGGGGGCCACCTGCTCGGTCGTCATGACGTCACCTCTCCATCGACATCGGGTCCGGGACGGCTGGGGGCGAACACCTCGGTGCGGATGCGGCCCCGGGGCAGGCCGTGCCGCAGCAGCCGCTCGACGGTGTCCTCGACCATCGGCCGGGGACCGGCGACGTAGGCCTCCCGACTGCCCCACGGCCCGGAGTGCGCCACCACCTCGCCGACGTCGCCGTGCGCCCACTGCGAGTCCCCGTCCTCGGAGACGGCGACGGTCACGGTGAGCCAGGGGTTCTCCCGCTCGAGCCGCTCCAGGTCCGCCCGGTCGTACAGGTCGCTCTCGGCGCGGACGCCGACGAAGAGGTCCACCCGCCGAGGCGTGCCGTTCCGGGCGACGTGGTCGACGATCGCCTTGAGCGGCGCCAGCCCCGTCCCCCCTGCCACCAGCAGCAGGTCGCGATCGGAGTCGGGGTCGAACTGCATGTGGTCCACCGGGGGCCCGAGCCGCAGGACGTCCCCGACGTCGACCTGCCGCACGAGGGCGGTGCTGACCGGCCCGCCGGCCTGCGCCCTGGCGTGGATCTCCAGCTCGCCGTCGGGCCGGCAGGCGTTGGCCGGCGAGTAGTAGCGCCACAGCCGCGGCCGCAGCTCGGTCTCCAGGGAGATCGACTCCCCGGGGCGGTAGGACAGCGGGACCTTCGTCCGCAGTCGCAGGACGGCGGTGTCGACGGTGCGCCGCTCGTGCGCCACGACCTCGGCGTCCCACCACGGCGGCTCGTCGGCCGTCTCGTCGGCGGCCGCGACCATCACCGAGGCGACCAGCTCGTAGGCCGCCGTCCAGTCCGCGGCCAGCGCGTCGTCCCAGTCCTCGTCGAAGTGCGCGAGCGTGGCCAGCAGGCTCGCTCCCACCGCGGGGTAGTGCTCGGCCACCGTCCCGAACTTGCGGTGGTCGCGCCCGAGCTGCTGCAGGATCGGCACGAGCGAGTCGAGGTCGTCGACCCGTGCCACCACCTCGCCGAGCGCGGCGAAGAGCCGGTCCCGCTGGTGTGCCATCGAGACCGGGAACATCTGCCGGGTCTCGGGATGGGCGAGGAACAGGTGCGAGTAGAACCAGAGCGGCGCCTCGTCCCCGGCGGCCGCGGCCTTGGCGAAGCTCGCTCGCATGGCTGGGATGTCCACGATCGCCCCCCGTGGGCCGTCGGCTCGGCCGTGTGACCTGGCGCACACTAGCGAGGCCTCCGGGCGGCGGCTAGACCTCTCCGGCACCGCTCCGGTCGATTTCCCGAGCCGCTCCTGGCAGGGTCGGTCGCGGGGGCGCGCCGGTGGGGCACCCTCCCCCGCGGACGGCGACGACGGGCGGGCGCGGACACGGGGAGCCCAGCAGGCCACTGCTCGCCCGTCGGCCGGCCGAGGAGGACCGCATGCTGTCTGACCGCTCCCGTCCCGTGATCGAGGCGACCCTGCCCGTGGTCGCCGACAACGTCCAGGAGATCGCCCGGCGCTTCTACAGGCACCTGTTCGGCGCGCACCCCGAGTTGTTCGACGGCGTCTTCAACCGCGGCAACCAGGCCACCGGAGAGCAGCAGGTCGCGCTGGCCGGCTCCGTCGCCGTGTTCGCCAGCACCCTGGTGAAGACACCGGAGCAGCTCCCCGAGCAGCTGCTGTCGCGGATCGCGCACAAGCACGTCTCGCTCGGGATCACCCCGGCCCAGTACGACGTCGTCCACGAGCACCTGTTCTGGGCGATCGCCGACGTGCTCGGGGACGCGGTCACCCCCGAGGTGGCCGCGGCCTGGGACGAGGTCTACTGGCTGATGGCCTACGCGCTGATCCACCAGGAGCGCGGTCTCTACAGCGCCCGGGGGGTGCGCCCGGAGACGGTGTGGCGGGAGTGGGAGGTCGCCGAGAAGGTCCAGGAGACCGCCGAGGTCGTCACCTTCCGGGTGCGGCGGGTCGACGACCGGCTGGTCAAGACGTCGCTGCCCGGCCAGTACGTCACCGTGCAGGTGCCGCTGCCCGACGGCGTCCGCCAGCCGCGCCAGTACAGCCTCACCCGCGCCGACGACGGCGAGCACCGCCACTTCTCGGTCAAGAGGGTGCGTGGCGGGGAGAAGCCGGACGGCGAGGTCTCCAACCACCTGTGCGACCGGGTGCGGGTCGGCGACCGGCTGACGCTGTCGGCGCCCTTCGGGGACGTCGTCCTCGACGACTCCGGCCGCCCCGTCGTGTTCGCCAGCGCCGGCATCGGCATCGCCCCGATGGCCGGGATGCTGTCCCACCTGGCCGCGGCCGGCTCCTCGCTGCCCGTCACGCTGCTGCACGCCGACCTCGACGAGGCCTCCTTCGCGCTGCGCGCCCAGGTGCTCGACGACGTCGCCCGGCTGCCGAACGCGACGGCGCACGTCTGGTTCGAGCGGGGCGCGCGGACCTCGCTGCCCGTCGACGGCGTGCACGAGGGGACCATGGACCTCGACGACGTCGAGCTGCCCGAGGACGCCACCTACTACCTGTGCGGGCCGTTGCCGTTCATGCGCGTGCTCCGCAGCGCCCTGGTCGACCAGGGGGTCGCTCCCCGCGACGTCCAGTACGAGGTCTTCGGCCCCGACCTGTGGCAGGCCGACTTCGCCTCCGAGCCGGCGCCCGGAGCCCTGGCGGAGCCGGCGGGGGCGGCCCGGTAGCCCGGGCGGCCGGGCACACCGGGCCGGTGCCCCCGACCGCTGCCGCCGCCCGCCGCGGGGTGGTCCGCCTGCTCAACACCTCCGCCGGGCGGGTGCTCTGCCTGGCCGGTGTGGTCGACGCGGACGCCGTCGAGGCGTTCTGGCGCTGCTACGGCCTGGAGCCGGTGCGCGTCGACGTCGTCGACGCCCGCTCGGTGACCGCGCTGTCGGCCTCGGGCCGCGAGCTCGTCGCCGACGTCCTGGAGGCGGCGGCGTGGCGCGGACGGGAGGTCGTGCTGCGCCCGTCCGAGCCGGTGCGGCGGTCCCTGGCCGGGCGGCCGGCCTGACGCGACGAGCGTCACGGCCCGCGTTCACCTCCGTGTCACGCGCGGCGGGGACCGTGGGAGACGGCCGCACCCGCGGCCGACGGACGACGACGTCCCCCCGGATCGATCTCGAGGAGACGCCATGAGCACGACCACGCCCACGACGACCCGCCGCACCCTGCGCACCTGGCTGCGGCGCTTCGACGCCTACACGCTGCAGGTGTTCAACGCCGGGACGCCCGCGCGGCCCGGGACCCGCTGAGGCACCGGGGCGGGGAGGCCCGGCCTCCCCGCCCCGCCGGTCACGCCCGCCGGCCCGCCGCCCCCTCGAGGATGCGGTGCGGGTCGGTGGCCGCGGCCAGCGCGGCCAGCCGCTCCCGGACGGCGGGCGTCGGCGTGCGGGCCAGCACGTCGGGCGCCGTCCCCCAGCCGTGCGCGGGGGCACGGCCGCCGAGGTCGCCGTCGAGCGCGGCGGCCAACTCCTCGGCGCAGGCGCGGGTGGCCGCCCGGTCCTCGGCGCCGGCGCCGCCCGCCACCCGCACCGCCAGCCGGGCGTCCCGGTGACAGACGGCGCTGGGCCGCTGCGGCACCCAGCCGAGCGCGCCGCCGAGCAGCCGCACCTCGACCGTGCGCGGCCGGCTCCCGCCCGCCGCGCGCAGCAGCCCCGCGACCGCGCCGTCGGAGAGGCGGTCGAGCAGCAGCGAGGACTCCACGCCGTCGTCGAGCGCGGGCGTGGCCAGGCCCGCCGGCCCGCGCGGCGCCAGGTCGGCCGCCCCGGGCGGTGCGGCCGCGCGCAGGACGTCGAGCAGCCCGTCGCCGTCGTCGGCCTCGCCGGCCCAGGCGAACCGGACGGCGACCGACCCCTCGCCCCGCGCCGGCCGGGTCAGCACCAGCGCGGTGCCCGCCTGCGGGGGCAGCGCCGCCGACCAGGTCCGCCACGCGTCGGCCACCCGCGCGCCGTCGGCCGCGGGCCAGCGCAGCTCGCCGCCGTACCGAGGCCCGGCGGCGAGCAGGTCCAGCTCCACGGCGGTGACGACGCCGAGTGCCGCGCCGCCGCCGCGGACGCCCCAGTACAGGTCGGCGCCGTCGGTGGGGGTCACCCGGCGCAGCACGCCGTCGCCGGTGACCACCTCCACCGCCCGCACCCGGTCCCCGGCCAGGCCGTAGGTCCGGGCCAGCGGGCCGACGCCGCCGCCGGTGACGGTGTCCGCGACCCGCTCGGCGGCCGAGGCCCCGGTGATCGGGGTCAGCCCGTGCCCGGCGGCCCGCGCGGCCAGGTCCCGCCAGCGCACCCCGGCGCCGACCCGCGCCCAGCCGGCGGGCGACACGGTCACCTCGCCCAGCCCCGCGGGGTCCACCAGCAGCGCGCGGGCGTCGTCGCCGGCCCGGCCGGGCGCGCGGACGGCCACGGCCACCCCGTGCCGGCCGGCCAGCCGCAGCGCGGCCACGACGTCGGCGTCCTCCGCGACCCGCACCACCGCCCCGTCGGCGAGCACGGCCGCCGGCGAGAGGCGGGCGCTCAGTGCGGCGGTCAGGTCGGGCGGTAGAACAGCCGGCCGCGGGTCCGCGGTGCGGGGCGGGGGCGGCGAGGGGACGGACAGGGTGCTCACGGGGCGTCTCCAGGTGCGGGGGTCGGTGCACCCGGAGGGTGGTCGGCGGTCCTTGGTGTCCCCTTGGCGACCGCTTGGGCAGCAGGTCACGCGCGCGACCGGGAGGTCACCGGCAGGTCACGGGGCGTCGCGGACACTCCCGCGGGCGGGTCCGGGCCCCTAGCCTGCCCGCCGATGACCGGCACCTCGTACCGCGTGCTCGGACCCGTGGAGGTCTGGCGCGACGGACAGCTCCTCGCGCCCCAGTCCCCCCGCCACCGCGCCGTCCTGGCCGCACTGCTGGTCGACGCCGGGCGGACCGTCCCCGTCGACCTGCTCGTCGACCGCGTGTGGAGCGGCCAGCCGCCCACCGCCGTGGCGGCCACCCTGCAGTCGATCGTGTCCCGGCTGCGCCGGGAGCTCGAGCCCGACGTCACCGGCGGCCGCTGGACGCTGCTGGTCACCCGCGAGCCCGGCTACCGGCTCGCGGTCGCCCCCGAGGACGTCGACGCGGTCCGCTTCGCCCAGCTGCTGCGCACGGCCCGGGACCTCGCCGCCCGCGGGGACGCCGAGGGCGCCCGCGCCGCGGTGGCCGAGGGGCTGGCGCTGTGGCGCGGCCCCGCCTACGCCGACGTCGCGGCCACCTTCGCCGCCGAGGAGTCCGAGCGGCTCGAGCAGCTGCGGCTGGCGGCCCGGGAACTGGCCGCCGAGCTGGACCTGCGGCTGGGCCGGCACGCCGAGATCGTCGACGACGTCCGGGAACTGCTGCGCGCCGAGCCGCTGCGCGAGGGCCTGCGCGCCTCCCTGATGCTCGCCCTGTACCGCTGCGGCCGGCAGGCCGAGGCGCTCGAGGTCTACGACGAGGGGCGCCGGCTGCTCGCCGACGGGCTGGGCGTCGACCCGGGCCGGCCGCTGCAGTCCCTGTACGAGCAGATCCTGCGCCAGGACCCGGCGCTGGCCGGGCCCGCGCCGGCACCCGCCCCGGCCCCCGCGCCGGAGGCCGTGCCGGCTCCCCCGGCTCCCCCGGCGCCTCCGGCGGTGCGTGCCCTGGGCCCCCTTCCGGTCCCGCTCACCGCCTTCGTCGGCCGCACCGCCGAGCTCGGCCGGCTGGCCGCCGCGCTGTCCGGGCAGCGGCTGGTCACGCTGGTCGGGCCCGGCGGCAGCGGCAAGACCCGGCTGGCGCTGGAGGCCGCGCACCGCCGGCCGGCCGGGTCGCCGCCGGCCGCGCTGGTCGAGCTGGCCGGCGTCGAGGACCCCGAGCTGGTCGCCGGGCAGGTGGCCACCGTACTGGGCGTGACGCTGGCCGGCGGGGACCCACTGGGCGCCGTCGCCACCGCCCTGCAGGACCGGCCGCTGCTGCTGGTGCTGGACAACTGCGAGCACGTCGTCGACGCCGCCGCCGCGGTGTGCGCCGCGCTGCTCCCCCGCTGCCCCGAGCTGCAGGTGCTGGCCACCTCCCGGGAGCCGCTCGGGCTGCCCGGCGAGGCGGTGCTGCCCTGCGGTCCCATGCCCGCCGACGCGCCCGGCAGCGACGCCGAGCGGCTGTTCCTCGACCGCGCCCGGCTGGCCGCCCCGCACCTGGCCGACCCCTCCGCGGAGGACCTGGGCCACGTCCGCGACCTGGTCGCCGCCCTCGACGGCCTGCCGCTGGCGGTGGAGCTGGCCGCCGCCTGCCTCACCACCCTCCCGCTGGCCGAGGTCGCCGGCCGGGTCGACGACCGGTTCGCCCTGCTGTCGGGCGGCTGGCGCACCGCGGTGCCGCACCAGCGCACGCTCGCGGCCACCGTGCAGTGGAGCGTCGACCTGCTCGCGCCCGCCGAGCTCGCCGTCTTCCAGGCGGTCTCGGTGCTGCCCGGCACCTTCGGCCCGGACCTGGTCGAGGCGGTGGCCGGGCCGGAGGTCGACGGCCGGGCGCTGGAGCTGCTGCGGGTGCTGGTGGCCAAGTCGCTGGTCGAGCTCGACCACGCGGCCGGGCGCTACCGGATGCTCGAGACGCTGCGGCAGTACGCCGAGCAGGCGCTGGACGAGGCCGCGTCGCGGCGGCTGCGCGACCGGCTGACCGGCTTCGCCGTCGCGCTCACCGAGCGGCTGGAGCCGACGCTGCGCAGCCCGCTGTGGACCGGGAGCGCCCGCCGGCTCGACGCCGAGCAGCCGGCGCTGCGGGCGGCGCTCGGGCACGCGCTGGCCACCGGGCAGGGCGAGGCCGCGCTGCGGATCGGCGGGGCGCTGGGCTGGTACTGGTACCGCCGCGGCCACGTGCAGGAGGGCCGCCGCTGGCTGGCCGCCGCGCTCGACAGCACCCCCGGCGCGCCCGCCGGCGTGCGCAGCGGCGCGCTGCTCGCCGACGCGCTGCTGGCCTACCTGTCCGGCGACGTGCCCTCGCTGTGGGCGCGGACCAGCGAGATCGCCGAGACCGCCGACGACGCCGACCCGGTGCTGCCCCTCGCCCTCGTCCTGCGCGGCTTCGTGCGGGCGCTGCTCGGCCAGCCCGACCCCGACGGCGAGGTCGCGGCGGACATCGCCCGCGGCCTGGCGCTGGCGCAGGCCTCGGGCATCGAGTGGGTGCAGGTCGAGATCGCCATGACCCTCGGCCAGTTCTCGCGGGCCGCCGGCGACCTCGACGGCGCGCTGGAGCACCTCGGCCGCGCCGAGCAGCTCGCGCTGCGCCTGGGCCACTCCTGGGCGCACTCCTCGGTGCTGTGGATCCGGGCCAAGGCGCTCACCGACGTCGGCCGGGCCGCCGAGGCGCTGGCCGACCTGTGGGCGATGGTCGAGCTGACCCACCGCGAGGGCGACGCCACCGGCACCCTCGCCGGGCTGTTGGCCGCCGTCGGCGCGGTCACCGCGTCGGGCCGGCCGCGCACCGCGGCGGTGCTGCTCGGCGCGGTGCAGGCCGTCGCCCGGCAGGTCGGCTACGACCCGCTGCGGATGGACCCGCTGGACGGGCAGCGCTACGTCACCGCCACCCGCGAGGCCCTCGACGAGGTCGAGTACGACACCGCGCTGGCCGAGGGCGCGGTCCTCGACCGCGGCGAGGCGGTGGCGATGGTGGGCCGGCTCGCCGCGGAGACCCGCACCGCGGACCCGGTCGCCTAGCCGTCGGGTGGCCGCAGCCCGGCGTACAGCCGGGCGAGGTCGGGCAGCTGGAAGTGCGCGTTCAGCCCGCTCGGGTTGGGCAGCACCCACGTCTCGGCGCCGCCGACCGACACCGGCTGGCGGCCCCAGCCCGCGCGGGGCGCGCCGGTGGCCAGCCGCCAGGCGGTGAGCCCGAGGACCGCCAGCACCCGCGGGCGGCAGCGCGCGACCAGGCCGGCCAGCGCCGCGACGCCCGCGCGCAACTCCTCGGCGGTGAGCTCGGCCGCCGTCCGCGTGGGCCGGTCGGCGAGGTTGGTCACCCCCAGCCCGTAGCGGGGCAGGTCGCGGTCCTCCTCCGGCGCCAGCCGGCGGGGGGTGAGCCCCGCCAGGTGCAGCGCGGGCCAGAACCGGTTGCCGGGGCGGGCGAAGTGGTGGCCGCGCTCGGCCGACAGCAGCGAGGGGTTGATCCCGCAGAACAGGACGTCCAGGCCGGGGGCGACGACGTCGGGCAGCGGCTTGCCCGCTCCCCCCGGCGCGGACCGGGTCACCCCGTCCCTCCGCCGAGCCAGTCGACCGCCTCCCGGGCGACCTCGGGTGGGACGACGTGCCCGCCGCCGAACTCCCGGTAGGTGACGTCGTACCCGTCGTCGCGGAGGGCGGGGACGATCTCGCGGCTGGTCCGCTCGACCGGCAGGACGTCGTCGCCGGTCCCGTGGGACACGAAGACCGCCGGCCGCCCGCTGCGCGTCGCCGGCGGGACGAACCCCGGGGAGAAGGCGACGACCCTCCGGAACAGCCCGCCGTTGGCCAGCCCCAGCCCCAGCGCGTAGGACGCGCCGTCGGAGAAGCCGGCGACGGCGACCCGGGCGGGGTCGACCGGCACCCGGGCGAGGACGGCGGTCAGCGCGCGGTCGATCCCCGCGACGTCGGGCCCGTGGCCGCGCTGGACGGCGTCCCAGGTCGAGCCCCGGGAGGCGGGGGCCAGCAGCACCAGCCCGCGCTCGTCGGCGAGGGACCGCAGCAGCCCGAGCCCGGCCCCGGCGTCACCCCCCGCGCCGTGCAGGACGACGACGAGCGGCGCCGGGCCGGCGACCCCGGCGGCGGGGACGTGCAGCAGGGAGTCGCGCGTCTCCTGGAGGCCGAGGGCGGCGGTGCCCGGGGGCGGGGGCGGGAGGTCCGGTGGAGCGGTCGGGCGTGCGGTCAGGACGGCGGCCCCGTCGGCGTCGACCGCTCCGGGCAGCCGGACCGCGCAGCCGGTCAGGAGGGCCGCCCCGGCGACCCGGCCCGCCGCCAGGAGCAGCCGCCGGCGCGTGAGCGCGGTGCACGGGTGCCACTCAGGCGCTGACCTCCTCGTGGGTGTTCACCCCCGGGATCCGGCGGACCGACCCCCAGCCGAAGCGGGCCCACGCCACCAGCAGCGCCGCACCGACCAGGGACCCGAGGGTGTCACGGACGAGGTCGCCGTTGGTGTCGTCGTTGCCCTCCGACAGCCGCGTGCCGAACCACGCGTCGGACCGCCACTCGTACACCTCCCACAGCGCGCCGATCGTGACGCCGAGCGCCGTCGTGACGACCGCGATCCCGACGTAGTGGCGCAGGTGGGTCTCGTCGCGGGGGTCGGGGACGACGTCGAGGCGGGCGAGCGCGATGTAGACGACGGGCGCGGTGAGCAGCGGCAGCGTGACGTGCACCAGGTCGTCGAAGCGGACGAACCGGTCGTAGAGGCCCAGCGTCTCGCCGAACCCCTGCAGGACCATCCCGGCGGTCAGTGCGAGGTCGTACACCCGCGGCAGGTCGACCAGCCGCGCCAGGACGGTGACCGCCCCCAGGAACAGCAGGACCGCCGCGTCCCCCGCCCGCCCCGCCACCGCGTAGGCGACCCCGCCGGCGAGCAGCAGCAGCCGCAGGACGTCGATGCCGTCCCGGAGCACGGGCGTCCAGTCCCCCATCACGAGCCGGCGCGCGTCCACGTCCCCGCCCTACCCGGCCCGGCACGGGGACCCTCCGCCGGCCCGCCGGCGGAGGTCCGGGCGGGGCGTGGCACCGCCCCGGGGCGGCCCGCTCACCGCGGAGGGTCGGCCTCCGAGCCCACCGCGTCGTCGACCGAGGTCTCCCCGGCCGTGCGCCCTCCCCCGGCGTGCGCGACGTCCGGGCCGACGCTGGCCTGCGAGCCCTCCTCGTCCGGGCCGGCCTGGGGGGTGGGGTCGGTCTCGCTCATCGCTCCTCCTCGGGTGCGTGTCGTCCCGTCCCGTACCCCGCCGGCGGCGGGCCACGCCGCCGGTGGGGTACCGGGCCGGGTCAGTGCAGGCGCAGCACCGCCATCGCCCGGGCGGCCATCTCCGCCTCGCCGAGCGCGTTCGGGTGCATGACCACCGCGTTGGTGCCCTGCAGCACCGGCTCGACCCAGCGGACGCCGATCGGCGCGCAGGCGTCGTGCCCGGCCGAGGCGCGGGACAGGTCGACGTAGGTGACGCCGGTGGCCGCGGCCGCGCGCCGGACGGCGTCGTCGAGGGTGGTCTGCAGGGAGTGCAGGTAGGGGACGTCGCCCTCGGCGATCGGCATCCGGTCGAAGCAGCCGCCGGTCGGCGGGAGGATCGCGGGGTAGCCGAGGATCGCGACCCGGGCGCGCGGCGCGGCCTCGCGCACCGCCGTCAGCGCCTGCACCAGCGCCGGGTAGGTGGTGGTGCGGACGGTGTCCTCGAACGAGGTGCCGTAGGTGTCGCGGCACGGGCTGCCGCGGCCCAGCGTCAGCAGCCCGGCGGTGCCGCAGCGCAGGATCGACTCGATGAACACCCCGCTGTCGTTGCCGCCGATGGTCATCGTGACCAGCTGGGTGTCCGGGGACAGCGCCGCGAGCTGGGGCGGCACGCCGGGGTGCTGGGCGGTGGTGAGGTCGGAGGTGTCCGCGCCGCCGCAGGTGACGTCGGTCAGCTGCGCGCCGGTGGCCTGCGCGATCACCTGCGGGTAGTTGCGGGTGGAGCGCAGGCACTGCGGCGCGGCGGTCGGGTCCGGCGGCAGCACGCCGGAGGCCGCGCTGTAGGAGTCGCCGAGCGCGACGTAGCGCAGCGGTCCCGGGGGCGCGGCCGCGGCCGGGGGGACGACGAGCAGGACGCCGGCGAGCGCGGCGAGCAGGACGGTCAGCAGTCGGCGCACGGACCACTCCATCGGGGCCGGGGGCAGGTCGCCGGGCTCAACGACGCCGGCCCGGCCGGGTGACGGCGGTCACCCGGCCCCGGCGGCGGCGAGCGGCTCCACCCGGTGCGCCCGCACCCACGCCGCCGGGTCGCGGCGGCGCAGGACCAGCGGCAGGACGGCGTCGCGGACGGCGCGGCCCACGGCCGGCGGCGGCGTCGCGCTGCTCCGGCGGAACGCCTGGGCGACGACCCGCTCCGCGCGCGCCCGCCGCCGCTCCTCGAAGACGCGCAGGGCGTCGCCGACCGGCAGGTCCCGCAGGCACGAGGCGAGGACGACGGCGTCCTCCATCGCCAGCGACGAGCCCTGCCCCGCGGCCGGCGAGGTCGCGTGCGCGGCGTCCCCGATCAGGACCGTGCGGCCGCGGGACCAGCGGCGCAGGGTGGGGACGTCGTACGTCGTCCACCCGCGCAGCGGCCCGGGGGTGGCCGCCACCAGGTCCGCCAGCGGGGACCGGTCGCTCCCGTACAGGTCGTGGAGCAGGGCCCGCCAGCGCGCGTCGGGCGTGCCGGCGACCTCCCCGTCGGCCGGCTCGCGGGTCAGCGGCGGGTTGGCGAACCACCAGGTGCCGCCGTCCGGCGCGGCGAGGTACCCGGCGAAGGCGCGGCGGCCGAACACCATGGTCAGCCGGCCCACCTCGGCGCCGTCCGGCACGTGCGCGGAGTACCCGGCGGTGTTGAGCACCGGCACGAAGCGGGGCGGCGGGGCGGCGGGGTCGACCAGCGTGCGCACCGTCGACCGGACGCCGTCCGCGCCGACCAGCAGGTCCGCGGTCTCGGTGCGGCCGTCGGCGAACTCCGCGGTGACGCCGCTGCCGGTGTCGCGCACCCCGGTGAGGCGGGAGCCGTAGCGGACCTCGATGCCGCGCCCGACCGCCTCCGCGTGCAGCGCCCGGTAGAGGTCCGAGCGGCGCAGCGAGACGCCGGTGCCGCGCCTGCCCGACGGGTCCCCGGTGGGGAGGGCGGCCAGGACCCGGCCGGTCCCGCTGCGGAACTCGATGGTGGGCGTCGGGAAGCCCGCCGCGCGGACGGCGTCCTCGGCGCCCACCGCCGCGAGCGCGTCGAGGCCGTTGACCTGCACACCCAGCCACGCGCCGACGTCGCCTGCGGGAGCCGGGTGCGCCTCGTGCACCGTCGCCCCGATCCCCACCCGCTGCAGCGCCATGGCCGCCACCGGCCCCGCCACCCCGCCGCCGACCACGATCGCGCGCGTCATGCCCGGCATCCCCCCACACCCGGCGGCGCGCGCCAACCCCCTGACGCCCTCCCGTCCGCCGGCACCACCGGCACCGGGCCGGGCCCGGGCGGGACCTCCGTGGCCGCCGCCCGGTCCGCCGGGCACCCCGGCGGGGGCACGCGGCGGAGGTCCCGGCGGTCAGGTCGTCGGCACCGTGACCGGGGACTCCGGCTGCCGCGGGGCCGGGACGACCGGCACGGTGGCGACCTCCGGCGCGGGCGCCGGGCGGGCGGGCCGGCGGGCGAAGCCCGGGGCGAAGACGTCGGGCAGCACGAACACGACGCGCTGCGGCTGCTCGGGCCCGGCGTCCAGCAGGGCGCGGATCCGGCCCAGCTCGTCCTCCGCGGCCCGGGCGTCGTCCCAGACCTCGTAGACCATCACCGACCGGGGTTGCCGGACGTGCCGGCGCGAGAGGCAGCGCGGCGGCCGGTCCGCGTCCTCCGGGAGGGCCCGGCGCAGCACCTCGTACTGCTCCGGGTCGACGTCGTTCCACCGCAGGTGCAGGACGAGGAGAGACACGGTTCCCCCTGGTGGTCGGGCCGGTGGTGGTGCGGCACGGACGCTAGGGACGGCGGATCGGCACCGTCTGTACGCACATCTGCGTATCCGGCGGGGTGCGGCACCCCCTTGACGGCGTGCGGATCTCCGTTGACGCCGGCCCGCAGGGGCGGCCACGCTCGTCCTGCGCAGAGGGCTGCACACGCGACCGACGCGGGACCCGCGGGGTCCGCGCAGGATCGTCGGAGGCCGGCCATGGAGCCTGTGGTCCGGGAGCTGACCGACCTGGTGGTGGGCACGCTCGACGGCATGGTCGGCCCCCGGCTGCCCGCCGGCCCGGTGTTCGCCGTCCTGTGCCCCCGCCTGGAGGCGTCCGCCGCGGTGCTGCAGCGCACCGACTGGCGCACCGGGGCCACCGAGATCACCGCCACCGGCCTGGGCCCCGGTCAGCTCGAGCTGCTGGTCGACGCCACGCACCGCATGCGCTCGGTGCACCCCCTGCTGACCGCCGCCGCGGCCGGGGACCTCACGCCCGCGACCGCGCAGGAGGCGGCCGGCGGCTGGCAGAGCTGGCGCCGGTCCCCCGCCCGCGGCGTCATCGCCTCGGTGTGCGGCTGGGACCAGGTGGTCAGCCTGCCGCTGCGGGGCGGGCCGGCCGAGGTCTGCGGGTTCGCCTTCGGCCGGCCCCGCCGCGACTTCACCGCGGCCGACCTCGCGCTGCTCGGCGACGTCGCGCCGGTGCTGCGCGCGCTGGACCGGCACGTGCGGACGGTGCGGGCCTGGCAGGACGGCGCCGGGGACGGTCACGAGCCGGCCCGCGCCGCGGGCCTCACCTGCCGGGAGACGGCCGTCCTGGTGTGCCTCGCGGAGGGGCTGACGGCCACCGCGACGGCGCACCGGCTGGGCTGCTCGACCCGCACGGTCACCACGCACGCCGCGCGGCTGTACCGGAAGCTCGGCGTCCACGACCGGCTCACCGCGGTCCTCGAGGCGCAGCGCCGGGGCATCCTGGCCGCGCCGGCGGCGCTGTCCGGCTGAACGGGGTCACCGCGGTGTCCGCCAGGGCAGGAGCCGGGGGTCCAGGGGCGCCCCGAACCAGGAGGCCATCCACCGCATCCGCGCGGCGGTCGGCGACGGCGGACGGGCCGGCGTCGGGGTCGGGCTCGCGGTCATGGCGTCCTCCCTCGGAGCGGCTGCCGGACCAGGCTCCGGCCGGCGGCGGCGGCGTCGCGTCGGGGGAAACCCGCGACCTGGTGGGCCGGGCGGCGGAGCTCGCGCACCTCGACCGGCTCCTCGACGACGCCCGCGCGGGCCGGCCGGGCCTGCTGGTCGTCGAGGGCGAGGCCGGCGTCGGGAAGACCGCCCTGCTGCAGGCGGCGGCCGCGCGGGCCGGCGGGTGGACGGTGCTGCGCGCCCGCGGGATCGAGTCGGAGGCGACGCTGCCGCAAGCCGTCCTCCTGGAGCTGCTCGGCCCGCTGCGCCCCCTGCTGCCGGAGGTCCCGCCCGGGCAGGCGGCGGCACTCGCCGCGGCGCTGGGCTGGGGGCCGGCCGACGTCCCGGGCGAGCGGCACCTGGTCGCGGCGGGCACCCTCTCGCTGCTGGCGGCGGCCGCGGCGGCCGCTCCCCTGCTCGTCGTGGTCGACGACCTGCAGTGGGCCGACGCGGAGTCCGCGACCGCGCTGCTGTTCGCCGCGCGCCGGGTGCACGGGGACCGGGTCGCGGTGCTGGTGGCGCGGCGGCCGGGACCCGGCCCGCTGCCCGGCGCCGCCGTCCTCCCGGTCGCCGCCCTGCCCGACGACGCCGCCCGCGCACTGCTCGCCGACGCGGTCGCCCCCGCCGTGGCGCGCCGGCTGGTCGACCGCCTCGGCGGGGTCCCGCTGGCGCTCCTGGAGGTGGCCGCGGCCCTGTCGCCGGCCCAGCGGGCGGGCACCGAGCCGCTGCCCGCGGACCTGCCGGCCGGCCCGGCGCTGGCCGGGGCGCTCGAGCCGGAGCTGGCCGCGCTGCCGGCCGGGGCGCGGGAGGCGGTGCTGCTGCTGGCCGCGGCCCACGACGGCAGCGCCGCCGCCGTGGCCGCGGCGCTCGCCCGGTCGGGCACCGACCCCGCCGCGGCCCTGGACGCGGCGGAGGAGCGGGGCGTCGTCGTGCGCGACGGGGACGCCCTGGCGTTCCGGCACCCGCTGCTGCGCAGCCTGGTGTGGCACCGCGCGACGCCCGCCGAGCGCCGGCGGGCGCACCGCCTGCTGGCCGACAGCGTCCGGACCGGCGACGACCTCGCGGCGGTGTGGCACCGCGCCCTGGCCGCCGCCGGGCCCGACGAGGCGCTGGCCGGCGAGCTGGCCGCCGCAGCCGGCCGGGCCCGGGCGCGGCGCGGGTACGCGGCGTCGTCGGCGGCGCTGGAGCGCGCGGCCGCGCTGACCGGGGACGCCACCCGTGCCGCGGGGCTGCTGGCGGCCGCCGTCCGGGACGCCGCCGTCGGCGGGGACGCCGCCCGCGCGCGGGCGCTGGCCGGCGCCGTCCTGCGCGCCGAGGCGCCGGCGTCCGCGCGGGCGGAGGTCCTGCACGTGCTGGGCCGGGTCGAGCAGGACACCGGCTCGGTGCCGGCCGCGGGCGACCTGCTGCGCGCGGCGGCCGACCTCGCCACCGGCCGCACCGCCGCCTGGGTGCTCACCGACCTCGCCGTCGTGCAGCACCGGCTCGGGGACGTGGCGGGGATGCAGGCGACGGCGCGGCGGATCACGGCCGCCGCGGAGCCCGGCGACCCGCTGCAGCAGGTGCTCGCGGCGTGGGTCACCGGGATCGCCGCCCTGCACGCCGGCGACCCCGACCGCGGCCGGTCCGACCTGCGCCGGGCGCTGGCGGGGATGGAGGCGGGGCCGGAGCCGCGGGCGGAGCCCCGGCTGCTGCCGCTGCTCGTCCTCGCGGTGGGCTGGCTGCCCGACCCGTTCGCCGCCGTCCCGGTCGTGGAGCGCCGCCTGCGCGAGGCCCGGGAGGTCGGGGCGCTGGGCGTGCTGGTCGCCGTCCTGTCGATGACCGCCCACGGCCGGGCGGAGCTGCTGGGCGACCACCCGGGCGCCTACGCCGACGCCGGCGAGGCGGTCGAGCTCGCCGAACAGCTGGGCTACGTCGCCGACGCCGCGCCGGCCCTGGAGCTGCTGGCCTCGGAGGCCGCGATGCGCGGGCGGCACGCGGAGGCGGCGGCGCACCTGGAGCGTGCCCGCGCGCTGGTCACCCGCGCCGGCACCGCCGCCGTGGCGGCGCACCTGCCCCTCGCCGAGGCGTTCTGCGCGCTCTGCCGCGGCGACCTGGCCGCGGTGGCCCGGCCGCTGGAGGCACGGCTGGCGGCCGACGGCGGGACCGGCGCGCTCGGCGAGCCGCTGGGTGTGGCGCCGCTGCTGGTCGAGGCCTGGACCGGGCTCGGGCGGGTCGCCGAGGCCGCGGAGCTGGCCGGGGAGTACGAGCGGGTGTCCCGGTCGCCGCTGCCGCCCACGGCCGCGCTGGTGGCCCGCTGCCGGGCCCTGACCTGCCCCGACGACGAGGCCGCGGCGGCGCTGTTCGAGCGGTCGCTCGCCGCCCACGCGCTCGCGCCCGACCCCTTCGAGACCCCGCGCACGCGGCTGCTGTTCGGGGCGCGGCTGCGCCGGTCGGGGCAGCGGACGCGGGCGCGCGAGCAGCTGGCCGCGGCGGCCGACGCCTTCGCCGCGCTGGACCTCACCGCCTGGGCGCAGCGGGCCGAGGACGAGCTGCGGGCCACCGGGCGGACCGCGCGCCCGCGCCGGCCGCTGCCCGAGGAGCCCCTCACCGCGCAGGAGACGCGGATCGCCGTCCTGGCAGCGCGGGGCGCCTCGAACGCGGAGGTCGCCGCGGCGCTGTTCCTCAGCCCGAAGACCGTGGAGCACCACCTGAGCAGCGTCTACCGCAAGCGCGGGCTGCGCTCCCGCGTCGGGCTGGCGACCCTGTTCCCGCCCGGGGGCTGAGCGCGGGTCAGCCCGCCCGGTCGAGGCGGCCGGCCAGCCGGTCGACGAACCGGTCGACCGGGCGCGGCTGCTCGCCGGGCGGCAGCGGCTCGGCGGGGGTGAGCACCCACAGGACGGCGTAGAGCACCAGGCCGGCGCCGCCGGCGAGGGTCAGGGCGACGGCGGCGGCGCGCCACAGCACCGCGTCGACGCCGGTGTAGGCGGCCAGGCCGCCGCAGACGCCGCCGAGCATGCGGTCGGTGGAGCTGCGCCGCAGCGGAGGCCGGGTTCCGGTGTACGAGGTCGGGATCGTCATGGCACGAGGCTCCCGCCGCCGGGCCCCGCGGCGCATCGGGGAAGGCCCGGAACGGCACCCGGACCCGACCCTGGTCAGCCCGCGGCGACCTTCGGGGCGACCTCGGTGCCGAGCAGCTCGATGCCGCGCAGCAGGTCCTCGTGGGCCAGGCGCGGGTTGGTCATCTGGACGGAGACCCGGTCCACCCCGCCGAGCTGGGCGGAGATCCGCAGCAGCTTCTCGGCCACGGTGTCGGGATCGCCCGTGAAGAAGGCGCCGTCGGGCCCGCTGGTGGCGTCGAACTGGGCGCGGGTGGGCGCCCGGAAGCCGCGCTCGCGGGAGACCTTGGTGAACATCTCGTGCCAGCCCGGGTAGATCGTGTCCGCGGCGGCCTGCGTGCTGTCGGCGACGTAGCCGAACACGTGCAGGCCCACCTGCAGCCGCTCCGGCGCGTGCCCGGCCTGCGCGCCGGCCTGCCGGTAGAGGTCGACCAGCGGCGCGAACTGGCGGGGTTCGCCGCCGATGATCGCGACCATGAGCGGCAGGCCGAGCAGCCCGGCGCGCACGAACGACGTCGGGGTGCCGCCCACGCCCACCCAGACCGGCAGCGGGTCCTGCAGCGGCCGCGGGTACACGCCCTGGCCGGTGAGTGCCGGGCGGTGCCGGCCGGACCAGGTGACGTGCTCGGACTCGCGGATGCGCAGCAGCAGGTCCAGCTTCTCGTCGAACAGCTCGTCGTAGTCGGCCAGCGACAGGCCGAACAGCGGGAACGCCTCGGTGAACGAGCCGCGGCCGACGACGAGGTCGATCCGCCCGCGGCTGATGAGGTCGAGGGTGGCGAACTGCTGGAAGACCCGGACGGGGTCGGCCGCCGACAGCACCGCGACGGCGCTGCCCAGCCGGATCCGCTCGGTGCGGGCGGCGGCCGCGGCCAGGATCACCGGCGGCGCGGAGTCGTAGTACTCGGGCCGGTGGTGCTCGCCGATGCCGAAGGAGTACAGCCCGACCCGGTCGGCCAGCTCGATCTCCTCCAGCAGGTGGGCCATCCGCTCCTCGGGGCCCACGAGCCGGCCCGTCCGCGGGTCGGTCACCGCCGCCACGAAACTGTCGACGCCGAGGTGCACGGCGGTCCTCCTCCCGGGGCGGGCGCCCCTGCCGTCGAGACGCCGTTCGTCAAGCGCTCAACGACAGTGAACCAGCCGCCCCGCACCCGCCGCACGTGCGAGCGCCCCTCCGGCCTCGTGGCCGGAGGGGCGCTCGCGTGCAGGGTTCCTAGGCGGCGGTGGTCGCCCGGTCGTCGGTGCGGGGGCGGGGCGCCGCGGGGCGGTCCTCGGCGCCGGCGCGCAGGCCGGCGAGGTGCCAGGCGGTGCAGTCGGGGCAGCTGGCGATCCAGACGTGCCGGGGGTGGCGGAAGCAGGCGGCTCGGTCGGCCGGAGAGCTGGACATGGTGCGGGTACTCCCTGCCGCCGGTCTGACGGCGGCTCGTGACTCGTGGGACGGGTGGTGCAACACGGACGGACCGCTCCCCCATCCGCGTGTGTGGGAGGACACGTGACAGCCCGCGTACCTGCGCGTTCGGCGAGATGTGACGACGGGCACGTCACCCTTTGGCGGCGGGATGGTCACTCTCGACGACCGTGAATGCCGATCCTGGGCGCATGTCCGCTCGACTCGTCGCCGCCGGCAACGCCGCCGCGCAGCAGCCGTGGTCCCGGCCCGTCCCCCTGCCGGCGACCGAGGAGCAGCCGTGGTGGCGCTCGGCCGTCGTCTACCAGGTCTACCTGCGCTCGTTCGCCGACGGCAACGGCGACGGCATCGGTGACCTCGCCGGCCTGCGCGCCCGCCTGCCCTACCTGTCGTGGCTCGGCGTCGACGCGCTGTGGATCAACCCGCACTACCCCTCGGGCGGTGCCGACGGCGGCTACGACGTCGTCGACTACCGGGCGGTGGACCCCGAGTACGGCGACGTGTCCGACGTCGAGGCGCTGGTCGCCGACGCCCGGCAGCTCGGCCTGCGCGTCGTGCTCGACGTCGTCCCCAACCACACCTCCGACCGGCACCCCTGGTTCCAGGCGGCGCTGGCCGACCCCGACTGCCCCGAGGCCTCCCGGTACCACTTCGCGCCGCCGTCGGAGGAGCCGCCCAACAACTGGCGCTCGCTGTTCGGCGGGCCGGCCTGGTCGCGCACCCCGGACGGCCGCTGGTACCTGCACCTGTTCGCCCCCGAGCAGCCCGACCTCAACTGGCGCGACCCGGTCGTGGCCGAGGACTTCGAGCGCACCCTGCGCTTCTGGCTCGACCGCGGGGTGAGCGGCTTTCGCGTCGACGTCGCCTACGGGCTCCACAAGGACGCCGGGCTGCGCGACAACCCGGGCGAGTACTCCCCGACCCTGTTCGGCCACGGCCCCGAGCAGGCCATGACGTGGAACCAGCCCGAGGTGCACGACGTGTGGCGCCGCTGGCGGGCGGTCTGCGACGAGTACCCGGACACCATGCTCGTCGGCGAGGTGTGCCTCGCCGACCTCGACGAGGTCGCCCTCTACTCGCGGCCCGACGAGCTGCACCAGTCGCTGTCGTTCCGGCTGCTCAAGTCGACCTGGGACACCCCGGCCTTCGCCGAGGCGATCAGCAGCGCGCTGGACGCCTTCGGGCGGGTGGGCGCCCCGGTGTCGTGGGTGCTCGGCAACCACGACAAGGACCGCATGGTGACCCGCTTCGGCGGCGGCGAGACGGGCCTGGCCCGGGCGCGCGCGGCGGCCCTGCTGCTGCTCGCGCTGCCCGGCTCGGCCTACGTCTACGCCGGCGACGAGCTGGGCCTGCCGCAGGCGCACGTCCCCGACGAGGCCAAGCAGGACCCGATCTTCTTCCGCAGCAACGGCGAGCGCGCCGGCCGCGACGGCTGCCGCGTCCCGATGCCGTGGAACGCCACCACCGGCGTCGGCTTCTCCGCCGACCGCGCCGCGAGGCCGTGGCTGCCGGTGCCCGCGGAGTGGAAGCGGCACGCCGTCTCCCGGCAGACCCGCGACTCCGGCTCGGTGCTGCACCTCTACCGGCAGGCGCTGGCCGTGCGCGCCGAGCACCCGGCGCTGGGCACCGGCGAGGCCACCGTGAGCACCCGCGGCGACGTCCTCACGGTGCGCTGCACCGGCGGCGGGCGCACCGTCCGCTGCGTGGTCAACATGGGCGCCGACACCGTGCTGGTCCGCTCCCGCGGCCAGGTGCTGCTCGAGTCCGGTCCCGGGGTGCACACCTCGGCCCGCTCGGTGGCGCTGCCGCCGGACACCGCCGTCTGGATCGCTGGAGACTGACGGCGTGAGCCCGGAGCTCTGCCCCTGCGGATCCGGCCTGCCCTACGCGGAGTGCTGCGGGCGGCTGCACGACGGGACGGCGGCCGCCGCCACCGCGGAGCAGCTCATGCGCTCCCGGTACAGCGCCTTCGCCGTCGGCGACGCCGCCTACCTGCGGGAGACGTGGGACCCGGCCACCCGGCCGCGGTCGTCGACGCTGGACCCGGCGGTGCGCTGGACCGGCCTGGAGGTGCTGGCCACCACCGGCGGCGGCCTGTTCGACGCGGAGGGCACGGTGACCTTCCGCGCGCACTCGCGCGCCGGCGGGCACGAGCACGTGCAGGCCGAGCGCAGCCGGTTCCGGCGCGCCGGCGGCCGCTGGGTCTACGTGGACGGCGACCCCGCCTGAGGCCTCCGCAGCCACCGGTCCAGCCAGCGCAGCGTGCGGTCGACGACCTGCTCCAGCGCGCCGGGCTCGGGGAACAGGTGGGTCGCCCCGGGGACGACGGCCAGCTCGGCCGGCCCGCCCAGCCGCGCGGCGGCGTCCCGGTTGAGCGCGAGCACCTGCTCGTCCGCGCCACCGACGACGAGCAGCGTGGGCGCCCGCACCCGGGTCAGCGCCTCCCCGGCCAGGTCCGGCCGGCCGCCGCGGGACACCACCGCTCCCACCCGGCCGGGCCGGTCGGCGGCGGTGCGGAGGGCCGCCGCCGCCCCGGTGCTCGCCCCGAAGGTGGCCAGGGGGAGCCCGGCGGTCGCCTCCGCGCGGTCCAGCAGGTCGGCGGCAGCGGTCAGCCGGCCGGCCAGCAGGCCGACGTCGAAGCGCAGCTCGCGGGTGCGGGCGTCGACCTCCTCCTCGGCGGGCGTGAGCAGGTCCAGCAGCAGGGTGGCCCAGCCCGCCCGCTGGAGCGCTTCGGCCACCTGCCGGTTGCGCGGGCTGTGCCGGCTGCTGCCGCTGCCGTGGGCGAACAGCACCACCCCGCGGGCCGCGGCCGGCACGGCGAGGTCGCCGGCCAGCACCGCCCCGGGCGCGGGCACCTCGACGGGGACCTCACCGGGCATCGACGTCCCTCCCCGGACGACGGCTCCGGGGTACCCGGCGGGGACCGGCCCGACGCGCGGGTCCGGGCCCGGGTGTGGCGGGGAGCGGGCGGGTGTGGTGGTCTGCCGCGGTGCCCGCGCCCGCTGCCGACGTCGTCGTCGCGGGGGCCGGGCCGGCCGGGCTGTCGGTGGCCGCCGCCTGCGCCGCCGCGGGGCTGCGGACGGTGCTGGTGGCGCCGTCGGTCCGCCCGTGGCCGGCCACCTACTGCCTGTGGGCCGACGAGCTGGCGGCCGCGGCGGACCCGCTCGGGCTCGACCCGGCCGCCGCCGCGGCCGCGTACTCCCCCACCGTCGTGCGCACCGTGGCCGGCGGCGAGCGCCGGCTGGCCCGCGGCTACGCGCGGCTGCGCAACGACGTCGTCACCGCCGCCCTGCTCGACCGGCTGCACGCCGGCGGCGGCGCGGTGGTGACCGGCCGGCTGGCGGCGGTCGAGTCCGGGGAGGCCGGAGCCGGGGAGGCCGGAGCCGGGGAGGCCGGGGCCGGGGGGGCCGGAGCCGGGGAGGTCGCCGTCCTCGCCGACGGGCGCCGGCTGGCCGCGCGGGCGGTGCTCGACGCGCGCGGCGGCGGGCCGGGGACGGCGCAGCAGCGGGCAGCGCAACAACGGGCATGGGGCGAGGTGGTGGCCGGCCCCGTCGACGACGTCGTCCCGCCCGGCGGCGCGCTGCTCATGGACTGGACGGCGCTGGCCGACCCCGCCGCGCCGCCGGCGTTCCTCTACGGCCTCGGCCTCGACGACGGCACCCTGCTGCTCGAGGCGACCTCGCTGGCCGCCCGCCCGCCGGTGCCGCTGCCGGACCTGCGGGCGCGGCTGGACCGGTTCCTCGCCGCCCGCGGCCTGCGCCCGGCCGGGGAGCCCGAGCGGGTGGCGATCCCGCTGGACGCCCCGCCGCGGGCCGCCGGGCCGGGGACCCCGCTCGGCTCCGCGGCCGGCCTGGTGCACCCGGCCACCGGGTACAGCGTCGCGTCCTCGCTGCGGCTGGGTCCGCGGGTGGCGGCCGCCCTCGCGGCCGGCGGGGACGCGCGCGCGGTGGTGCGGCGGGCCCGCCCCCGGACGACGGCGGCGCTGCTGGGCCTGGGCCTGGAGGTGCTGCTGCCGCTGGACACCCGCGCCACCGATGCCTTCTTCGCCGCGTTCTTCGCGCTGCCCGAGCGGGCCTGGGCGGCCTACCTGGACGTCGGCTCGCCGCCGGCCGCCGTCGCCGCGGCGATGGCCCGGGTGTTCGCCGCGCTGCCCGGCCCGCAGCGGGCGCGGCTGCTGCGGGGGGTGGCCGGCGGGTCGGCCCGCGGCCTCAGGCGGGGGTGGGCGGCGGCGTCGGGTCGATGACGGCGGCGTGCTCGGGCAGCACGCCGGTGCGCCGGCGCTGGCGCAGCAGGTACCACGCCAGGCCGACCGCGACGATCGCGCCGATGAACACCGGCGCGGCCCACTGCAGGTACCAGTGCGGCTCGCCGGTGGCGTTGTAGACCTCCCGCCGCGGCCAGGCCAGGTTGACCGCCATCCCGGCGCCCCACAGCACCGCGAGCACGTTGACCGGCAGCCCCAGGCGGCCGAGGGAGAAGCGGCCCGGCGCCGGCCGGGGCCAGCGCCCGCGCAGCCGGGCGACCAGCATCGGCCCGGTCACCAGCAGGTAGGCCAGGTAGATCATCACCACGGCGATGCTGGTCAGCGCGGTGAACACCTGCGGCTGGCGCACGTTGAGCAGCAGCACGCCGACGGCGAGCAGCCCGACCAGGACGGCGGGCACCACCGGCGTGCGGCGCCGCGGGTCGACGTGCGCGAGCCGGGCGGAAGCGGGCAGCGCGTTGTCGCGGGCCATGGCGAAGGTCATCCGGATGGCCGCGGTGTGCACCGCGAGGCAGCAGACGGTGACCGCGACGACGATGCAGACGAGGAACGCCTTCCCCAGGCCGGTGCCGGCCACCGACAGCAGCACGTACTGCAGGCCCCCGCTGCTGGAGGACAGCTGCGGGTCGGTCAGGTCGGGGGCGGCCATCAGCCCGAACAGCAGGATCAGTCCGCCGAGCACGAAGGACGCGGTGATCGCCCGCAGGATCGCCCGCGGTGCGGTGCGGCCCGGGTCGACCGTCTCCTCGCCGAGCGAGCTGGCGGTGTCGAAGCCGTACATGACGTAGCCCGACGCGAGCGCCGCGACGAGGAAGGCGCCGAGGTAGCCCAGCGGCTGGCCCTCGCCCCGGCCGCCGGTGTCGAACAGCACCTCCTGCGGCCCGCGGGTGATCGCGGTGGCCAGGACGACGACGATCAGCACCGCGGCCACCAGCTCGATGAACACCCCGGCGCTGTTGATCCGCGCCATCAGCCGCACGCCGAACGCGTTGACCAGCGTGGTGAACGTGATCAGCAGGCCGCCCAGCACGACGGCGTTGACGGCGACGTCGTAGGTCCCGGTCCCGTCGCCCACCAGTTGGAAGCCGGACCACAGCTGCGGCAGCGTGATCTGGTAGGCCAGCGCGGTCGCGGCGAGGGTCACGATCGAGGCGGTGAGCATCACCCAGCCGGCCAGCCACGACGTCGTCGCGCTGCCGAGGCGCTTGGTCCAGTTGTAGAGCGACCCGGCCACGGGGTAGCGGGCGGCGAGCTCGGCGAAGCACAGCGCGACCATGAGCTGCCCGACGAAGACCATCGGCCACGACCACACGTACGCCGGGCCGCCGGCGCCGAAGCCGAAGTAGAAGAGCTGGAACGTCCCGGTGAGGATCGAGATGTAGCTGACGCCGGCGGCGAAGCTGGAGAACCGGCCGATGCTGCGGTCCAGGTGCTGCCGGTAGCCGAACTCCGCGAGCTGGGGTTCGCCGTCGTCGGTGGGGCGCACGGGGGGCCTTCCGGGTGGGGGGTGGGGGCGCTCCACTGTGGCCGACGGCGCGGCCCCCGGCCAGCCGGGGACCGGGCCGCCGTCGGGCTCAGCCGGCCGAGGGCTGCGGGGCGAACTGCGCCCGGGCCGCCGCGGCGGCGCCCTCCACCTCCTCGGCGCCGGCCGTCCCCGACGCCGTCACCGTGTCCACCCACGCGTCGACCGACGCGGCGGTGAAGCGGCGCACGTCCTCGCCGGCCTCCCACGCGACCGGGTCGCCGACGTCCTCGCCGCGCAGGTGCAGCGCCAGGCCGAGCAGCGCGACGTCCCAGCCCGGGCCGACGAACAGCGCGCCGGCGCCGCTGCCCGCGAACGCCAGGGGGACGGTGTGCTCGAGCGCCAGGACGGTGCCCTCCCCCGCCGGGGTCAGCGAGACGGTGACGACGCTGACCGGCCCGCCCCAGGTGAGGACCAGGGTCGAGGGCGGCGTGCACTCGCGGATCTCGCCGTCGGCGTTGCCCTCGACGGCGAAGGTGCCGCCCTCGCGGAGGTCGCCGGTGACCGGGGCGAACCAGCGGGCCAGGCGGGCCGGGTCGGTGACCGCCTCCCACACGTCCTCGGGCGCGGCCGGGTACCGGCGGCGCACGGTGACGGCGACCAGTTCGTCGTCGTCCCCGCCACGGCGGGCGACCTCCCGGGCGGTGTCGGCGATCTCGGCCAGCAGGTCTCTCACGGTTCCTCCTCGGGTGGACTGTCCTGGGGCCGGGTCTCGCGCGTGCGGCGCTCGCGCTTCCCCCGCGCGAGCTCGGTGGCGAGTGCGTCGAGGTGCCGGTCCCAGGTGCGGCGGAACCGCTCGAGCCACCGGTCGACGTCCTGCAGCGGGGCGGGCTCGACGGCGTACAGCCGCCGCGCTCCCTCCGCGCGGACCCGGGCGAAGCCGTTCTCCCGCAGCACCCGCAGGTGCCCGGACACGGCCGGCTGGGTGATCCCGAACTCCCGGCGGACGACGGCGGTGACCTCCCCGGCCGAGAGCTCGCCGTCGGCGAGCAGCTCGAGGATCCGCCGCCGGACCGGGTCGCCCAGGACGTCGAACGCGTGCACGGGAGGAGTGTTCAGCCTCCGCTGATATCAGTCAAGACCGATCACTCAGCCGAAGGTGAGCACCTCCGCGACCGGCCGGCGGTTGGTCGCCGGGCTGCGGTCCCCGGACGGGTACCCGAGCCGCATCAGCATCTGCGGGTGGCCGACCAGCGACAGCCGCGAGCGCAGCTGCGCGCGGGTGGCCGGCCAGTCCAGCGCCTGGGTCAGCGGGGAGGCCGCGAGCCCGGCGGCGGTCACCTCGAGCAGCACCCGGCCGAGCGCCCGCCCGGCGGTGAGCCAGGCCTGCCGGTCGTCGCCGTCGGTGCCCATGAGCACGACGGTCGGACGCTCGACCGGCGGCGGCGGGGCGTCGGGGTCGAGGTCGGGGACGTGCGGCCGGCCGGCGGGACGGGAGCCCACCACGAAGTCGCGGACCAGCCAGTTCGACGGCCGGGTCGACGGGTCCTCCCCGGGCACCGCCCTCACCGGGATCCCGTCGGGAGCGGTCGGGTCCGTGCGCATCCACCGCTGCAGCTCGGCGAGGTACTCGGGCTCGCGCTGCTCGACCTCCTCGGCGCGGGACAGCAGGAAGGTCGTGGTGACCTCCTCGTCCTCCCCGCTGATCCGCTTCACCCACACCCGGAACGCGCCGGCGGTGGCCTGCAGCCGGTCGACCACCTCGGCCGGGACGGCCTGCGGCAGGAACGGCGCGCGCTCGGTGTGCCGGGCGCCGATGGCGTCGGCCAGGGCGCGGTCGGCCTCGTCCGGGGTGCGGCCGCCGGTGACGGTGACGACGGCCAGCAGGTCGGGGTCGGCGGGGTCGGGCAGCTCCTCGACGGCGGTGTCGTGCCCGGCGGCCGCGAGCGCGACGACGGCGAACTCGACGGCGACGCCGCAGCTGACCACGCGTTGCCGGCCGCTGGGGTCGAGGGCGTGCAGCGCCCGCGCCGGATCGGTGCGGACCTCCAGCCGGTCGCCGGACGCGGTGAACCGCCACGGCTGCGTGTTGTGGATCGAGGGGGCCCGGGTCGCGGCCTCCACCACACGCGTCCACTCCTGCTGGTCCACCGTCGGCCTCCCGTCGTCCGTGCGTCCCGTGCAGGACCTGCCTACCCCATCCCCGCAGGTCACACCGCGCTGACCGCCGGGGCCCGCCGGAGCCGCCCGGCGAGGAGGACGACGACGCCGCGGCCGGTGACCGCCGCCATCGTCAGGGCCATCGCGAGGCCGCCGAGGACGCCGATCGCGGCGACCAGCAGGGGGTCCTGCCCTGGCTGCCACAGCGGTGTGGTGAGGGCGGTGAACACGAGCAGGCCGGCGAGCCAGGCCAGCGCGGTGCACCCGATCCAGCGGCCGGCGCGGGGCACGTGCCGGCGCAGCACCGTCCACTGGGCGGCGCCGATGACGGTGAGCAGCAGCGCCGCCGCGACCAGCGCCAGGGGCACCTGCACGGCGAGCGGCAGGCCGAGCACCCCGGACGCCCAGGTGCTCGGCGCCGCCCCGAGGAACCACGCCACGACGGCGGCCGCGGCGGTGCGCGCCGTCCAGTCGCGGCGGGACAGGCCGGGCAGCACGGGGGCGAGCACGGCGGCCTGCGCCGCGCCGAGCAGGGCTCCCTCGGCCGCGCCGGCGGCGACGAGCACCGCGAGCGCAGCGGGGCCGGGCAGGTCGGCGGCGCCGAGCAGCACCGCGGTCACCGGCACCAGGAACCCCAGGGCCTCGCCGGCGGTGACCACGAGCAGCCAGCGCCGCCACAGCGCGGTCGGGGTGGTCACCCGCGCAGCGTGCCGGGCGGACGCGCGCGTTCCGTAGGGCCGGAGGTCCCCGCCCGCCGGGCCCGCCGGCCAGTACCCTCCCGGCCGGTGAGCGCCCCTCCGTCCGACCCCGGCCCCGTGGCGGCGCTGCTGCGCCGGTGGCGGACGGCGGCCGCGCTCACCCAGGAGGAGCTCGCCGCCCGGTCCGGGCTCACCGCCAAGGCGGTGAGCGCGCTGGAGCGGGGCGAGCGGCGCCGTCCCCACCCGCACACCGTGCGCGCCCTCGCCGACGCCCTCGGCCTCGACGTCGCCGACCGCGCCGCCCTGACCGCCGCCGCCCGCCCGGTCGGCGGCGGGCCCGCGGCGGGCACCCTCCTGCCGCCCGCGGCACCGGTGTTCGGCCGCGAGGACGACCTCGCCGA
The DNA here is from genome assembly GCF_054050475.1 of Geodermatophilus sp. SYSU D00525. Classification (NCBI taxonomy): domain Bacteria; kingdom Bacillati; phylum Actinomycetota; class Actinomycetes; order Geodermatophilales; family Geodermatophilaceae; genus Geodermatophilus; species Geodermatophilus sp. SYSU D00525. The sequence continues at coordinate 250,445 of NZ_JBJGZK010000001.1, forward strand.
GGTGGCCGGGCTGCTGCGGTCGGGCACCGCCCGGCTGGTCACGCTCACCGGCCCCGGTGGGGTGGGCAAGACGACGCTGGCGCTGGCCGTGGCGCGGGAGGTGGCGGCCGCGTTCCCCGACGGCGTCACGGTGGTCGAGCTCGCCCCGGTGCGCGAGCCGCGGCTGGTGCTGCCCACGCTGGCCCGCGCGCTCGGCGGCCGGCAGCTGGCCGGGCCGGTCGCCGACGCGGTGGCCGCCCGGATCGGCGACCGGCGGCACCTCGTGGTCCTCGACAACGTGGAGCACGTGCTCGACGCCGCGCCCGAGGTCGCCGGGCTCCTCGGGCGCTGCCCGGGCCTCGCGGTGCTGGCCACCAGCCGGGCGCCGCTGCGGGTGCGGGCGGAGCGGGAGCGTCCGCTCGCACCCCTCCCGCTGCCGGCGGGCACCGGCGCCGCGGCCGTGGCCGCCTCCCCCGCCGCCCAGGTGTTCCTCGACCGGGCGGCGGCCGCCGGGCGCCCGGTCGTCCTCACCGACGCCACGGCCGCCGACGTCGCCGCGATCTGCCGGCGCCTCGACGGGCTGCCCCTCGCCCTGGAGCTGGCCGCCGCGCACGCCCGGTACCTGCCGCCGGCGGCGCTGCTCGGGCGGCTGGACGAGGCGCTCGGGTCGGGCGGCTCCCGGGACCTGCCCGAGCGGCAGCGCACGATGCGGGCCGCGCTGGACTGGAGCCACGACCTGCTGACCGCCGCCGAGCAGCGGCTGCTGCGCCGGCTGGCGGTGTTCGCCGGCAGCTTCTCCCTCGACGCCGCGCGGGCGGTGTCCGGCGACGGCGACGTGCTGCCCGCGCTGGGCGGCCTGGTCGAGCAGTCCCTCGTCGTCGCCGAGGAGGGGCCCGAGGCCCGCTACCGGCTGCTGGAGCCGGTGCGGCAGTACGCCGCCGCCCGACTCGCCGACGCCGGGGAGACCGAGCTCGCCGCGGACCGCGCGACGGCCGCCGTCCTCGACCTCGCCGCCGGCGCCGAGGCCGGGCTGACCGGCCCCGCGCAGGGCGCCTGGCTGGACCGGCTGGAGCGCGACCACGGCAACCTGAGCGCGGCGCTCGGCCGGCTGGTCGCCGCCGGCCGGTCCGCCGACGCCGCCCGGCTGGTGCGGGCGACCTGGCTGTACTGGGCGGTGCGCGGCGACGTCGCCGAGGGCCTGGGCTGGGTCACCCGGGTCGACCGCGCGGGCCTGGAGCCGGTCGACGACGCCCGCCTGCTGCTCGCCCTCGCCGCGCTGCGCTACGCGGCCGGCGACGTCCCCGGGACCGCGGACGCGGCGGCCGGCGCCGCGGCGGCCGCCGGACGGGCCGGGGCCGGGGACCTGCGCGCGCTGGCGCTGGTGCTCACCGGCTCGGCGGCGGTGTTCCGCGGCGACCTCGGCGCCGCCGGGCGGGACCTCGCCGAGGCGCTGCGGCTGGCCGGGGAGACCGGGGAGGCGTGGGCCCGGGTGCACGCCGTCATCGCGCAGGGGCAGCTGCTGCTGCAGGCGGGCGACCTCGCCGCCGGGACGGCGAGGCTGGCCGACGCCGAGCGGCTGGCCCGCGGGCTGGGCAGCCCGTTCAGCCTGGCGACGCTGCTCAACGTGCAGGCCTCGCTGGCCGCGCTCGCCGGCGACGAGGACGGCGCCCTCGACCGGTGGGCGGAGGCGGCCGGCCTCGCCGCCGCGGTCCGCACCTCGTGGACGCTGGCCTACACGCTGCCCGGGCTGGCCGCCGTCGCCGCCGCCCGCGGGCTGCCGGAGCTCGCGGCGCAGCTGTTCGCGGCGGGTTCGGCGACGGCGGAGGCGGCGGCGGTGGCGGTGGCGTTCCCGCCCGACGTCGCGCTGGCCGCCCAGGAGCTGCCGGCGGTGCGGGCGGCGCTGGGCGAGGAGGCGTTCGCCCGGGCCTGGGACGCCGGCCGGCTGCTGCGCCCGGAGGACGTCCCGGCCCTGGCCGAGGCGATCAGGCGGGCCCGCGCACCTCGCTGACGTAGCGGCGGTAGCGCCGGGCGAAGACCGTCCGCAGCAGCACGCGGACCGGGAACGGGACGACGTGCAGCATCATCGTCCGCTCGTCGGGGTCGCACTCCTCCAGCAGCGCGCCGAACAGCAGCGGCAGGTCCCGCACCGGCATCTCGCCCTTGCCGTGCTCGCCGAGCTGCGCCCACTCCGCCCGGGTGACGTGCCGCTGCGCCAGCGGCAGGATCTCGCGCTCCTCCTCGGCCAGGTGCTCGGCCAGGACGGCGCCCAGCGCCGCGACGGTGGACGCCACCTCCTCGGCGACCGCCGGCCGCGCCTCCACCTCCCAGCGGTCCAGCGCCGGGCCGAGCGCGTCGATCAGCCGCTCGACCTCGGCGTGCTGGGCCTCCATGCGGTGGACGACGGCGGCGTCGGGCGGGCAGCGCTCCAGCAGCTTCGGCCAGAGCAGGTCGTCCTCGGCGGTGTGGTGCAGGTGCAGGCCGAGCAGCACCATCCGGGCGTGCCGGGCGAGGACGGCGGCGCGGGCGGTGTCGCCGGGGCCGACGGCGCGCACGAGCCCGGGGAGCAGGCCGAACTCGCGGCGGAAGGCGCGGTGGACGACGTACATGTCGCGGACGTCGGCCATCGGGACGGTGGGGGCGGGAGCGGTGTTCGTCATGGCGGCGAGCCTGTCGGCGGGGCCGCGCCGATCCCACCCACAGCGCACCCACACCGCCCCCACGGTCCGCCCGTGGCGGCGGTGTGGGGGTCAGCTCTCGGAGGCGTGGTGGTGGAAGCGCCGCCACGGGTGCCGGCGGGCCGTCGGGGGCTCGGGGTGCCGCGCCTCCTCCGGCGGCGGCCCCGCGGACTCCGCCGCCGCGCCGGCCTGGGCGGCCCGGCGGGGGGTCGGCGGCCGGGTGCTGTCGGCCAGCCGCTCGCGGCTGAGCTGGTGCTGCAGGCCGAGCGGGTCGCAGCGGTGGCCGCGCGCGGCGACGTCGTGCTGCGCCTCCCACTGCGCCATGAGCTTCTCGTCGAGCGACATCTCGCGGCGCACCGGCTCCTCGGGCGGGCGGGCGGTCGGGTCCATGGTTCCCCCTCTCACCCCCGGGGCCGTCCCCCGGGGGACGTAGGCGTCAGGGCCGGGCGGCGGCGCCGGACCCCACGGTCTCGGCCGGGCCGGGGCGCACCGCGTCGGGCCGCACGACGGTCACCGGGCAGGGCGCCGCGCGCAGCACCGAGGACGCGACCGAGCCGAGCAGCCGCCCGCGGGCGCCGCCCCTCCCCCGCGTCCCGAGGACCAGCAGCTCGGCGCCCTCGGTCGCGGCCAGCAGCGCGTCGACCGGCGCCCGGTGCACCGCGCGGCAGGTCACCGCGACCTCCGGCGGCACGCCGGCCGCGGCGACGTCGTCGGCGAGGGCCCGCTCCACGGCCCGCTCCCAGTCGGCCAACGGCGGCACGTAGGCGGGCTCCCAGGTGTCCGGGCGGGGTGCGGTCGGCACGCTCCACGCGCGCACCGCGGTCAGCGGCATGCCGGTGCGGGCGGCCATCCGGCCCGCCCAGGCGAGCGCGGCCCGCGCGCACGCCGAGCCGTCCACCCCGACGACCACGCCGCCAGCGACGCCACCGGGCCCGGCTCCCGAGGTCACGGCACAGCCCCCCTCAGCACCGGTCACCGGTGGCCGGCGCAGACCCATGACACGCCGCACCGGCGCCCGGCGGCAGGGTCGGAGGTCCCGGCCGGCGGACGCGACCGGCCGGTCTCCGGACCCCCGGAGGTCAGACCTCCTCGGTCTCCAGGTCCCCCGCCGCGCGCTGCGCCCAGCCCCCCACCACGACCGCCACGACCAGCGCGGCCAGGGCGCCGACGACCACGGACGCCGGCAGCTCCAGCAGCGCGTCGAGCAGGGCCACGGCCGCGGCGAGCAGCGGCCACCACCAGCCGCGCCGGACGTCCCCCGTCATCGCCGAGGCGGTGACGCTCGCGGCGACCAGGTAGACCGCCACCCCGCCGGCCACCAGCAACCGGGTCCCCGCCGGCACCTCGCCGGCCGCGGCCTCCTTGACCGCGAGCTCGAGGCCCGCGCCGACCGTGGCCAGCGCGAGCGTCAGCGGCAGGTGCCCGAAGACGTAGGCGTCGTGGGCGTGGGCGCCGTTGTGCTCCCCCGCCTCGCCCAGCAGTCGCTTGGCGCGGGCGCCGGCGAGGTCGAAGTAGCTCCACCACAGCGCGGCGGCGAGGACGAAGGCCAGCACCGCCACCGGCAGCGCCGAGCCCGACCAGCCGGCGTCGTACAGGCCGTGCGCGACCGCGGCGACCGGCTCGCCGAGCACGAGGATGACGAACAGCGCGAACCTCTCGGGCAGGTGCTCGACGTGCAGCGGCAGGTCGGCCGAGGACCGCGTCGCCAGCAGCGGGACCAGCGCCTCGGCCAGCACCGCGGCGGCCCACAGCGCGAACGCGGCCGGCCGGGGCACCGCGAGCGACACCGCCCAGAGCACCGCGCCCGCGGCGGTCCCGGCCAGGTAGAGCCGGGTGATCGGCCGCGCGTCCGGCACGTGCCGGTGGGCGCGGTGGTACTGCAGGAGCAGCATCGCGCGCAGCAGGAGCTGGCAGACGACGAAGACGGCGAACCGCTCGCCGGTCGCCTCCGACGCCGAGGCCGCCAGCCCGACGACGGCGGCCATGCTCCCGAGCTTGTAGAGGCGGTAGACGACGTCGTCGTGGTCGAAGCGGTTGGCGTAGAGCGTCGAGCTGACCCAGGACCACCAGACGGTCGTGAACAGCCCGGCGAAGACGAGGAACCCGTGCAGGGTCACGTCCTCGCGCAGCGCGATCGCGAGCTCGGCGACCACCAGGACGAAGGCCAGGTCGAAGAACAGCTCGAGCCGCGAGGCGGACCGGTCGTCGTCGGTGCGCAGGGACGGCGGCCGGACGGCGTCCCGGCCGGTGAGGGCGCCGAGCAGTCGCCGGGCCGGGGCCTGGTCAGGCACGTGTCCCCCTGATGGGGTCAGGGCGCGGGGGCCGCGTCCTCGGCCGGCGCCGACCGGCTCAGCTTGCGCCAGACCCAGCTCTGCGGCACCCGCTGGCCGGTGACCAGGTAGTCGGCGACGCCGTCGATGAACATCGTGGCCTCCACCTCCCGGTGCACCGCGGCGCGGCCGGCGAACAGCAGCTCGTCGCCGGGCTCGAGCACCGTCCCGGGGTCGGGGGTCAGCACCGCCTCGTCGCCGCGCAGCAGCAGCAGCGGCACGGCCAGCAGGGTCTGGTCGCGGTCGGCCGGGTCGCGCAGCAGGTCGGCGAGCCGGAAGCACCCCCCGGCCAGCCGGGGGTGCAGCGCCGGGGCGTCCTCCGGGGTCAGCCGCACCTTCCACAGCGCCTCCAGGTGGGCGCCGCACGCGTCCAGCAACCGCTCGACGACGCCTGCCGACCACTCGTCGCTCCGCCCGGGCAACTCGCGCAGGAACCGCCACAGCAGCGGGGTGCTCAGCCGGGCGTAGGCGTCGTGCGCGACCACCTCGGTGGGCACCAGCAGCGCGTCGACCTCCATCGCGGCGAACAGGGCGGCATCGGCGGGCTGGTTCTGGCGGGCGGCGACGAACAGCGAGGGGTTGACCCGCCGCGCCTCGGCCACCAGGGAGAGGTTGGTGGTGTCGTTGTCGGTGCCGGCCACCAGCCCGACCGCCGTGGCCAGGTCCGTCCGCCGGATGACGTCGGGATCGGCGGCGTCGCCCTCCACGACGCCGTCGCCCGGCGTCGTGTCCACGACGGTGACCTCCAGGCCCTCGGCGCCCAGGTCGGCGGCGAAGTGCCGGCCGAACCGGCCGTAGCCGCACACCACCCACCGGCCCGGCGCGGGCGCCTTGCCCCGCGGCGGCAGCTCGGCGCCCGGCCCGCTCTCCAGCCAGGTCGTGAGCTGGTAGGACGCCGGGGTCCGCAGCGCCAGCCGCAGGTGGTCGCCGAACCGGTCGAAGGGGTTGATGACCGTCGGCGAGCCGAACCGGCTCATCCGCTCGGCGACCGCGGACGACGTCGTGCGGGTGACCACCGTGAGCTCCGGGCGCAGCAGGGCGGCGGCCATGGCGACGGCGAGGTTGGCCTCGTCGTCGCCGGTCACGGCCAGCACGCCCTCGCACCACGGGTGCCCGAGGCCCGCGACGCCGAGCACGTGCGGGTCGCGCGCGTCGCCCACCACGCCGGGGACGTCCCCCCGGTGCGGCGCGATCTCCAGGACGTCGATGCGGCTCTCGGCGATGTCGACCACGGTGAACCGGCGGCCCAGCGCGTCCAGCGACAGCCCGAGCGCCTCCCCGGCCTGCCCGTAGCCGCAGATGAGCAGGAACGGCTCGCGCAGCCGGGTGACCTTGCGGGACACGTGCCGCAGCGCCAGCGCCTGGCGGAACGCGCGGTCCTGCAGCAGCGCCAGCAGCGAGCCGATGGCGTAGGCCCAGCCGACGACGGTCAGGTAGATCGCGCCGGTCACCCACATCCGCTGCGCGTAGCTGAACGCGTACGGGATCTCGCCGAAGCCGATCGTGGTCGCGGTGTAGCTCATGACGTAGAAGGCGTCGAACAGGCTCAGCCGCGCCGGCTGCCCGTCCGTGTCCACGCCGGGGACCAGCGACAGCCCGAGCACGCTGACGGCGAAGATGACGATCAGCGTGATCAGCGGCGCGCGCATCCGCCGGAGGACGGTGAACACCGTCGCCGAGCCCTCCGCGCGCGGCACCACCGGCGCCCGGCGGCGGATGCGCCGGCCGCGGGTGGTGACGGGGGGCGGTGGCGCGGTCTCCACGGCGGCCCGCCTCAGTGCCGCTGGAAGGACACGGTCTCGACGACGAGCAGCACCACCGAGACCACGTTGGCCAGCAGCGCGCCGCCGGACAGCGACACCATGCTCGCCGTCGTCACGTCGGTCAGCCCCTCGGCGGAGACGTGCACCGCCCAGGCCCAGGTGATGGTCGCCGCCACCAGCTGCAGGTCGGCGACCAGGCTGGTGGCCAGGTGCACCGCGCCGATCTGGGTGCGGTCGCCGAACTTGAGGACCGTGGCGACCAGGCTGACCACCAGCGCGGCGAACAGCTCGTAGACGTTGTGCACCGCCGGGTCGTCGATGTCGCCGAGGAAGAACCCGAAGTTCAGCGTCGCGGCGAGCAGCACGAAGAACCCGAAGACGACCTTCTCGAGGTTCACGCGGCGACCACCTCCTCTCGGCGCGGACGACGCTAACGGGATCACGGCACGCGCACCTCCCGGAGTCGTACCGCACTGTCACCATCGCCGCGTGCTGCTCGCCGACGTCGTCGCCGCCTCCGCGGCCGTGACCGCCACCCGCTCGCGCACCACCAAGGCGCAGGCCATCGCGGGGGCGCTGCGCGCCGCCGGACCGGACGAGGCCGGGCCGGTGGCCGCGTGGCTGGCCGGCGAGCTGCCGCAGGGCCGGGTCGGCGTCGGCTGGCGCACGCTGGCGCGGACCGCCCCGCCGGCCGCCGCCACGCCGTCCCTCACCGTCGCCGCCGTCGACCGCGCGCTCACCGCGCTGGCCGGCACCGCCGGCAGCGGCGCGGCCGCCCGCCGCGAGGCCCTGCTGACCGAGCTGCTCACCGCCGCCACCGCCGACGAGCAGCACCTCCTCGTCCGGCTGCTCGGCGGGGAGCTGCGGCAGGGCGCGCTGGAGGGCGTGGTGCTGGACGCGATCGCCGCCGCGGCCAGCGTCCCGGCAGCGGCGGTCCGGCGGGCGATGATGCTGGCCGGCCGGCTCGACGAGACCGCCGTCCTCGCCCTCGCCGGCGGGGAGGACGCCCTCGCCGCCGTCACGCTGCGGGTGGGGCGACCGGTGCGGCCGATGCTGGCCAGCCCCGGCTCCTCCCTCGACGCCGCGCTCGCCGACCTCGGCCCCGCGGTCACCGTGGAGCACAAGCTCGACGGCGCCCGCATCCAGGTGCACCGCGACGGCGACGACGTCCGGGTCTGGACCCGCACGCTGCGCGAGGTCACCGGCGCCGTGCCGGAGCTGGTCGAGCGGGTGCGCGCACTCCCCTGCCGCACCGCCGTCCTCGACGGCGAGACCCTCGCCCCCGACGACGACGGCCGCCCGCGCGCGTTCCAGGACACGATGAGCCGTTTCGGCAGCGACGGTGCCGATGCGAGCGTGCTGCTGAGCCCGTTCCTGTTCGACGTGCTGCACCTCGACGGCCGCGACCTGCTCGACGAGCCGCTCGACGTCCGCCTCGACGCGCTGGCCGGCCTGCTCGCCGACGACGCGCACGCGCCGCTGCGCATGCCCGGGGTGCGCCGGCCGACGCCGGAGCAGGCCGCCGCCGTGCTCGACGACGCCCTGTCCGCCGGGCACGAGGGCGTGGTGGTCAAGGCGCTGGACGCGCCGTACGCCGCCGGACGGCGCGGCCGCGCGTGGCAGAAGGTCAAGCCGGTGCACACCCTCGACCTCGTTGTCCTCGCCGCGGAGTGGGGGTACGGCCGGCGCACCGGCACGCTGTCCAACATCTGGCTCGGCGCCCGCGACCCCGAGGGCGGCGAGCCGGTCATGGTCGGCAAGACGTTCAAGGGCATGACCGACGAGCTGCTGGACTGGCAGACCCGCACCTTCCCCGCGCTCGCCCGCGCCGAGCACCCGTGGGGCGTGGAGCTGCGGCCGGAGCTCGTCGTCGAGGTCGCCCTCGACGGCGCCCAGCGCAGCCCGCGTTACCCCGGCGGGCTGGCGCTGCGGTTCGCCCGGGTGCTGCGGTACCGGCCGGACAAGACCCCCGGCCAGGCCGACGACCTCGACGCGGTGCGCGCCCTGCTCGCCGGCGGCTGAGCCGTCCGAGCCGTCCGAGCCGTCCAAGCCGGACGGCAGCCGGTCGCAAGCCCCCGTGCCGAGGCTGCTCCGCGTGATCCCGACCCGCTGCCTCCCCGCCCTGCTGGCCGCCGGCGCCCTCGTGCTCGCCGGCTGCTCCGCCGCCCCCGACGACACCGCCGCCGCGGCCGCGCCCACCGCGTTCGACGAGGTCCTCGGCACCGTGGTGCTCGACGCGCAGGCCGGCCCGCCCGAGGGGGACGCGCCGCGCACGCGGGTGCTCGACGCCGCCGCGCTGCCCGATGGCCGCGCCCACGTGCTCACCGCCGGTGCGACCGTGCGGCTGGTCGAGGTCGTCCGCGGCGACGCCGGCCCGGCCGCCGGCGACGCCGTCGAGCTGCCCGGCCTGGGCGGGGGCGCCGAGCTGGAGGTCACCGCCGACGGGGACGTGCTCGTCGTCGGCAGCGACGACGAGGGGCCGGTGCTCCTGACCGTCGCGGACGGCGGGGTGACCGAGCGGCGGGTCGACGACGAGGGGCGGGTGCTCGCCTCGGCCCTCTCCCCGGACGGCGGCACCGTCTACGTCAGCCTGGCGCCGGAGGAGGAGACGGGCACGCCGGCCCGGCTGCTCGCCGTCGACGCCGCCACCGGCGAGGTCATCGGCTCTGTCCCGCTGGGCGCCGGGCTCGACCCGCGGGCGCGCACGGCACGGCTCCTCCCGCGCCCGGACGGCGGCGTGGTGGCGCACATCAGCAACCCCGCGCCCGGCGGCGCCCAGGACTGGGTGGCCGAGTACGACGCCGACCTCGGCACGGTGACCGCTCCCTTCGGTGTCGTCGCGGCCCTCGGGGTGGACGGGCGCACCGAGGTCTCGGTCGGCGTGGCCGACGACGGCGACGTCGTGGTGCTGACCGAGGTGCGCGACGGGCGCCGGGTGTCGCGCTTCTCCGCCGGCGAGCTGCTCGGGACCGTGGACGCGGACTTCACCGGCCCGGTGGACGCCGTCGTCGCCGGGCCGCCGGCCGGCCTGGTCACGCTCGCGTGGGGGCGGGGCGGCGCCGACCCGGTGCTCGTGACGTTGGACCCGGCCACGGGCGAGCTCGGCCGGCCGCTGGCCACGTGCGACACCCTCGGCGGGCACGACGCGCTCGCCGTCGCCCCCGACGGGACCTGGGCGGTCGCGGCCGGCCCGTGCGGGGACGACGACGTGGTCGCGCTCCTCGTCGGGTGACCCCGGGGCCGGGTGGTTCACTGCACCGGTCGGGCGGGTGGACGGAGGGCGGGGACGGTGGCACAGCCGGTCGGCGGGGGTCCGGTGCCCGGTGGGCTGGTCGCCCTGCTCGACGTCGCCGAGGCCGCGCCCGGCCGGTTCCGCGGCGCCGCGCGCGGCGTGCCGGCCGACCGCGCCTTCGGCGGGGCGGTGGTCGCCCAGGCGCTGCTCGCGGCCACGGCGACCGTCCCGGACGACCGGGCGGTGCACTCGCTGCACGCCTACTTCGTCCGCGCCGGCGACCCGGCCGCACCCACCGACCTGGAGGTCACCCGGGTGCGCGACGGCGGCAGCTACACCACCCGGGAGGTCACCGCCGTCCAGCACGGGGAGACGATCCTGGTGCTGACGGCGTCCTTCGCACGGCCCGAGACCGGCCCCGAGCACCAGGTGCCCACCCTGGACGCCCCGCCGCCCGAGTCGCTGGCCGCGCCGGCCGACGCGCTGGCCGGCGCCCCCTCCTCCGTCCTCGCGTGGCTGGCGTGGCTGGACGCCCGGCACCCGTTCGACTTCCGTTTCGACGGCGGGCCGCCCCGGATCGCCGCCGGCCGGGGCGAGCCCGCGCCGCCGCGGCAGCGGTTCTGGTTCCGCTCCCGCGAGGCGCTGCCCGACGACCCGTGGCTGCACGCCTGTGCGCTCGCCTACGCCACCGACATGCTGCTGCTCGCCGTCGCGGTCGCCCCGCACGCGGCGGGGATCGGCGACCCCGGCCTGGTGACGGCGAGCCTCGACCACGCCGTCTGGTTCCACGGCCCGGCCCGCGCCGACACCTGGCTGTGCTTCGAGCAGGAGAGCGCCTGGTCCGCGGGCGGCCGCGCGCTGTGCTCCGGGCGGGTGTTCGACCGCGAGGGCCGGCTGGTGCTCACCGTCGTCCAGGAGGGCGTGCTCCGCCGGCGCCGGACCTGAGCGGCTGCCGGCGCAGGAGCACCGGCGCGCCTCCCCCCGTCCCGGCGCGATGTCTGCTGTGATGGGCGCCACAGCGGTTCGCACGCCCCGCGGAGGTGCCGATGGCCGGCTGCCCGGCGAGCGCCCCCGGGCTCACCCGACCGGGTGGGGACGTCCCGTCCGCCCTGTCGCGGCGGACCCCCGCTGCCGATGGGGAGTCGTGACCAGTCTCGCCGTCCGTCCGGGCGCCGGCGCCGTGCCCGGGGGCTCCCCGCGCCCGCCGGACCCGCTCGCGGTCCTGCTCACGACGCTCGACGAGCTGGAGACCCTCGCCCGCTTCGACTCCGAGGCGACCGCGCAGCGCGCCGAGGCCGCCGCGGGATCCGCCCGCGAGCTCGGCCGCCCCGACCTCGAGCAACGGGCGCGGCTGGCGGCCGCCGACCTGCTGCGCCGGCGCGGCTCGGTGGCCGAGGCCGGGCGGACCACGCAGGAGGTGCACCGCTGGGCCACCGAGGCCCGGTCCCGGCACCTGCTCGCCCGCAGCTCCTTCGTCCTCACCGCCGTCTTCCAGGAGCTCGGCGACCTCGCCGGCGCGCTGGAGCACGCCGTGCAGGGCGTGGACCTGCTCGACGACGACGCCCTCCCGGCCCTGCGGGTCGACCACCTGGTCCGGCTGGCCGACGTCCTGGGCCTGTCCCGCGACCCCGCCGCCCCCGAGCGCTACGCCGCCGTCCTCCGGCTGGCCGAGGACCTCGGCGACGTCGACCGGCAGCTGCGCATCCTCAACAACCGCGCCTACACCGACACCCTCGCCGGCCGGTTCACCGACGCCCTGCACTTCAGCACCCGGCTGCAGGACCTGGCCGCCGCGCACGGCGTCCCGCTCGACGTCGGCCGGCTCGACACCGTCGCCCGCGCGCTCATGGGCCTGGACCGGCTGGAGGAGGCCGAGGAGGCGCTGCTGCCGGGCCTGACGCCGGAGGTCCTCGACAGCTCCCACGACGGCGACGCCGGGGCCGACTTCCTGCTCACCCTCGCCGAGGTGCAGCGCCGCCGCGGCGCCGTCGACGCCGCCCAGCGGACCCTCGACGAGTGCGTGCGCCGCTGCCGGGAGCACGGGCTGACCTCCATCCGGGTGCGCGCCCGCGCCGAGCAGGCCGAGCTGCACGCCGCCGCCGGCGACCACCGCTCCGCCTTCGAGGAGCACAAGCGCTACTGCGCCGAGCTCATGGAGCAGCAGTCCTCCCAGCGCGAGTCCCGTGCCCGCACGCTGCAGGCGATGTACGAGACCACCGAGGCCCGCCGGCAGAGCCGCCGCTGGCGCGAGCTGTCCCTGCGCGACCCGCTGACCGGCCTGCACAACCGCCGGCACGTCGACGACGAGCTGCCGCGGCTGCTGGCCGACGGCGCGCTGGTGTGGGTGGCGCTGCTGGACCTGGACCACTTCAAGCGGGTCAACGACACCTGCTCGCACGCCGTCGGGGACGAGGTGCTGCGCACCGTCGCGGGGATCGTGCAGGGCCTCCCGGCCCCGGGCACCGGCTGCCTGGTCGCCCGCCTGGGCGGCGAGGAGTTCCTCGTGGTCCTCGCCGGCGCCGACACCGCGGCCGCGGCCCGGTACCTGGAGGACGTCCGCGGCGCCGTGGCCGGCCACGCGTGGGGCCCGCTCACCGGGGACCTGCCGGTGACCGTGAGCATCGGCGCCGCGAGCACCAGCGAGGTCATCGACCGGACGCCGGCCCAGCTGCTCGGCCGGGCCGACGCCCGCCTCTACCGCGCCAAGCGCGAGGGCCGCGACCGCGTCGTCGTCGGCGACTGATCAAGGACCCCCTTGCCCCCCACCGCTCGCGAGCTCGCGGCGGGCCCCTGCAAGGGGGCCTGACCGAGCTGTGCGATGCGGTGCGTCGACCCACGCGGTCGACGCCGGACCGGACGCGCGGCACGCTGCACGGGTGACCGTCGACCCGACGCCGATCAGCCGCTTCCCCGTCGCCGATCCCGCCGACCTGCCGCCGGACCTCGCCGAGCGCCACGCCGAGGTGGAGGGGAAGTCGGGGTTCCTGCCCAACGTCTTCGCGGCGCTGGCCTGGCGGCCGGCCGAGGAGCGGGCGTTCCTCGCGATGCACGACGCGCTGATGGACAAGGACACCCCGGGCCTGTCGACCGGCGAGCGGGAGCTGATCGTCGTCGCGACCAGCGCGGCCAACCACTGCGCGTACTGCGTCGTGGCGCACGGGGCGATCGCGCGCATCCGCACCCGCGACCCGTACCTGGCCGACCTGGTCGCCGTCGACTGGCGCAAGGCCCCGCTCGACGACCGGATGCGGACCGTCCTCGACGTCGCCGTCCGGCTGGCCACCGACCCCGCCGCCGTGACCGCCGCCGACCTCGACCGGCTGCGCGCGCACGGCCTGACCGAGGACGACGTCTGGGACGTGGGCGCGATCACCGCCTTCTTCGCGCTGTCCAACCGGCTCGCGCACTTCGCCGCGATCCCGCCCAACCCGGAGTTCCACCTCATGGGCCGGCTCCCCCGGTGACCCCGCGGGGGCCGACTACCGTGGCCGCGTGAGCGGCGCGGACAGCGGGACCGACCACCCGTCGGGCATCGCCGACGCCGACTTCGACCGGCTGGTCGTCCTGGTCCGCACGCTGCTCGACGTCCCCACCGCGCTGGTGACGCTCGTGGAGCCCGACCGCCAGGTGTTCCCCGGCGCGGTCGGGCTGCCGCCGGAGTGGCAGGCCCGGCGCAGCACCCCGCTGAGCCACTCGTTCTGCCAGTACGTGCGGGCCACCGCGCGGCCGCTGGTGGTCCGCGACGCCCGCGAGGTGGAGGTCCTGGCGGCCAACCGGGCGATCGACGACCTCGGGGTGGTCGCCTACTGCGGGGTGCCGCTGGTCGGTCCGGACGGCGACGTCGTGGGCGCGGTCTGCGCCATCGACTCCCGCCCCCGCGACTGGACCGACGCCGACGTCGCGGTGCTCACCCAGGTCGCCGGGCTGGCCGCCTCCGAGCTGCGGCTGCGCGCGCTGACCCGGGACGCCGAGGCCGCCCGCCGGGCCGCCGAGCGGGTCGGCGAGCAGACGAGGCTGCTGCTGCGGTTCGCCGAGACGCTGGCCGACGCGGTCACCCTCGACGACGTCGCCGCGGCCGTCACCGGCGCCGCCGCCGAGGCCCTGGGCACCTCGTGGACCTGCCTGGCCCTCGTCGACCCCGCGACCCGCCGGCTGCGGCTGGTGCCGGGCTCCGCCGGGGACGACGCCCCCGTCCACGAGACCTCCGTGCACGACGCCTCCGTGCACGACGCCTCCGTCGACGGCGCCTCCGTCGACGACGCCTCCCTCCCCCTGGGCGCCGAGGTCCCGCCGGCGGTCGCGCTGGCCACCGGGCGCGCGGTGTTCCTCCCCGACCCGGCCACCGCCGCCGAGCGGTTCCCGCACACGCGGCCGCCGCGGCCGGCCGGGGCATCGGCGCACCTGCCGCTGCCGGTCGCCGGCGCGCTGCCGGGGACGCTGAGCCTGGCCTGGGACGAGCCGCACACGTTCGGCCCGGTCGAGCAGGGCCTGGTCCTGGCCCTGGCGCAGTACACCGCCCAGGCCGTCGGCCGCGCGGTGCTGCTCGCCCGGCAGGAGTCGGTGGCCACCACCCTGCAGCGCGCGCTGCTCGGCGAGCTGCCCGCCCCGGCCGGGCTGGAGCTGGCCGCCCGCTACCTGCCCAGCAGCGCCGGCGCGCAGGTCGGCGGGGACTGGTGGGACGCCTTCGACGACTCCGACGGCGCCACCGTGCTGGTGATCGGCGACGTCAACGGTCACGACGTCGCGGCCGCGGCCACCATGGGCCAGCTGCGGGCGATGCTGCGCGGCTTCGCGTTCGAGGGCGGCGAGCCGCCGGCGAGGGCGCTGGACCGGCTCGACGCCGCCGTCGCCGGCCTGCGCACCGGCGCCCTGGCCACGGCGCTGGTCGGCCGCGTCGACCTCGGCGACGACGGCGGCCGGGTGATGTCCTGGAGCAACGCCGGGCACCCGCCGCCGCTGCTGCGGCACGCCGACGGCCGGGTCGAGGTGCTCGCTCCCACCCCGGACCTGCTCGTGGGCCTGGACGCCACCCGGGCGCGGGGCACCCACCGCATCGCCCTGGAGCCGGGCAGCACGGTGCTGCTCTACACCGACGGCCTGGTCGAGCGCCGGCGCACCGACCTGGACGACGGCATCGCCCAGCTCACCGCCGCCGTCGCCGCGGACGGCGCCGGCTCGCTGGACGACCTGCTCGACCGGCTGCTCGAGGGCGTGCGGGGCTCCACCGACGACGACGTCGCGCTGCTCGCCGTCCGCGTGCACTGACGGCGGGGTCCTGGAACCCGGCCGGAACACGGAGGCCCTACGGTGTCCCGATCCGGCCCGCCCGGGCCGCCCGAGGAGGTCATCCGTGCGCTCCCGCCCCCTGTACCGCCGGGCCGCCGTGGCCCTCGTCGCCGCCGCGTCCGTGGTCGCCGCCGCCGGCCCCGCTGCCGCGGCTCCCGGCGCCCCCGGCACCCCGCGCTACGCCGACGGCAGCACGTCCGGCGGGGACCCGTACTTCCCGGCCGCGGGCAACGGCGGCTACGACGTGCAGCACTACGGCCTGGACCTGTCCTGGTACGCCGACGGCCGGCTGGACGGCACGGCCGTCGTCACCCTCACCGCCACCCAGGACCTGGCGAGCTTCTCGCTCGACCTGCGCGGGCTGACCGCCTCCTCGGTGCTGGTCGACGGCAAGCCGGCCCGGTTCACCCAGCTGCCCGTCGACGCCGAGGGCCGTGGCGGCGAGCTGGTGGTCACCGTCGCGCCGAAGCTCGGGGCCGGCACGACACACGAGGTCACCGTGGTCTACGGCGGCACCCCGGGGCGGCCCACCGACGTCGAGGGGGCGTTCTACGGCTGGGTGACCGTCGACGACGGCGTCCTGGTCGCCAACGAGCCCGAGGGTGCGCCGACCTGGTTCCCGGTGAACGACGTCCCGACCGACAAGGCCACCTACGACTTCCGGATCACCGTCCCCGAGGGCAAGACCGCGGTGGCCAACGGCGAGCCGGTGGGCGCGCCGGTCACCTCCGGCGGCCGGACGACCTTCACCTGGCACGCCGGCGACCCGATGGCGAGCTATCTCGCGACGGCGTCGATCGGCGACTACTCCTCGACGACGCGGACCGGCCCCGACGGGCTGCCGATCCTGGACTTCGTCGACGACGGCGTGGCCGGCTCGGCGACCGACGCGGTCCTCGACCTGCAGCCGGCGATGATCGACTACTTCGAGGACCTCTACGGGCCCTATCCGTTCAGCTCGTTCGGGTCGATCGTCGACGACAGCGAGGACCTCGGGTACGCCCTGGAGACCCAGACCCGGCCGGTGTACTCCGGCGTCCCGGACGCGAGCACCGTCGCCCACGAGCTGGCGCACCAGTGGGTCGGCAACAGCGTGAGCCCGGAGACCTGGCGGGACATCTGGCTCAACGAGGGCTTCGCCACCTACTCCGAGTGGCTGTGGGAGGAGGCGTCGGGCGGCCGCACCGCGCAGCAGCAGTTCGAGGCGGTCTACAACCGCTCCGCGACGAGCTCCTTCTGGCGCACCGTGGTGAGCGACCCGGGGGCCACCGGCCTGTTCGCGGCCGCGGTCTACGACCGGGGGGCGGCCACGCTGCACGCGCTGCGCACCCGGATCGGCGACGCCGCCTTCTTCGACCTGCTGCACCGTTGGACCACCGCCAACGCCGGCGGCAACGTCACCACCGCCGACTTCGTGGCGCTCGCCGAGCAGGTCAGCGGGCAGGAGCTCGACGCCTTCTTCACCGACTGGGTCGTCGACCCGGACAAGCCCGCCCTGAACTGACCCACCGGGGGCGGGCAGGATCGGCTCCGTGCCCGCCCCCGGTACCGCGCTCGAGCGCCTCGGCTTCCTCACCATCGGCCTGTTCGACCCCGCCGACCCGGCCGCGGGCCACGAGACGACGCTGCGGACGGTCGAGCTCGGCGAGCGGCTCGGCTTCGACAGCGCCTGGCTGCGCCACCGGCACCTGCAGCACGGCATCTCCTCACCGGTCGCCGTCCTCGCCGCGGCCACCCAGCGGACCCGGCGGATCGAGCTCGGCACCGCGGTCACCCCGCTCGGCTGGGAGAACCCGCTGCGGCTGGCGGAGGACCTCGCCACCGTCGACGTCCTCTCCGGCGGCCGGCTCAACCCCGGGGTCAGCGTCGGCCCGCCGATGCACTGGGACGACGTCCGGGGCGCGCTCTACCCGGACACCGCCGACGTCGAGGACTTCTCCTACACCCGGGTGGAGCGGCTGCTGCGGCTGGTCGCCGGCGAGCCCGCGGCGTCGTTCGCCGGGCGGGAGGGCGTCGTCGAGGAGTGGTCGGACCGGGTGCAGCCGCACTCCCCCGGCCTGCGCGACCGGCTCTGGTACGGCGGCGCGAGCACCCGCTCCGCCCGGTGGGCCGGGCAGGCGGGCATGCACTTCCTCACCAGCAGCGTGGTCCGCGCCGAGGGCGGCTCGACCGACTTCGCGCAGATCCAGGCCGGCCAGGTGCGCGCCTTCCGCGAGGCGGACCCCGCCGGGCGGGTGTCACAGGGCCTGGTGGTCATCCCGACCGACAGCGCCACCGCCGGCCAGCGGGAGCGGTACGCCGCCTACGTCGAGGCCCGCAGCCCGCGGGTGGGGGTCCCCCAGGGACCGGGGAAGCTGCTGTTCGCCCCCGACCTGCTCGGCACCTCCGAACAGATCGCCGAGGCCCTGTACGCGCACGCCGGCTTCCGCGAGGTCACCGAGGTCGTGTTCGCGCTGCCGTTCAGCTTCGCCGAGGCCGACCACGAGCAGATCCTCACCGACACGGCCGAGCGCCTGGGCCCGCTGCTCGGCTGGTCCCCGGCCGCCTGAGCGCTCAGCGCGGCACGGACACCGACCAGGCGGCCGGGACCACCCGCCAGGTGCGCGCACCCACCGGCGGCAGCAGGTCCCCGTCGGCGTCCAGGCCGGCCGGCTCGCCGGACACGGTGACCTCCCGCCCGCGCACGACGACGACGTCGTCCCGCTCCGGGTGCCGGCCGCCGAGCAGCGCGACGGCGAAGGCGGCCCGCGCGGCGGGGCCGGTGGCCGCGCTGACCACGACGTCGGCGAGGCCGTCGCCGGGGTCGGCGCCGGGCGCGAGCGCGGTCCCGCCACCGATGGTGGGCCCGTTGCACACGCCGACCATGAGCAGCGGCGTCTGCCCGTCGGACGCCCAGCCGGCGGGCGCGGTGACGACGGCGCCGTCGACGGTCACCCGCAGCCGGTGCTCCGCGCCGGCGATCCCGGCGACCGCCGCACCGACGGGATAGGCCAGCACGCCGAGCCGGTCCTTGAGTCCCACGGCCTCGTCCGCGGCGCGGACGCCGATCCCGGCGTGCACCGCGTTGACCACCACACCCTCGGCGTCGTCGCGCAGCAGGTCCAGCCGGCGCGGGCCGCCGTCGAGGACGCACCGCGCGGCGGCGGCCGGGTCGTCGGGGAGCCCGAGCGCGCCGGCCAGGTCGTTGCCGGTGCCCAGCGGCACGACGCCGAGCGGGTCGGCGGGGTCGAGGGCGCCGGCGTGGTCCAGGGCGGCGACGACCGCGTGCACCGAGCCGTCGCCGCCGGCGACCACGAGCCGGCGCCCGTCCCGTCCGGCGAGCACCCGGCTGAGGTCGCCCGCGTCCGCGGTCGCCGCGACCTCGACGTCGGCACCGGCGCGCAGCACGTCCAGCGCCGGGTCCAGCCCGTCGGCGCTCCCCGCCGATCCGTTCACCACCAGCAGCACCCGCACGGGGAGCACCCTCCCAGCCCGCGCGGACCCCGGCCGCCCGCGGGCAGGATCGGCACCGTGACGAGTGACGCCGACGCCGTGGTCGCGGGCCTGCGCTCGCGCGGCAGCCTGAAGTGGACCCGCTACCCCGACGCGCTGGGCGCCTGGGTGGCCGAGTCCGACCTCGGCACCGCCCCCGCGGTCACCGCCGCGCTGCAGGACGCCGTCGCCCGCGGCCTGTTCGGCTACCTGCCGGACTGGCTCGCCGCCGACATGGCGCGGGCGACCGCCGGCTTCCTGCGCGACCGGCACGGCTGGGAGGTGCCGGAGGAGCGGATCCGGCCGATGGCCGACGTGCTGGCCGGGCTGTCCGCGGCGATCACCCACCTGTCCCGGCCCGGATCCCCGGTGGTCCTGCCGACCCCCGCCTACATGCCCTTCCTCGAGGTGCCGCCGGCGCTGGGCCGGGAGGTGCTCGAGGTGCCGATGGCCCGCGACGGCGACCGGTTCGTCTACGACCTCGACGCGCTCGACGCCGCCTTCCGCGCCGGCGGGGACCTGCTCGTGCTGTGCAACCCGCACAACCCGATCGGCCGGGTGCTCGAGCCCGCGGAGATGCTCGCCGTCGCCGAGGTGGTCGACCGGCACGGCGGCCGGGTGTTCTCCGACGAGGTGCACGCGCCGCTGGTCTTCCCCGGCGCCCGGCACGTGCCCTACGCGTCGCTGTCGGACACCACCGCCGCGCACACGCTCAGCGCCACCAGCGCGTCCAAGGCGTGGGACCTCGCCGGCCTCAAGTGCGCGCAGCTGGTGCTGTCCAACGACGCCGACGCCGCGCTGTGGGCGCGGGTCGGGCACGAGGTGGAGCACGGCTGCTCGACGCTGGGCGCGGTCGCCAACACCGCCGCCTACCGGGACGGCGTCGGCTGGCTGGAGGAGACGATCGCCGTCCTCGACCGGCACCGCCGGCTGCTCGCCGACCTCGTCGCGACGCACCTGCCCGGCGTCCGCTACCGCCCGCCGGAGGGCACCTACCTGGCCTGGCTGGAGGGCCTCCCGGCCGACGCCCCCGGCGACCTGCTGCTCGAGCGGGCCGGGGTGGCGGTGGTCGACGGTGCCCGCTGCGGCGAGGCCGGCCGGGGCGCGGTCCGGCTGAACCTGGCCACCCCCGAGCCGGTGCTGACCGCGATCGTCGGGCGGATGGCGGGCGTGCTGGCCCGCTAGGAGGGCGGCTCCCCGGCGGCCACCCGGTACACCCGGTACTCCACCCGCGCCCCGGGCAGCAGGCGCCCCTCTCCCACGAACACCGTCTGGTTGACCCACGCGTAGCGCTCGTCGCCGGTCTCGAGCCGGAGGGTGGTGATGAAGTACTGGTCGCCGAAGTCCGTCGGGGTGTCCCCGCCCTGCATGAGCGCCAGGACGGCCGGGGTGAGCTCCCAGATCCCCCCGTACTGGACGTAGACGTGGGCGCCGTCGACGGTCCGCATCGTGGTGCGCACGTCGAGCCGGCCGAAGCCGTCGGGGCCGACCAGCATCCAGTCCGCGCCACCGCCGACGATCGTGCCCTTGAGGCGGTCCCCCGAGATCTCGCCGCCGGTGATGGTCGCCTCGAGGCGGTTCCCGTAGGGCCCCGGACCGACCGGGTGGGGCTCGACGTTCGCGTGGTAGTCGAACTCCGGCACCAGATGGGGCATGGCGTCCCTCCCCCCGGGACGGGGCGGGCCGGGAGCCCGCCCCGGGCCCGGACGGTCCGCCGCCCCGACCGGACGGTCAAGGAACCCGCGCGCCCCCGGGCGTTCCGGACACGGCGCGTGCAGGCGGACCCCCGGCTGCGTCACCGGCGGGTGTCGGCCTCCACCGCCTCGAACGCCTTGCGGGCGGCGATGAGCACCGGGTCCCACACCGGCGCGAACGGCGGCGCGTAGGACAGGTCCAGGGACAGGACCTCGTCGACGGTCATCTCGTTCCAGATGCAGATGGCCAGCGCGTCGATCCGCTTGGCCGCGCCCTCCTCGCCGACCACCTGGGCGCCGAGCAGCCGGCCGCTGCGCCGCTCGGCGATCATCTTGACCCGGATCGGGGACGCGTTCGGCATGTAGCCGGCGGTGGTCGTGGAGTCGACGGCGGCGGTGACGAACGCGTAGCCGGCGTCCTCGGCCTCCCGCTCCGACAGCCCGGTGCGCGCGGCCTCGACCGTGCAGATCTTGGTGATCGCCGTCCCGATGACGCCGGGGAAGGTGGCGTAGCCGCCGCCGATGTTGATGCCGGCCACCCGGCCCTGCTTGTTCGCGTGCGTGCCGAGCGCGACGACGACCCGCTGCTTCGACAGCCGGTGCACCGACTCCACGCAGTCGCCGGCCGCCCACACCCCGGGCACCTGCGTGCGCATCCGCTGGTCGACGGCGACGCCCCCGGAGGTGCCGAGCGGGATGCCCGACTCCCTCGCCAGCCGCACGTTCGGCCGCACCCCGAGGCCGAGGACGACGAGGTCCGCGGGCAGCTCGCGGCCGCTCTCGGTGACCACCGCGCGCGCCCGCCCGTCGCGGTCGACGTCGATGCCCGCGACGCCGTCGCACAGGACCAGGTCGACGCCCTCGCTGCGGACGCCGTCGGCGAGGAACCGGCCGACGTCGGGGTCGAAGGTGCCCACCGGGGTGGCCGACTTGTCGACGACGGTGACCTCGAGCCCGCGCACCCGGCACGCCTCGGCGATCTCCAGCCCGATGTAGCCGCCGCCGACGACGACCACCCGCTGCACCCGCCCGCTGTCGAGCTCGGCCCGCAGCGCGACGCCGTCGTCGAGCACCTGGACGCCGTACACGCCCTTCGCGTCGATGCCCTCGACCGGCGGGCGCATCGGCACGCTGCCCGTGGCGTAGACGAGGTCGTCGTAGGGCTCGGTGCCCTGGGTGCCGGCGTCGAGGTCGCGCCAGTGGACGACGCCCTTGTCGGTGTCGATGCCGACGACCTCGGTGCGCGTGCGGACGTCGATTCCGGCGGCGCGGTGCTGCTCGGGCGTGCGGGCGACCAGCTGCGCCTCGCTGTCGACGGTGCCGGAGATCCAGTACGGGATGCCGCACGCGGAGTAGGAGGTCGCGCGGCCGCGCTCGAACACGACGACGTCGAGGTCGGGCCGCCGCTTCCTGGCCTGGGACGCCGCGCTGCCGCCGGCGGCGTCCCCTCCGATGACGACGAGACGGGTGCTCATCCCGGCAGGCTAGGACTCAGCGGCCCTCCAGGCTCACCGCGACGGTGGCGGCGAGCTCGCGGACCGCCTCGAGGTCGTCCTTCGTCGGGGCGCCGGTGAGCGACAGGGGTGCCGCGACCTGCTTCCACCGCAGGGCGCCGGTGATCGTGCCGATGGCCCTCAGCGCGCCGGCGGTGTCGTCGCCGCCGTGCACCCAGACGCCGAAGGGCAGGCCGACCGTGGCGTCCAGGCACGGGTAGTAGACCGTGTCGAAGAAGTGCTTGAGCGCGCCGCTCATGTAGCCGATGTTGGCCGGGGTGCCGAGCAGGACGCCGTCGGCGGCGAGCAGGTCCGCGGGCCCGGCCGACAGCGCCGGCCGCTCGACCAGGTCGGCCTCCTCGACCATCGCCACGCCCTCGCGGGCCGCCTCGAGCACCGCCTGCAGGTTCGGCGAGGGCGTGTGGTGGACGACGAGCAGCCGCGGCATGCCGCCATCCTGCCCACGCCGGTCGGTCGCCGCCGACGGCCGCGACCACGAGGCGCGACGGCTCGTAGGTCCCCACCCGCTGACCCTGCCGCCGGTCGCCGACCTCCGGCTGTCCCGGGCCGGCGGAGACCGCAGCAGGTCGACACCGGGCACGCCTGGTCGCCGAGGTGCGGACGAGGGCCGCCGTCGGCGAGGGCTCGACCACCGCCTCCCGCATCCCGGGAGACAGCGACGACGACGCTGCGTGGACGCGTCCGGTGGTGCTCGACGCGCCGAGCCCACGTCCCGCAGGATCGCGGGCATGGCGGACAACCCCCGGATCGGGCCCATCGAGCGGACCACGAAGCGGACGTGGGACGAGTGGCTCCGGTTCCTGGACGGTGTCGGCGCGCGGGACCTCGACCACCAGCAGATCGCGCTGCACGTCTACGAGGAGCTCGGCGACGGCTTCGAGCAGCGCGGCTGGTGGACCCAGTCGGTGACGGTCGCCTACGAGCACCACATCGGCCGCCGCGTCCCGGGCCAGCGCTCCGACGGCACCTTCCAGACCAGCGTCAGCCGGGCCACGCCGCTCGGCATGGCCGAGCTCATGGAGCGGTGGCGGGCGTTCGCCGACGGCGACGCGGCCGTGCAGGAGGTCGTCGCCGGCGGCGATCTCCGGGTCAGCGGCACCGACCGGCGCATCACCTGGCGGACGAAGGCGGCCGACGGTTCCTCGGTCGTCGTCACCAGCGAGCCGAAGAGGAACGGGACGGCGTCGCTCGTGGCGACCCAGATGGGCCTGCCCACCCTCGAGGCCAACGAGGCTGCCCGCGAGCGGTGGACGGGGATCGTCGAGCGGTTCCTGGCGGGCGCGCAGCCGGGCCGCTGACCCGGGGAGGCGGCACGCGAGACGCCCCTCCACGCGGCGCCTGACCGCTAGCCTCCCGCCGCCATCGGCGCGGCGGACGGAGGAACGTGGGCCTCAGGATCGGTACGGGGGTGCTGGCGGCCCTGGTCGCCGGCGCGTCACTCGGCGCGGTCAGCCGCGCGCTCATGTCCCTGGTCAGCCTCGCGGCCAGCGGGTCGAGCACGTTCTCGTGGAGCGGGACGTCCTTCGTCCTGCTGCTCCACGTGCTGGTCGCGGTCCCGGGCGGCGCGGTGGCCGGGCTGACGGTGCACCGGCTGCGCTGGCTGCTGCCGGTCGCCGGGGCGCTGTTCCTCTGCCTGCCGGCCGTCGGGGTGGCCGCGGCGGAGGTCGGCGCGACGGCGGGGTTCGGCGCCCTCCAGTGGCTCGGTGTCGTGAGCTTCGGTTCCGCCGTGTTCGCCACCATCGGGCTGTTGCCCGTGCTCACCGTCCGGCTGACCGACCGGTGGCTCGGCCGCCGTCGCGCCGTCGACCGCGGGGGATCCGGAACCGCGCCCGAGGGCACCGCTCCGGCGGCTCTCGGCACCTGAGCCCGGGCTCCGGGGCGTGGCCGCACGCCGCCGGCGTCACTAGCGTGGCGCGATGGCCATCGAGGTCCACCCGGCGACGCGGGAGCGGTTCGACGACGTCGCGACGGTGCTCGGCCCGCGGACCCCGGACGCGAACGTCTGCTGGTGCCTGAGCCACCGGCTCGACTCGCGCACCAACCGGGAGCTCGTCGGGCCCGCCCGGCGGGAGTACGTCCGCGAGCTCACCGGGCGCCCGGTCGCGCCGGGGGTGCTCGCCTACGACGACGGCGAGGTCGCCGGCTGGGCCGCGGTCGCGCCGCGGTCGGAGCTGCCCTTCGAGCGGTCGCGGAAGATCCCGCACGTCGACGACCTGCCGGTGTGGTCGCTGTGGTGCGTGCGCGTGCGTCCGGGGCACCGCGGGAAGGGCATCGCGCACGCCCTGCTCCGAGGGGCGGTCGAGTACGCGGCGGCGAACGGCGCCCCCGCCGTCGAGGGCTATCCCGCCGACAGCGGGGACGAGCGGGTCGACACGACCATGGCCTACGTCGGCACCCGGCGGCTGTTCGAGCGGGCGGGGTTCACCAAGGCCGCGGACACCGACGCCGTCGCCGGCGGCTTCCCCCGCGTCCTCGTGCGCCGCGCCCTCCCCTGACCCGGGACGTCACCGGTCGTCACAGCCGGTCGACGATCGGGCGGCCCACGCCGACCGCGACCGCCGGCGGTGCGCAGGACGGTGTCCGGTGTCCACGGGCGCACGAGGCTGGTCCCCAGGAGCGACGTCCACGGAGCCGGCTGTCGGGAGTGGGCCATGACCAGGGTGGCGATCGTGACCGGAGGCGCCTCGGGGATCGGGCGGGCGCTGGGAGCGGCGCTGGTGCGCCGGGGTGACCGGGTGGTCCTCGCGGACGTCGAGGGTGCGGCCGCGACCGAGGCCGCGGAGCGGCTCGCGGCCCTCGGCCCGGGGACGGCCTCGGCGGCTGCCGTCGACGTGCGGGACGCGGACGCGGTCGGCGCCCTGGTGACCGACACGGCCGGGCGGCACGGGCGGCTGGACCTGATGTTCAACAACGCCGGCCTGGGCATCCACGGGCCCGTCGAAGAGCTGTCCCCGGCCCACTGGGACCGGGCGATCGACGTCAACCTGCGCGGGGTGGTGCACGGCGTCCGGGCCGCCTATCCCCTGATGCTGCGCCAGGGTTCCGGGCACATCGTCAACACCGCGTCGCTCGCCGGCCTGCTGCCGAACCCGGGGGCCGCTCCGTACGGCACGACGAAGTGGGCGGTGGTGGGGTTGTCGCTGGCACTGCGCGTCGAGGCCGCGCCCCGAGGGGTGCGGGTCAGCGTGGTGTGTCCCGGCGTCGTCGACACCCCGCTGCTGGACAAGGGGATGCCGCCGGACCTCCCACGTGTCCCCACCGCGGAGGCCACCGACGTCCGCGGGGTGCTCACCAGGGCCAGCGGGGGGCACGTGCAGAGCGCCGACGCGCTGGCCGCGGACGTGCTGCGCGGGGTGGACCGCAACCGGGCGGTCATCGTCGCACCCCGGTGGGCGCGGGTCATGTGGCGCCTGATGCGCCTGTCTCCCTCGCTGGTCATGCGCCTCGAGCAGGGGATGATGGCCCGCGAGATGGGCCCGCCACGGACGGTCCCCGAGGCGGTGCCGGCACCCAGGACGGAGCCCGCGGAGGGTGCCCGCGCCCCCGGCTGACGTGGTGGAGCGCTCGCTCCACTACGCTGCGGTACCTCGTCCACGGAGGAGGTACCGATGCCCCGGCCCCGGCTCCACGCGCCCGACGCGGTCCTCGACGCCGCCGAGGAGCTGCTCGTCGACCGCGGCCGCGCGCAACTGACCGTCCGCGCGCTGGCCGCCCGGTCGGGGGCCTCGAACGGCAGCATCTACCACGCCTTCGGCTCGCTGGAGACCATCGCCGGGGCCGCCTGGCTGCGCCGCGCGCGGCAGTTCCTCGACCAGCAGCAGGCGGCCGTCGCGGAGGCCGGCCGGGACGCCCGCCGGGCGGTGCAGGCCGCCGCGGACGCCCCGGCCCGGCTCGCCGAGCAGGACCTGCGGGCGGCGCGGCTGCTGGTGGGGCTGCAGCGCGACGACGTGCTCACCGCCGCCGTCGCCCCGGACGTCGCCGACGGCCTGCGCGCCCTGGACGCCGCCCTGCTCGACACGCTGCGCCGGCTCGCCCGCTCGCTCTGGGACCGCGACGACGCCGCCGCCGTCGGTGCCGTCACCACCTGCGTCGTGCGCCTGCCCGCCGCGCTGCTGTTCCCCGGGATCCGCGCGGGGCGGGTCCACCCGCACACCCGCACCCAGCTCGCCGCCGCCGTCGGCGCGGTCGTCGACTGCGGTCCCCCGGCCTGAGTCGCCCTCCCCCACCCCCACCACGGACCCAGGAGCCTCCCGTGCCCACGCTCGCCCGCCACGACGACGTCTTCGTGCTCGACCTCGGCGACGACGAGAACCGCTTCTCCCCCGACTGGCTCACCGCCGTCGACAGCGCCCTGGACGAGGTCGAGGGCGCCCCCGGCCCCCGGGCTCTGGTCACCACGGCCACGGGCAAGTTCTTCTCCAACGGCCTGGACCTCGCCTGGCTGGCCGACCACGCCGACCAGCGCGACGCCTACGTCGCCCGCGTCCAGCGGCTGTTCGCCCGGGTGCTGGCGCTGCCGGTGGTCGGCGTCGCGGCGGTCCAGGGCCACGCCTTCGCCGCCGGGGCGATGCTCGCGCTCGCGCACGACCAGCGGGTCATGCGCGCCGACCGCGGCTTCTGGTGCCTGCCGGAGATCGACATCGACCTCCCGTTCAGCCCCGGCATGTCCGCGCTGGTCCAGGCCCGGCTGACCCCGCAGACGGCGCACGTGGCGATGACCACCGGCCGCCGCTACGGCGGCACGGACGCCCTCGCGGCGGCGATCGTCGACAGCGCCGTCGCCGAGGAGGACGTCCGCCCGGCCGCCGTCGAGATCGCCGCCGCGCACGCCGGGAAGGCCGGCCCGACCCTGGGCACCATCAAGTCCCGCCTGTACGCCCCGGCCCTGGCCCTGTTGCGGGACGCGGTGGCCCCCCGCGGCTGAGCACCGTCAGGGCGGCCGGCCGCTCAGTCGAAGACGACGAGCCCGCGGATGTTCTTGCCGGCCTTCATGTCGTCGAAGCCCTCGGCGACCTGGTCCAGCGAGTAGGTCCGCGTGACGAGCTCGTCGAGCTTGAGCGTCCCGGCCACGTACTGGCTCAGCAGGCTGGGGATGTCCCACCGGGGGTTGCAGCCGCCGAACAGCGCGCCCTGCAGCCGCTTCTGGAACACCGTGAACATCGTGTGGTTGATCGGGATGCCGCCCGCCTGGCGCATGCTCCCGGTGCCGGTGAGCACGACCGTGCCGGCCTTGCGGATGGAGGCCACCGCCTCGGCGATGTGGTCGCCGGTGACGACACCGACCGCCACGACGGTCGCGTCGGCGCCCTGGCCGTTCGTCATGGACCGGGCGAGCTCCGTGGCCTCGGCCATGGTCCCGGCCGTGTGCGTCGCGCCGAGCTGCTTGGCGGTCTCGCGCTTGAACTCGACCGGGTCGACGGCGATGACCGCCCGCGCGCCGATGGCCCGGGCGGCCTGCACGCTGTTGATCCCGATCCCGCCGACGCCCATGACGATGACCACGTCGCCGTCGCGGGCGTCGGACAGGTTGGTGACCGACCCCCATCCGGTGGGGACGCCGCAGCCGACGAGCGCGGCCTTGTCGAGCGGCACGTCGGGGTCGATCTTCACCGCCGACCGCGCGTCGACGACGGTGTGCTCGCTCAGCGCGGCGAGGCCGTAGGCCTGGCCCACCGGCCTGCCCTGGTAGGACATCCGGAAGCTGGTCGGGTCCTCGATCCGGGCCCCGCTGAACAGCCGCGCGCCGAGGTCGCAGAGGTTCTGCCGGCCGGTCGAGCACATCCGGCACCGTCCGCAGACCGCGACGAAGCTCAGCACCACGTGGTCACCCTCGGCCCACCCGGGGGTGTGGGGACCGACGCCGACGACGACGCCGGCGCCCTCGTGGCCACCGGCGAGGGGCAGCCGGAGGGGCGGGGCACTCCCCGGCGGGACGTCGTGGTCGTCGGTGTGGCACAGCCCGACGGCGGCCATCCGCACGAGCAGCTCACCCTCGCGCGGCTCGTCGAGGTCGACCTCGGTGACCTCGTACCGGCCGGGCTGGGTGTGGAGTACGGCACTGCGGGTCTTCACGACGGCTCCTCGCGGGCATCCGGGCAGGTGACGAGGGTCACACTGAGGTACCGGACAGTATCGGAGGACGCCCGGTTTGCGGAATCCGTCAGCGCCGGATCGCGGCCAGCAGGTCCGCGCGAGCGGTGGCCAGCGACGGGCCGTACCAGGTCAGCGCCCGCCCGGAGACCAGCACCGACCGCACCCCGGGGAACGCCTCGGGGCCGTCGTCGGCGGTGAAGAGGTAGGGCTCGTCGGGCAGCAGGACGACGTCGGGCCGCGCGGCCAGGACGTCGCCGACCGACACGTGCGGGTAGCGGTCGACCCCCGCACCGAAGACGTTGACCAGCCCGAGACGGGCCAGCACGTCGCCGGTGAAGGTGCGCGGGCCGACCACCATCCACGGGTCCCGCCACACCGGGACGGCGCAGCGCAGCGGCGGCTCCGGCGCCGGCTCCGCCCACGCGCGGGCGGCGTCCGTCAGCCAGCCGGGCTCGGGGACGCCCAGCGCCTCGGCGAACAGCCGCCGCATCGAGGCCAGCGCCTCGTCCACCGACTCGATCACCGTCACCCACACCGCGACGCCCGCCGCGCGCAGCCGCTCGACGTCCAGGCGCCGGTTCTCCTCCCGGTTGCAGACGACGAGGTCGGGCGCCAGCGCCGCGATCGCCGCCCGGTCGGGGTTCTTGGTGCCGCGGACGCGCGGCACGTCGAGGTCCGCGGGGTGGGTGCACCAGTCGGTGGCGCCGACCAGCCGCTCGGGCACGGTCACCGCCAGCGCCTCGGTCAGCGAGGGCACCAGCGACACCACCCGCCGGGCCGGCCCGGCCAGCGGCACCGGCTCCCCGAGGTCATCGGTGGTGACGTGCTGGAACGGCCCCGCTGCAGGGGCCCGCCACGAGCGCAGCGAGTGGTGGGGGGCAGCGGGGTCCTCCATCAGACGTTGCGGCGGTACTGGCCGCCCACCTCGAAGAACGCGTCCGAGATCTGGCCGAGCGAGCACACCCGGACGGCGTCCATGAGCGCGTCGAAGACGTTGCCGCCCGACGTCGCCGCCTCCTGCAGCCGGGCGAGCGCCGCCGGCGCCTCGTCGGCGTGCCGGGCGTGGAAGTCGGCCAGCCGGTCCAGCTGGGACTGCTTCTCCGCCTCGGTGGCGCGGGCCAGCTCCAGCTCCTTGGGCGGTTCGGAGCCCGAGCGGGGGTCGAGGAAGGTGTTGACGCCGACGATCGGCAGCGAGCCGTCGTGCTTGCGGTGCTCGTAGAGCATCGACTCGTCCTGGATCCGGCCGCGCTGGTAGCCGGTCTCCATCGCGCCCAGCACGCCGCCGCGCTCGGCGATCCGGTCGAACTCGGCCAGCACCGCCTCCTCGACCAGGTCGGTGAGCTCCTCGACGATCGCCGACCCCTGCAGCGGGTTCTCGTTGCCGGCCAGCCCCCACTCGCGGTCGATGATCATCTGGATGGCCAGCGCCCGGCGGACCGAGTGCTCCGACGGCGTCGTCACCGCCTCGTCGTAGGCGTTGGTGTGCAGGCTGTTGGCGTTGTCGTAGATCGCGCACAGCGCCTGCAGGGTGGTGCGGATGTCGTTGAAGTCCATCTCCTGCGCGTGCAGCGACCGGCCCGACGTCTGCACGTGGTACTTGAGCTGCTGCGAGCGCGCGCCGGCGCCGTAGCGGTCGCGCATCGCGACCGCCCAGATCCGCCGCGCGACCCGGCCGATCACCGTGTACTCGGCGTCCATCCCGTTGGAGAAGAAGAAGCTCAGGTTGGGCGCGAAGTCGTCGATCGCCATGCCGCGGGCGAGGTAGGCCTCGACGTAGGTGAAGCCGTTGGCGAGGGTGAAGGCGAGCTGGCTGATGGGGTTAGCCCCGGCCTCGGCGATGTGGTAGCCGGAGATCGAGACCGAGTAGAAGTTGCGCACCCGGTGCTGGATGAACCACTCCTGGATGTCGGCCATGCAGCGCAGCGCGAACTCGGTCGAGAAGATGCAGGTGTTCTGGCCCTGGTCCTCCTTGAGGATGTCGGCCTGCACCGTGCCGCGGACGGTGGCCAGCACCCAGGCGCGGATCTCCTCGGCCTCGGCGGCGTCGGGCTCGCGGCCCTCCTCCTCGCGGAAGCGGTCCAGCCGCTGCTCGATCGCGGTGTTCATGAACATCGCCAGGATCGCCGGGGCGGGGCCGTTGATCGTCATCGACACCGACGTCGTGGGCGCGCACAGGTCGAACCCGTCGTAGAGCACCCGCATGTCCTCGAGCGTGGCGATCGAGACGCCGGAGGTGCCGACCTTGCCGTAGACGTCGGGCCGCGGCTGCGGGTCACGGCCGTAGAGGGTCACCGAGTCGAACGCCGTCGACAGCCGGGTGGCCTCGTTGCCGGCCGACAGCACCCGGAACCGCCGGTTGGTGCGGAACGCGTCGCCCTCGCCGGCGAACATCCGCGCCGGGGCCTCGCCGGAGCGCTTGAACGGGAAGACGCCGGCCGTGTACGGGAACGCGCCGGGCAGGTTCTCCCGCCGCAGGAACCGCAGCAGGCCGGCGGCGTCGGAGGTCCGGGGCAGCGCCACCCGCGGCACCTCGGTCCCGCTGAGCGTCTGGCGCTTCAGCGGGGTGCGGATCTCCTTCCCGCGCACCGTGTAGACGAACTCGTCGCCGGAGTACTGCTCCACCCGCGCCGGCCACTCCTCCAGCAGCGTGCGCACCTCGGGCAGCAGCTCCCGGTCGGCGGCCTCCGCCGCCGCCCTCGCCGCCTCGGCGGCGTCCCCGTCCAGCACGTCGGCCGCGGTGGTCAGGTGCTCCCGCCGCCGGACGACGGCGGCCTGCTCCTCGGTCACCCGGTGGTGCGCCCGCACCGCCTCGGCCACCTCGGCCAGGTACCGCGACCGCGACGACGGGACGACGCTGGCCAGCCCGGTCGAGGCGCGCACGTCCACCCGCGGCAGCACACCGGTGCCCGCGGGCAGGCCCTTCTCCACGAGCAGGCCGAGCAGGTGCTGGTAGAGCGCGGTGACGCCGTCGTCGTCGAAGCGGGCGGCGCTGGTGCCGAACACCGGCATCTGCTCCCACGGGACGCCGAACGCCTCGCGGTTGCGGACCATCTGGCGGGCGACGTCGCGGCGGGCGTCCTCGGCGCCGCGCCGCTCGAACTTGTTGATCGCGACGACGTCGGCGAGGTCGAGCATGTCGATCTTCTCGAGCTGCGACGCGGCGCCGAACTCCGGCGTCATGACGTAGAGCGAGACGTCGCTGAACGGCACGATCGCCGCGTCGCCCTGCCCGATGCCCGGCGTCTCCACGATGACCAGGTCGAACCCGGCGGCCTTCACCGCGGCGAGGACGTCGTCGAGGTGCGCCGGCACCTGCGCGCCGGCGGTGCGGGTGGCCATCGAGCGGAAGAAGGTGTGCGACCCGTCGCCGGACTCCAGCGCGTTCATCCGGATCCGGTCGCCGAGCAGCGCGCCGCCACCGCGGCGGCGGCTGGGGTCGATCGCCACGACGGCGACCCGCAGCTTGTCCTCCTGGTCGCGGCGCAGCCGGCGCAGCAGCTCGTCGGTGAGCGAGGACTTGCCCGACCCGCCGGTGCCGGTGATGCCGAGGACCGGCACGGTGCGGGTCGCGGCGGCCTCGCGGACGCGGGCGGCGAGCGCCTCGTCGGCGCCGGCCTCCAGCACGCTGATCGCCCGGGCCAGCGCCCGCGGGTCGCCGGTGAGCAGCGCGTCGACGTCGGGACCCTCGGCCGTCAGGTCGACGTCGCAGGCGCGGACCAGCTCGTTGATCATCCCGGGCAGACCGAGCCGCGCGCCGTCCTCGGGGCTGAACACCCGCACCCCGCGCTCGGCGAGCAGGGCGATCTCCTCGGACACGATGACGCCCCCGCCACCGCCGAAGACCTGCACGTGGCCCGCCCCGGCGTCGGCCAGCCGCTCCTTGAGGTAGCTGAAGTACTCGACGTGCCCGCCCTGGTAGCTGGAGATCGCGACGCCCTGCACGTCCTCCTCGACGGCGGCCCGCACCACCTCGTCGACGCCACGGTCGTGGCCGAGGTGCACCACCTCCGCGCCCTGGCTCTGCAGCAGCCGCCGCATCACGTTGATCGCCGCGTCGTGCCCGTCGAACAGGCTGGCCGCAGTGACGAAGCGGACGGGGTGGACGGGCACGTGCAGCTCCGCAGACGCCATGGCTGCACGGTAGGCGCGATTTAGTAGGACGTCCAACCATCTCGGCGTGTCCCACACGGGGCGTCGCGGACCGGCCCGGTGACGTCGGCCCGGTGGGAGGCTGACCGGCACGCGCGGGAACCCCTCGTCAGGTCCCGGCCGTCGTGTCAGGGTGCCCGCCGTCCCCGAACCGAACGGAGCAGCACCCCCATGGCCTTCCGCAACCTGATGGCGAAGCTCGGCGCCGGCAACGCGAGCGTCGACGCCGTCCTCGACCGCCCCGTGACCACCCCCGGCGGCACCGTCACCGGCACCGTGCACCTCACCGGCGGGCAGGTCGCCCAGGAGATCAACGAGATCCGGGTGTCCCTGCAGGCCACCGTCGAGGTCGAGAGCGGCGACAACGAGTGGAAGGAGAACGTCACCTTCGGCACCGCGCCGATCGCCGGCGCCGGCCGGATCGAGGCGGGCGCGAAGGCGGCGATCCCGTTCAGCTTCCCGGTGCCCTGGCAGTGCCCCTTCACGACGCTCGACGGCTGGACGCTGCGCGGCGTGAAGATCGGCCTGCGCACCAAGGTCGACATCCCCGGCGCCGTCGACCCCGGCGACCTCGACGCGGTGACGGTCGAGCCGCTGCCGGTCCAGCGCACCGTCGTCCGGGCGCTCGACGGCCTGGGCTTCCGCTTCCGCGGCGCGGACGTCGAGAAGGGCCGGCTGGCCGGCAGCGACCTGCCCTTCTACCAGGAGGTCGAGTTCGCGCCGCCGTCGTCGCTGCGCGGGCGCGTCAACGAGCTCGAGGTGACCTTCCTGGCCGGCCCGCACGGCGTCGAGGTCGTGCTCGAGGTGGACCGGCGCGGTGGGCTGCTCACCGAGGGCCGCGACGTGGGCGGCCGGCTGCAGTTCGGCCACCACGACACCGACGTCTCCGCGGTGGCCGCGCAGCTCGACGCCGCCGTCCGCCAGCTCGGCGCCCGGCGCGGCTGGCTCTGAGCACCCCCGACCGGGACACGGCGGCCGCGCGCCTGCGGGACCTCCCGCGGCGCGCGGCCGGCCGCCCCGACCTGCGCCAGGCCGCCGTCGCCGTCTGCGTCACCTGCACCGGCGACGTCCCGGCCCTGCTGGTCACCCGCCGCGCGGCCGGGCTGCGGGCGCACGCCGGGCAGTGGGCGCTGCCCGGCGGCCGGCTCGACCCGGGCGAGACCCCGGTGCAGGCCGCGCTGCGCGAGCTGGAGGAGGAGGTCGGGCTGGTCCGCGGGGCGGACGACGTCCTCGGCCTGCTCGACGACTACGTGACCCGCTCCGGCTACGTCATGACCCCGGTGGTCGTGTGGGCCGGGGACGCCGGGGAGCTGCGCCCGGCCGAGGCCGAGGTGGCCGCGGCGTACCAGGTGCCGCTGGCCGACCTGGACGTCGAGCCGGTGCTGGTGTCCATCCCCGAGTCCGACGCGCCGGTCATCCGGCTGCCGCTGCTCGGCGGCTGGGTGCACGCCCCGACCGCCGCGGTCGTGTACCAGTTCTGCCAGGTGGTGTGCCGCGGGCGGCACACCCGCGTGGCGCACCTCGAGCAGCCGGTCTTCGCCTGGCGCTAGCGCGTCCGGTCCGGCGTCAGCGGCGGTGCCAGCGAGCCGCGCCGTAGGAGGCCAGGCCCAGCACGATCCCCGACAGGACGGCGCTGCGCCGGGCCACGTCGCCCTCGGCGCGGGAGGTCCACACCGCGGCGGCGTCCAGCGCGGTGAGCAGCAGCGTCACCTCGGTGGTGCGCCGCGCCTGCGGTGCCGGGGTCACCAGCAGCGCGGCGCCCATCGCGATGTTGCGGGCCGCGCCCAGGCGCACCAGCAGCGGCAGCGCGACGTCGTCCCGCGCCGCGTCGGGGCGCACCCCGAGCGTCTCGGCGATCCACCGGGGCGCGAACAGCGCCGCCGTCCCGATCCACACCGACAGCGACCCGACGGTCCTGCGGGTGACGTCCCAGTCGTGACTGCTCACGGGCGGCCCTTGCCCGCGAACGCCCTGCTCGAACCGGCGGTGAGCACCAGCACGACGGCGAGGAACGGCAGCGTCGCCCAGCTGGCCACCACGTCGCTGAGCGTCGCCACGGTGAACGCCGCCGCCGACGGGGCGCCCAGCGGGCCGACGACGTGCTCGAGACCGAGCGCGGCGACAGACGCGGGCACGGTCAGCAGCGCCGACACCGCGCCGCCGAGCACCACGCCGGCGACCACCGCGGCCGGCGAGGTGCGCACCGCCCGCAGCGCGGTCGCCGTCCCCCGGGCGAGCGCGCCGCCGGGCCGGACCCGGCCGGTGCCGGGCAGGTCGGTGAGCGCGCCGGTCAGCCACAGCTGGGCGAGCAGGCCGGTGGCGAAGCCGACGACGTCGACCAGCAGCGCGTGCGCGACGCTCGGGTCCCGGTACACGAGCAGCTGGCGCAGCACGTCGGGGACGGTGTTGACCAGCGTGACCGCGAGCGAGAGGGCGTAGACCCGCCCGGCGTGCCGGCGCAGCAGCGCCAGGGTCTCCCGGACGACCGCGGAGACGCTCACGCGCGGGTCGCGACGGCTTGGATCCAGCGGTCGCCGGCCGCCCGCCGCAGCCGCCCCGGCGGCACCTCCAGCCCGTGCGCGCGCAGCTCGGCCAGCAGCTGCTCCGTGGAGAACCGGTCGGCCGGGTGGCGGGAGACCGCGCGCAGCCACGGCGCGTCCACGAACCGCGCGGTCATCTCGGTGAGCGCCAGCTGCCCGCCCGGGCGCAGCACCCGCGCGACCTCGGCGACGGCGGCCCGCCAGTCCCGGACGTGGTGCAGGGCGTGGAAGTCGACGACGAGGTCGGTGCTCGCGTCGTCGACCGGGAGCGCGGTGGCGTCCCCGACGCGGAAGGCCACCCGGTCGGCGAGGTCGGCGCAGGCGATGCGGGCGCGGCCCACGCTGGCCGGGTGGAGGTCGAACGCGGTCACCTGCGTGGCGCCGAGCCGCTCGACGGCGACCCGCGCGCCCAGGCCGCGGCGGCCGGTGCCGATCTCGACGACGCGCTCGCCGCGGGCGCCCAGCCGGCGCAGGATGCGTCCCTCGACCCGCAGGCCGATCTCGTACCGGAGGCGGGAGTCGACCCACAGGCGGTTGGCGTCGACGTAGGTCGGGGGCACGGTGCTGCTCCCGCGCGCGGCAGTCATGCCGGGCGGCTACCCACGTCGCGGGCGAGCGCACCGTAGACGTCGCGGGCGTGGTCGAAGACGAGGAAGTGCCCCTCGCCGGCGTGCCAGTGCGCGGTGACCGACGGCAGCATCCCGGCCAGCACCCGGCCGAGCGCGACCGGCACCTGCCAGTCCTGGGTGCCGTGCCAGAGGTGGACGTGTTGACGCACCTCCCCGACCGGGAAGCCCCAGGGCCGGAACAGCAGCGCCCGGTCCTCGGCCAGCACCCCGGCGCCCTGGCGCAGCCCCTCGGTGAACGTGCGCGCGAGCACCCGCCGCACCGCGGGCCGGCCGATCACCCGCCGGTCGGCGGGGTTCAGCCGCAGCTGCAGGTAGCGGGGCAGCAGCTGCGGGCGGACCGTCAGCGGCGCGAACACCGGCCGCAGCAGCGCCGCCGTCGCCGGGGACGGGCGGTGCGCGGCCGCGCGGACCGACGTCGGCAGCCAGCCCGGCCACGGCCACGGGACGTCCGGCGGCGGGGCGCCGCCGAGGATGCCGACGGCGGTCACCCGGTCGGGCAGGGCGTGCGCGCAGGCCAGCGCGTAGGCGGCGCCGCCGGACAGCGACAGGACGGCGAACCGGTCGATGCCGAGGGCGTCGAGCAGCTGGACGACGTCGTCGGGCCAGTCGGTCACCCGCCGGCCGGGCTGGGGGTCGGAGGCGCCGAAGCCGGGCCGGTCGGGGACGACGAACCGCACACCCCACCGCCGGTAGGCGGCGGGGTCCTCGACGTGCCGCTCGAACCGGGAACTGGGCGAGCCGTGGCAGCCGAGCACCGGCCGGCCGTCGGGGTCGCCCCACTCGGCGTAGGCCATGGTGCGGCCGTCGCGCAGCTGCAGCCGGCCCTCGCGGGGCCCGTCGGCGAGGTGGGTGCTCCCGGGGTGCATGCCCGGGGGCTACCCGGCGGGCGGGCGGGTCAGGCGCGGCGGCCGAGCAGCGCCAGGACCCGCGCCGGCCGGTCGGCGCCCTCCGGTGCGTCCACCCGCCGGCAGATGCCGTCCGTGTAGAGGGCGTCGCCCCAGCTCCGGGCGCCGGACTCGATGCGGTCGAGCTCGGCAGCCGTCAGCGTCGCGTCCTGGCCGGTGGCGCGGGCGAGGTCCCAGCGGTGCACGACCATGTCCCACACGTAGAACTGCGCCAGGGTCTCGCCCACCGTCGTGGGGCCGGAGAAGCCGTCGTACCCGGCGTCGGCCACGGCCGGGTCGGCGACGGCGGCGAGCACCCGGGCGGCGTGCCCGCGCAGGGCCGCGGCGGGGTCGGTGGCGACGTCGGGCGCGGGGCCGAGGTCGATGCCCCGGCCGGTGAGGAACTCGCGCTGGGTGTCCACGAGGTGGGTCACCAGGTCGCGGGCGGTCCAGTCCTCGCACGGCGTGGCGGCGTCCCACCCGGCGGCGGGCACGGCGTCGGCGACGGCGAGCAGCGGCTCCAGGACGGCGGCGTAGTCGGCGGCGATCGGCGTGGTGGTCGTCGTGTCCATGGCCCGAGCCTGGCCGCGTGCGGCAGCCTGCGTCTTGATGGAACCCGACAGCGCCGCCGTCCACCGCCGCGACACCATCGAGCGGGCGCACCTGCGCGACCCGCGCGACGCCTCGCACGTCATGTACCGGCACGAGGCCACCGGCCCGCTCGCGGCGCTGGTGCAGCGGTTCTGGATCCCGGTCTGGTCGGTGCCGCCCGGGGACGAGGCGGTGCAGCGGGTGCTGCAGTACCCGGTCTGCCTGGTCGTCGTCGCGCCGGACTACGCCCGCTTCTACGGCGTCGTGTCGGGGCTGTCGACGACGACGCTCACCGGCGACGGCTGGGCGGTCGGCGTCATGCTCACCCCCGCCGCCGGTGCGCTGGTGGCCGGCGGGCCGGTGGCGGCGTACACCGACCGGCACGTCGACGTCGGCGAGGTGCTCGGCGCCGACGGCGCCCGGCTGGCCGCGCGGGTGCGCGCGGCGATGGCCGCCGACCCGCACTCCCCCGCGGCGCACGCGGAGGCGAGGGCCGCCTACGACGACGCGCTGCACCGGTTCCTGCCGGTCGACGAGGAGGGCGCGCTGGTCGACCGGCTGGTGGCGCTGGTCGAGTCGCGGCCGGACCTCACCCGGGTCGACCAGCTGTGTGCCGAGACGGGGCTGTCCGAGCGGGCGCTGCAGCGGCTGGTGTCCCGCCGGCTGGGCCTGACGCCCAAGTGGCTGGTGCAGCGGCGGCGGCTGCAGGAGGCCGCCGGCCGGCTGCGCGACCGGACGGCGACGCTGGCCGGGGTGGCGGCCGACCTGGGCTACGCCGACCAGCCGCACCTGACCCGCGACTTCGCCCGGGTCACCGGGATGACACCGGGCGAGTTCGCCGCGCGGTACGCGCAGTAGGGGCAGAGTGCGCTACGCGCAGTAGGGGCAGAGCACGGGGGCTATCCCGTCGTCGTCTGCCGCTCCGGCTCGATCCAGACGATGACCCGCTCGGTCCTGATGTTCTCCGGCGGGTAGGGCCGGCCGTCGTACTTCTGCGACAGCTCGTCGATCTGCGCCCGCGCCTCGGGGCCGGTGGTCGTGTCGGTCACCCGGCCGCGCACCTCGGCGTAGCGGTAGGGGTCGGACTCGTCCCGGATGGCCAGGGTCACCCGGGCGTCGCGCCGGAGGTTCTCGAACTTGCGCCGCCCGGTCTCGGTGTTGACGAACAGCCGCTCCCCGTCGGTGCCGACCCAGATGTACTGCGTCTGGATGCGCCCGCTGGGCAGCAGCGTGCTGATCGCCGCGTAGTTGGGGCCCTCCGCGAGCTCGCGGGTGACCGGGTGGAGCGCGGGGCCGTCCTGGGTGTCTGCCACCGTGGGTGACTACCCCGACCCGTTCCGGCGCACGCCGTCCGTGTTGCGGGCCCCGACCCGGCAGCCCACCGTGGGGCGACCGCCGTCCCCTCCCCGTCCTGGAGCTGCCATGGCCTCCCTGTCGAGGGACCCGGGCGCCGCCCCGGCCGACGGCGACCGCCCGCCCCCTCGACAGCGGCGTGACCGCACGCTGCCCGACGACGCCACCGGCGCCGGCCCCCGCCACCGGGACGCCGAAGCCGGGCTGCGCCGGCTGACCGAGAGCTCGAAGCGGTAGCCGCGGCGGGCTGGCCGGCCGACGCCGCGGCGCTGGCCGCCGAGCAGGACCGGCTCGCCGCGCTGCGCCCGCCGCCGTGGTCCCCACCTGCCGGGGCGCTCGCCGGTGCGGTGGCCGCGGTCGAGGACGGGGAGGACCTGGTCGCGTCCGCGGTGCTGGGCGACGCGGCCGCCGTCGTCCGGGGACCGGCGACGGGCCCGTACACGCCGGCGCTGCTCGCGCTGCGGGAGGGGCCGCTGCTGGCCGCCGCGGTGGCCGCGCTGCCCCGCCGGCCCGACGTCCTGCTGGTCGCCGCGGCCGGGCGGGACCACCCGCGGCGGGCCGGGCTGGCGCTGCACCTGGGCGCCGTGCTGGACCTGCCGAGCGTCGGCGTCACCGCCCGGCCGCTGGCCGCCCTCGGCGACCCGCCCGGGCCGGCGCGCGGGGACTCCGCTCCCCTGCTGCTCGACGGCGAGGAGGTGGCGCGGGCGGTGCGCGTGGTACCCGGCGTGCGCCCGGTGGTGGCCTCCGCCGGCTGGCGCACCGGCCCGGCGACCGCGGCCGCCGTCGTCCTGGCGACGACGGCCGGGGTCCGCACGCCGGAGCCGCTGCGCGCGGCCCGCCGGGTGGCCCGGCTCAGCCGCGGTCGGCCGGGGTGAGGCCCTCGACCACCGCGGCCATGTCCACCGCGCCCGGGTCGTCGAGCCGGCCGGCGGCGGCCTCCATCGTCTCGAGCACCGCGGCGGTGAGCCGGTCGGGAACCCCGCCGGCCTGTAGCGCCGCGCGGATGAGCCGGGCGTCCTTGGCCGCGCCGGTGAGGCCGAAGCTCGGCGGGTAGTCGCCGGCCAGCATCAGCCGGCCCTTGAGGTGGGCGTAGGCGGAGTCGACCGGCCCGCCCTCGATCGCGTCGAGGAAGCGCTGCGGGTCCTGGCCGAGGGCGCGGGCCAGCGCGATCGCCTGCGCGGTGCCGGCGGTGAGCATGAACAGCCACGAGTTGCAGGCGAGCTTGAGCCGGCTGCCGGCGCCGGCCTCGCCGAGCCACAGGGTCTTCGAGCCGAGCGCGCCGAACACCGGCGCCAGCCGCTCGCGCGCCTCCTCCGGGCCGCTGGCCAGCAGGGTCAGCGCGCCCTTCG
This sequence comes from Geodermatophilus sp. SYSU D00525, assembly GCF_054050475.1. Lineage (NCBI taxonomy): Bacteria > Bacillati > Actinomycetota > Actinomycetes > Geodermatophilales > Geodermatophilaceae > Geodermatophilus > Geodermatophilus sp. SYSU D00525. Next base: position 289,977 of record NZ_JBJGZK010000001.1, read on the forward strand.
CGGCCGGTTCCCTGGTGCCGAGGACCGGGCAGTCGACGAGCACGAGGCCCAGCTCGCGCGCCGCCTCGACGGTGCGGTCGGCGCCCTCGACGCCGACCGTCGAGCACTGCAGCCACGTCGTCCCGGCGGCGGGCGCGGCCTGCCGGACGACGTCGAGCACCGCGTCGGCGTCGAGCAGCATCGTGAGGACGACGTCGGCGCCGTCGACGGCCTCGGCCGACGAGCCGAACGCCTCCGCGCCGGTGCCGGTGAGCGCCTCGGCCTTGGCGGGGTCCCGGTTCCACGTCCGCACGGGCAGCCCGGCCCGCCGCAGCGAGGTGACCATCCCCGCGCCCATCGTCCCGGTGCCCAGCACCGCCACCGTCGGTCCGGCCACGCCGTCCTCCTCCGTCGTCGTCCCGGGGTCCTCAGCCGTGCGAGGCGTGGCCGTGGCTGTGCACGCCGTCGGGACCGTGCCGCTCGTCGGGCGCCGGGCCGCCGTCGTCCGCGGCCTGCTCCACCCCGTCGTCGTGGCCGCGGTTGCGCCGGAGGTCGACCACGCCGAGGACCAGGGCGGCAGCGGCGCCGAGCACGGACACGGCCAACCCGGCCGCGGCCGCCGTCGGGTAGTCGCCGGACGCCGACAGCACGAGGTAGAAGAGCCCGGGCAGCGCCGCGGTGCCGACGGCCGCGCCGAAGCGCTGCGCCGTCTGCAGGCCCCCGCCGGCCGACCCGGCCATGGACACCGGCACGTCGCGCAGGGTCATCGTGATGTTGGGCGAGATGACGAACCCGCCCCCGATGCCGCCGACCAGCAGCGCCGGCGCGACCGCCCACCCGGCCGCCGACGGCGGGACCAGCAGCAGGACGACCGCCGCCGCCGCGAGGCCGAGGATGACGCCCGAGAGGCCGAACACCGTCAGCCTCCGGCCGTGCCGCTCCACCAGCCGCCCGGCCACGACCGCCGCCGACGCCGACCCGAGGGCGAACGGCGTCACCGCCAGCCCCGACTGCAGCGGCGTGTAGTCCAGCCCGGTCTGGAAGAACAGGGCGAACACCAGCCAGATGCCGCTGAACCCGACGAAGTAGACGGTGCCCAGCGCCGCGCCGATGCCGTAGCCGCGGGTCTGCGTGACCAGCCGCGGGTCGAACACCGGCTGCCCGGCGCGGGCCACCACCCGCCGCTCCCACGCGACGAACACCGCGAGCAGCGCCGCCCCGACGAGGAACAGCCACCACAGCTGCGCCAGCCCGCCGGACTCCGCCTGCACCAGCGGGAACAGCACGGCCAGCGCCCCGGCGCCGAGCAGCAACACCCCGACGACGTCGATCCGCCCGCGGCCGCCGCTGCCGCCGCGGGGCAGCAGCCGCAGGGCGAGCGCGAACGCGACGACGCCGATCGGCACGTTGACGTAGAACAGCCACCGCCAGCCGCCGGGTCCGTCGGCCAGACCGAGGATGGCGCCGCCGACCACCGGGCCGACGGCGGTCGAGATCCCGACCGTGGCGCCGAACAGGCCGAACGCCCGCCCGCGCTCGGCGCCGCGGAACAGCTGCTGGATGAGCGCGGAGTTCTGCGGCGCCAGGCACCCGGCCGCCAGCCCCTGCACCAGCCGGGCGGCGACCAGCCAGCCCACCGACGGCGCCGCCCCGGCCGCGGCGCTGGAGAGCACGAACCCGGCCAGCCCGAGCAGGAACAGCCGCCGGCGGCCGAACGCGTCGCCCAGCCGGCCGGCGGGGACCAGCATCAGCCCGAAGGTCAGCGCGTAGCCGGACACCACCCACTGCACGGTCGCGGGCGTCGCCCCGAGGTCGGACTGCAGCGAGGGCAGCGCGACGGACACGATGCTGACGTCGAGCAGGCTCATGAAGCCGACGACGAGGGTCACCGACAGCGCGGTCCACCGCTTCGGGTCCGGCCGGTACCCCTCCTCGGTGGCGGCCTGCGACGGGGCGTCGGTGGATGCGCGTGGCGGCACGGGGAGGCCTCTTCCGGTGGTGCAGCGGGGGGCGCGACCGCCGTCCGGCACGGCCGTGCCGTGCTGCCCTACCCGGTCGTGCCCCACCGACACCCGCGCGTGCCGGTGGTCGAGGTCAGTCGAGGACGGCGGTGGCGTCCACCTCGATCAGCAGGTCGGGCTCGGCGAGCGCCGCCACGGGCAGCAGGGTGACCGGCCGGGTCAGGTCGCGGCCGAGCCGGGCCGACGCCCGCGCCACACCCTCGCCGAGCGCGGGCAGCGCCTCCGGCGACCAGCCGACGACGTACAGGACGAGCTTGGCGACGTCGTCGAACGTGCCGCCGGCGGCCTCCAGCGCGGTGGCCACGTTGAGGAACGCCTGCTCGGTCTGCGCGGCGAGGTCGCCGGGGCCGACGGGCTCGCCCGCGGCGGTGCGGGCGACCTGGCCGGCCAGGTACACGGTGCGGCGGCCGGTGGCGACGGCCACCTGGCGGTAGACGCCGGGGACGGGCAGGCCGGGCGGGTCGATCAGCTGGACGGTCACGGCTCCTCCTCGGGGGTGGTGGGAGCCAGAACATAGCGGCGCTATGCGACAGTTCCGGGATGCCGAGGAGCCCCGACCCCGCCGTCCGCCGGCTGCTGGTCGAGCGGGCGGCGCGGATGCTCGCCGGCCGCGAGCCGGTCACGCTGCGCGCGCTGGTCGAGGGCACCGGCGCCTCGACGATGGCCGTGTACACGCACTTCGGCGGCATGCCGGGGCTGTGGAGCGCGGTCCGTCAGGAGGGCTTCACCCGGCTCGCGGCCCGGCTGGACGCCGTCGCCCGCACCGCCGACCCGGTGCACGACCTGGCCGCGCTCGGCGTCGCCTACACGCGCAACGCCCTGGACGCCCCGGAGCTGTACCGGGCGATGTTCGACGCCCGCGCCGACCTGGCCGACGCCGGAGCCGCCGACGCGACGTTCCGGCGGCTGGTGGACGCCGCCGCCCGCGCCCGCGACGAGGGCCGGCTGGCCGCGGGCACCGACCCGCGCGCCCTGGCGACGCGGTACTGGGCGGCCGGGCACGGCCTCGTGTCGCTGGTGGTGCAGGGCGTGCTGCCCGCCGGGGTCCTCGTGCCGCAGGCCGTCGAGACCGCCGTCGCCCTGCTCACCGCCGCCGGCGACGACCCCGCCCGCTGCCGGGCGTCGGTGGAGCGCGCCTGGTCGGCCGGCTGACACAGCGCAAGAACGGTCGGGCCACGCGGCCGCCCGGGTCGCCAGACTCGACGCGTGACACCGCCCGGCCGCGACCGCCTCCGCGAACTGCTCGACGCCGTCCTCGACGAGGACAACCGCACGCTCTCGGACATGGCCGGCGACGCCTACGCCTCGCCGTTCCACTTCAGCCGGCAGGTGTCCGGCGGCGCCGGGGAGTCACCGGTCGCGCTGCGCCGCCGGGTGGTGCTCGAGCGCGCGGCCTGGCAGCTGCGCCAGGGCGCGAGCGTCACCGACGCCGCGTTCGCCGCGGGCTACGAGTCGGTCGAGGGCTTCAGCCGGGCGTTCGCGCGGGCCTACGGCCGCAGCCCCGGCTCGGCCGACCCGGGCAGCGCCGCGAGGGACGGGCACTGGCTGCCGGCACCCAACGGCATCCACTTCCACCCGCCGGCGTCGCTGTGGGTGGCCGACGAGCCCGCGCGCCGCGGCGGCGACGAGGTGACCGCGCTGCTGGTGCACCACGGTGTCGAGGACACCCGCGGCCTGCTCGAGCTGGCCAAGGGCCTGCCCGAGGAGGAGTACCGCCGGGTGCGGGCGCCGGGCCTGACGGTCCTCGCCTGGGACGGCGCCGAGGAGACGCTCGCCGCCGTCCTCGACACCCTCGTCTGGTCGCTGGAGGTGTGGGTCGCCTCCATCGAGGGCGGGGAGCACCCCGCCCGCGGCGCCGACGACCCGGCCGCGCTGATCGACCGGCACGACGTCGTCGCGCCGCGCTGGCTGGCCGCCGTCCGCGAGATCGCCCGCCGCGGCGCCTGGGGCGACCGGCTGGTCGACGCGCTGTGCGAGCCGCCGGAGAGCTTCGTCCTCGGCAGCGTCGTCGCGCACGTCCTCACCTTCTCCGCGCACCGCCGGCTGCTCGCCCGGCACTGGCTGCGCGACGCCGGCGTAGCGGTCGACGCCGGCGACCCGATCGAGTGGCTCTCCCGGAGGGACCGATGACCCGCACCGTCTACTACACCGCCACGACCCTCGACGGCTTCATCGCCGGCCCCGGCCACTCCCTGGACTGGCTGCTCACGCGGGAGGCCGACCACGAGGGCGCGATGGGCTACAAGGCGTTCGAGAAGACCGTCGGCTCGCTGGTCATGGGCGCCTCGACGTACGAGTGGGTGCGCGAGCACGGCGGCCCGGACGCCTGGACCTACGACCAGCCCGCCTGGGTGCTCACCCACCGGCAGCTGACGCCGTACGAGGGAGCGGACATCCGCTTCACCAGCGCGGACACCCCCGAGGAGCTGCGCGCGCTGCACGGCGAGATGGTCGCGGCCGCCGGGGACCTCGACGTGTGGGTGGTCGGCGGCGGGCCGGTGGCCGCGCAGTTCGCCGGGGCGGGGCTGCTGGACGAGCTCGTCGTCTCGATCGCGCCGGTCACCCTGGGCGCCGGGATGCCGCTGCTGCCGGCGCACGTCGAGCTGGTCACCCGGGAGGTCGCGCAGAACGGCGAGTTCGCCGTCGTGCGCTACGACGTCGTCCGCCCCGGCTCCTGACCCGGTCGAGGTGTCGACACATCGACGAGGCGACGTCGCGACAGCTCGACGAGGCGAGGTCGCGACCTGCCGACTCCTCGACCCGTCGACCGGCCGGCTCGGTCTCGCTCGACGCGGTGTCGGCAGTGGATGACGCCGGGCGCGGCCACCACGCGGAGCGGGGTGATCCGCACCGCCGGGCCGGGACGGGCGAACAGCGGCAGCCCGTCGCCGGCGACCACCGGCACGACGTGCAGCTGCACCTCGTCGACCAGCACCTCGTCGACCAGGCCCGCGGCGAGGCACTGCCGGGCGACGTCGGCCCCGCCGGGGCCGCTCACCAGCCGTCGACGGGGACCGCCACGTCCGGCAGCACGCGCGCCGGGGAGGGAGGACCGGGCCGCGTGCCGGACCGGGCGGTCAGGCGGCGCGGATCACCGAGACGTCGAACTCGACCTGGATGCGGTCGCTGACCAGCCACCCGCCCGTCTCCAGGGCCGTGTTCCAGGTCAGGCCCCACTCGCTGCGCTTGATCGCCAGCGCGCCCTCGAAGCCGACCCGGGTGTTGCCGAACGGGTCCTTCGCCGAGCCGGTCATCGTGAACTCCACGGTCACCGGCCGGGTGACGTCGCGGATGGTGAGGTCGCCGGTCACCTCGAAGGTGTCGTCGTCGACCTGCTCGACGTCGGTGGAGGTGAACACCATCTCCGGGAACCGCTCGACGTCGAGGAAGTCCGGCGAGCGCAGGTGCGCGTCCCGGTCGGCCTGGCCGGTGTCGATGCTCGCGGTCCTGATCCGGATCGACACGCTGCTCGCACCCGGCTTCTGCACGTCGAGGTGCGCCTCGCCGGCGAACTCGGTGAACGAGCCGCGGACGGTCGTCACCATCGCGTGCCGCGCCCGGATGCCGATCCGGGTGTGCGCCACGTCGATGGTGTAGTCGCCCGTGACGTCGGCCAGCGCAGCCGTCGCCGCGTCGAAGTCGGTGGGGTCGCTCTCTGCTGCCCGGTGCTTCGCCACGTGTCCGTCCTTCCCCCTCGCTGACACACCATCCTCACCGATCCCGCCGACGGTGCCACCGCCGGGCCCCGGGACCGGGCCGCGGACGGCCTCAGCGGCCCGGGCGGAACGGGTTGCGGCCCGGCCGGAACAACGTCTCCTGGGTCAGGCTCGCGGCCAGGACGCCGTCGCGGGTGGTCACCGACCCGGTGTACCACCCGCGCCCGCCGGACACCGTGTGCGGCACCAGGTCCACGAGCACCCAGTCGTCCAGCCGGGCCGTCCGGTGGAACCACACCGCGTGGTCCAGCGTCGGGCCGGGCGCCGCCTCGTCCTCGGGCAGCGCCGACAGCCCGGTGCCGATGTCGGACAGGTAGGTGAGCGCGCAGGCGTGCACCAGCGGGTCGTCGGGCAGCGCGACGGTGGACCGCGACCAGAACCGGGTCGGCCAGGAGGCGGCCGGGTGGGGCTGGGAGGGGCGGCGGCCGTCCATCGTGAACAGCCGGGGCAGCGCGAACGGCTCGCACTCCGCGGGGTCCTCGGCCCCCGGCGCCGCGGCCACCTGGACGTCGGGCCCGGCGGTGGGTGCCTGGAACGACGCCGACATCGACAGCACCACCTCCCCGCCCTGCACCGCGACCACCCGGCGCGCGGAGAACGACCCGCCGTCCCGGTCGCGGTCGACGCGGAAGACGGTCGGGCGGGCGGCGTCGCCGCTGCGGAGGAAGTAGCCGTGCAGCGAGTGCGGCAGCCGGTCGGGCGCCACCGTGCGGCCGGCGGCGAGCAGCGCCTGCGCCGCGACCTGCCCGCCGTAGAGGGGGAACGGGTCGGTGAACACCAGCGTGCTGCGGTAGAGGTCCCGGTCGATCTCCTCGAGCGTCAGGACGTCGAGCAGGCTGGGCTCTCCCGCGGTCGGACTCACGGCCGCCGAACGTAACCGGGCCCGGGACCGCCTGGTGAGGCGGCCCCGGGCCCGGGAGCGGAGGGGTCAGAGCAGCTCGAGGATGGTCGCGTTGGCCTGGCCGCCGCCCTCGCACATCGTCTGCAGGCCGTAGCGGATGCCGTTGTCCCGCATGTGGTGCACCAGCGTCGTCATGATCCGCGCACCGGAGCCGCCGAGCGGGTGCCCCAGCGCGATGGCGCCGCCGTTGGGGTTGAGCGACTTCTCGTCGGCGCCGAGGTCGGCCAGCCAGGCCAGCGGCACCGGCGCGAACGCCTCGTTGACCTCGAAGACGCCGATCTGGTCGATCGACAGCCCCGACCTCGCCAGCGCCTTCTGCGTGGCCGGGATCGGCGCGGTGAGCATGACCACCGGGTCGGCGCCGGCGAGCACGGCGGTGTGCACCCGGGCGATCGGGCGCAGGCCCAGCTCGGCGGCCTTCTCGCTCGTGGTCATGAGCAGCGCGGCCGAGCCGTCGGAGATCTGCGAGGAGTTGCCGGCGGTGATGACGCCGTCCTCCGTGAAGGCGGTCTTGAGCGTGCCCAGCTTCTCCACCGACGACTCGCGGATGCCCTCGTCCTGGCTGACGACGGTGCCGTCGGGCGTGGTCACCGGGGCGATCTGGGCGTCGAAGCGGCCCTCCGCGCGGGCGGCGGCGGCCTTCTCGTGCGAGGCCACGGAGAACTCGTCGCAGCGCTGCCGCGACAGGCCCCACCGCTCGGCGATCGTCTCCGCGCCCAGGCCCTGGTTGATCTTCGCGCCGCCGTAGCGCTCGAAGAACCGGGTGCCGAACGGGTTGGCGTCCTGCCGGGCGCTGCCCATCGGCACCCGCGACATCGACTCGACGCCGCCGGCCACGACGACGTCGTACTGCCCGGACACCAGGCCCGCGGCGGCGAAGTGCACCGACTGCTGCGAGGAACCACACTGCCGGTCGACGGTCACGCCGGTGACCGTCTCCGGCCAGCCCGCGGCCAGCGCCGCCGTCCGGGCGATGTCGAAGGTCTGCTCGCCGACCTGGGACACGCAGCCCCAGATGACGTCCTCGATCTCGGCCGGGTCGATGCCGGCCCGCTCGGCCAGCGACGTGAGGACGTGCGCGGACAGGTCGACCGGGTGCACCCCGGACAGCCCGCCGTTGCGCTTGCCCACGGGCGTGCGCACCGCCTCGACGATCACCGCGTCACGCATGTCTGCTCCCTCCGACCGGGTGTGGTGCCCGGCACACTAACCCGCGCTCCCGGCGGGCTCCGACGCCCGGGCGGGGCGCCGCGCCAGGACTCCCGCCGCGACGGCCGCGAGCAGTGCCGCGGTGACCCAGCCGAGCCCGCTGCCGGCCAGCGGCAGCCCCGTCCCGCCGGAGGCCCGGACGACGAGCAGGACGGCGGCCACGCCGAGGGCGGTGCCGAGCTGCGCGGCGGTGTTGACCGCGCCGGCCGCCGTCCCCTGCAGCTCCGGGCCGACGTCGGTGCCCAGCGAGGTCGCGGCCACCGACGACAGCCCGATGCCCAGCCCCGCGACGGCGACCGCGGCCGACACCACCCACGTGCCCACGTCCGCGCCGAGCAGCGCCAGGTCACCGGCGGCGATGACGGCCAGCCCCGCCGCGGCGGCGACCCGCGCCGGCGACCGCCGCAGCACCCGCGTGGCCAGGCCCGCCCCGGCGACGACGCACAGGCTGAACGGCACCAGCGCCAGCCCCGCGGCGGTCGCGCCGAGGCCGCCGGCGTCCTGCAGGTGCAGCGTCGCGACGGTGACCGCCGAGCTGGTGGTCGCGGTGTTCGCCGCCGAGGCGAGCACGCCGCGGCGCAGGCGGGGGTGCGCGACGGCGGCCCGGGGCAGCAGCGGGTCGGGCGAGCGCCGCTCGACGGCGGGCAGGCCCGCGGCGGCGGCGAGCCCGGCGAGCAGGAGCGCGACGCCGGCGGTCCGGGAGGCACCGTCCTCGAGCAGCGACGCGCCGGCCACGACCGCCGCCACCGCGGCCGTGAGCACCCCGGCGCCGGCCAGGTCGAGCGCTCCGCCGGTGCGGCGCGGGGTCGGCGGCGCCGTGCGGCGCACCGCGGCCAGGAGCAGCGCGGCCAGCGGCACCTGCACCCAGAACAGCACCCGCCAGCCGGCCAGGTCCGTGAGCACGCCGCCGAGCACCAGCCCGCTCGCGCCGGCGGCCGCGCCGGTCGCGCTCCAGGCGGCCAGCGCCCGCCGCCGCGCGCTCCCCTCCTCCGTCGCGGCGGTCAGCAGGCGCAGCGCGGTCGGCACCGACAGCGCGGCCGCGGCCCCCAGGGCGCCGCGCGCCACCACCAGCACGCCGGCCGACGGCGCGACCGCGGCCAGCAGCGACGCCGCGCCGAAGCCGGCCAGCCCGGTCCCCAGGACCCGCGCGTGGCCGTACCGGTCGCCCAGGCGTGCGGCCGGCATGAGCAGTGCCCCGAACAGGACCGCGTAGACGGTCACCACCGGCGCGGCCGCCGAGGGCGGCGCCCCGAGGTCGGCCAGCACCGTGGGCAGGGCGGCGACGACCAGCGTGGTGCCGAGGACGTCGACGAACTGCACCGCGCACAGGGTCGGGACCGCTGCGGGACCTGCCATGCCGGGGCGGGTACCCGCTTCTTCATCGATGAAGCCCTCGGCGACGCCGATCCGTCCCGGAGAAGGCACGGCCGCCCCGTGTCCTGGGCCCCACAGGAGCGCCGCGCGCCCCTAACCTCCGCCGCGTGAGCCGAGACCGCCCCGAGCACGGCAGCCCCGAGGGCCGGCCGATCCCCCCGCGGCTCGACCCGCGCGCCGGTCGCCCGGCCCGCGACCGCACCGCCGGTGCCGCCCGGACTCCCGGCGCCCGCGGGAACCCGGCGCCTTGCCGCCGCTCCTCCCGGGGCGCCGTCGTGGCCCGCGTCGTCGCCGCCGTCGTGTCGGTGGTCGTGCTGGCCGGGAGCGGGTGGGGCTGGTACCTGGGCCGGCTCGCCGACGCGGCGGTCGACCGCACCGACGCGATCCCGGCCGACGGCAACGCCGAGTCCGGCGGCATGCCCGAGGCGATGAACCTGCTGCTGGTCGGCAACGACAGCCGGGCCGACCTCACGCCCGAGCAGCTCGCCGAGCTCAACGCCGGCGTCGACTCCGGCACGAACACCGACACGATGATCCTGGTGCACGTCCCGGCCGACGGGTCGGGCGCCTCCTTCGTCTCGTTCCCCCGCGACGCCTGGGTGGAGATCCCAGGCCACGGGACGGACAAGCTCAACGCCGCCTACGCCTACGGCGCCGCCGAGGTCGACGACGACGCGCCGGAGTCCGAGAAGCAGGCCGCCGGCGCGCAGCTGCTGATCCAGACGATCAACGGGCTGAGCGGGCTGCAGATCGACCACTACGCCGAGGTGGACCTGCTCGGCTTCTTCGAGCTCACCAGCGTCGTCGGCGGCGTGGAGGTCAACCTCTGCCACGCGGTCGACGACTCGCAGTACTCCGGCGCGGTGTTCCCCGCCGGGGAGCAGACGATCTCCGGCGCCGACGCGCTGAAGTTCGTCCGCCAGCGGCACGGCGTCCGGCCGGACGGCACCGCCGCCCTCCCCCGCGGCGACCTCGACCGGATCGTCCGCCAGCAGGTCTTCATCGGCGGCGTGCTCCGCAAGATCCTCTCCCAGGACGTGCTGCTCGACCTCGGCAAGCAGCGGGAGCTCGTCCGGGCGGTGTCGGAGTCGCTGACCGTCGACGAGGACCTCGACCTGCTCGACCTCGCGCAGCAGATGCAGTCGGTGACGGCCGGGGACATCCAGTTCCAGACCGTCCCCATCGCCGATCCGAACGCGGAGAACGGGGACGGCGCCTCGATCGTGGAGCTGGCCGACGAGGACACGCTGCGCGCGTTCTTCGCGGGTCTGTCCGCCGAGCCCGAGGCGCCGGCCCCGGAGGCCCCGGCGCCGCCGGCGACGGTCGACCCGTCGGAGGTCTCGGTCGAGGTCTACAACGGCTCCGGGATCTCCGGGATCGCCGCGGAGGCCACGGCCGACCTGGAGGCCGCGGGCTTTCCCGTGACGAGCACCGGCAACGCCGACAGCAGCGACCACGGGACGACGACGATCCGGCACGCCCCCGGCGACGAGGCGCTCGCCGCCACGCTCGCCGTGCAGGTCCCGGGCGCCGTCACCGAGGTCACCGACGACGCCACCTCCGGGACCGTCCAGCTGATCCTGGGTTCGGACTTCACCGGCATCGGCCAGGCCACCGCCCCGCCGGCGGGCACCGGCGACACGGCCGCGCCCGCCGAGGAGCCCCGGACGGCGGCCGACACCGGCTGCATCAACTAGGGCCCGCGGCCCGTGCGGGCCACCGCCTCGGGGACCACCACACGCCGGTGGCCCTCTCGACGCCGCCTCGAGAGGGCGGGGGAGGCGTGTCCACCGCGGAGCACCCGTCCTGCAGCGGCCTGCGCGGGAGGCAGGCGGCCGCAGAATGGCCGCGTGCCCGCCGACCACACGCGCCCGGTGACGCTGCGGGACGTGGCCGCCGAGGTCGGCGTCTCGGCGAAGACGGTGTCCAACGCCTTCTCCCGGCCCGACCAGCTCTCCGCCGCGCTGCGCGAGCGGGTCCTGGCCGCCGCGCGCCGGCTCGGCTACCCCGGCCCCAATCCCCTGGCCGCGGGCCTGCGCCGCGGCCGGGTGGGCGCGATCGGCGTCGCCTACGACAACGGGCTGTCCTACGCCTTCGACGACCCGGTGGCGGTCGCGCTGCTGGCCGGGGTCACCGAGGTCGCCGAGCCCGCCGGGTCGGGGCTGCTGCTGGTCCCCGGCTCGACCGACCCCGCCCGGCGCCTGACCGCGGTGACCGACGCCGTCGTGGACGGGCTGGTCGTCTCCTCGGTCGGCGACGAGGACCCGCTGCTCGCGGCGGCCATCGCCCGCGGGCTCCCGCTGGCCGTCGTCGACCAGCCCCGCCCGGACCGGCTGGCCGCGCTCGGGGCGCCGGCGGCGCCGTGGGTGGGCGTCGACGACCGCGCCGCCGCGGCCGCCGTCGCTGCGCACCTGCTCGAGATGGGGCACCGGCGGCTCGCCGTCGTGTCCTTCGGCATGCACGGCGACCCGATCCGGCCCGGGCTCGCCGACCTCGCCACCCAGGAGGCGGCCACCTACGCCGTCACCCGCGACCGGCTGGCCGGCCACCGCGACGCCGCGGAGCGGGCCGGGCTCGACTGGGCCGCCGTCCCGGTGTTCCACGGCGGGGACAGCACACCCGACGTCGGGGAGGCCGGCGCCGACGCCGTCCTCGCCACCGACCCCCGGCCGACCGCGCTGCTGTGCCTGAGCGACCGGCTGGCCGAGGGCGCCCTGCGCGCGGCGGCCCGGCGCGGGCTGCGCGTGCCCCAGGACCTGTCCGTGACCGGTTTCGACGACGCGACGACGGCGGCCGGCCTCGGCCTGACCACCGTGCGCCAGCCGACCCGGGAGAAGGGGCGGGCGGCCGGGCAGGCCCTGCTGGACCTGCTCGCCGGCCGGCCCGCCCCGCCGCCGCGCACCCTGCCCGCCGAGCTGGTGGTGCGGACCTCGACCGGCCCGGTCGGCTAGCGGCCGCGCCAGACGGGCGCGCGGCGCTCGGCGAAGGCGGTCGCGCCCTCGCGGGCGTCCTCGGAGGAGAACACCGGCTCGACCAGCGCCTGCTGCCTGGCCCAGCCCTCCTCGGCGGTCCAGTCCGCGGTGCCGCGGGCGATCTCCTTGGTGGCGGCGACCGCCAGCGGGCCGTTGGCGGCGATGACGCCGGCCAGCTCGACGGCGGCCTCCAGCGCCCCGCCCTCGGCGACCACGCGGTTGACCAGCCCGACCGCCGCCGCCCGCTCGGCGTCGATCGGCTGGCCGGTCAGCAGCATCTCCATCGCCACCGCCTGCGGGACGCGCCGCGGCAGGAACAGCGCGGCGCCGGCGGCGGCCACCAGCGAGCGGGTCACCTCGGGCACGCCGAAGCGCGCCGAGGCCCCGGCGACGACGAGGTCGCAGGCCAGCACCAGCTCGAACCCGCCAGCCAGCGCCCAGCCCTCGACGGCGGCGACCAGCGGCTTGCGCGGCGGCGTCTGGGTGATCCCGCACAGCCCGCGCCCCTCGATCGCCGGCCGCTCGCCGCGCAGGAACGCCTTGAGGTCCATGCCGGCGGAGAACGTCCCGCCGGCGCCGGTCAGCACACCGGCGCGCAGGTCGCCGTCGGCGTCCAGCTCGTCCACGGCCGCGGCGACGCCGCGGGCCACCGCGCCGTCGAGGGCGTTCTTCGCCTCCGGCCGGTTGATCGTGATGACCTGGACGGCGCCGCGGCGCTCGACCAGCACGGGCTCGGTCACGGTCCCTCCTCCTCCGCGGCGCACCGCGGCTCGTGCGCTCCCGTCATCGGGGGCGCGACCACTCCTCCAGGACGGCGGCGGCGTCGGCCGGGCCGGTGGTCACCGGCGCGGCGGGGGCGGCCGGGGTGCGCGAGAAGCGCGGCGCGGGAGCGGCCTGCTGCACGCCGTCGACCTCGACGAGCGTGCCGCGGGCGGCCAGGTGCGGGTGCGCGGCCGCCTCCTCCGTCGTGAGCACCGGGGTGACGCAGGCGTCGGTGCCGTCGAAGACGAGCTCCCAGTGCTCCCGCGGGTGGGCGGCGAACGCGGCGGTGAACAGCTCCCGCAGCCGCGGCCAGCCGCGCGGGTCGGTCTGCGCGGGCAGGTCGTCCCCGGCCAGCCCGAGCCCCTCCAGCAGCGCCGCGTAGAACTGCGGCTCCAGCGCGCCGACGGCGACGAACCGGCCGTCGGCGCAGGCGTAGACGTCGTAGTAGGGCGCGCCGCCGTCCAGGACGTTGGTGCCCGGCCGGTCGGACCACAGCCCCATGCCGCGCATCGACCACAGCACCTGGGAGATGAGCGCGACGCCGTCGACCATGGCGGCGTCGACCACCTGGCCGCGGCCCGAGCGGGACCGCTCGTGCAGCGCGGCGAGGATGCCGACCAGCACCAGCATGGAGCCGCCGCCGTAGTCGGCGACCAGGTTCATCGGCGGCCGCGGCACCTGCCCGGGCCGGCCGAGCGCGGCGAGCGTGCCGGTCAGCCCGAGGTAGTTGACGTCGTGGCCGACCCGGTCGGCCCACGGCCCGTCCTGGCCCCAGCCGGTCATCCGCGCGTAGACCAGCCCGGGGTTGCGCTCGAGGCACGCGTCGGGGCCGAGCCCCAGCCGCTCGGCGACGCCGGGGCGGAAGACGTCGAGGAACACGTCGGCGTGCCCGGCCAGGCCGAGCACCAGGTCGCGGCCCTCGGGCGCCTTGACGTCGACGCCGAGCGAGCGCCGGCCGCGCATGACGACGTCGCGGGCGGCGCCGCCGAGCGACAGGCCACCGGAGGGCCGCTCCACCCGGACGACGTCGGCGCCGAGGTCGGCCAGCACCATCGCGGCGTGCGGGCCGGGCCCGATGCCGCCGAGCTCGACGACCCGCAGGCCGGCCAGCGGGCCGCTCGCGCCCCCGCTCACGCCGCGGCCCGCAGGTGCCGGTCCAGGAAGCGCAGGATGCGCGCCCAGGCGTCCTCGGCCGAGGGGCCGTGGTAGCCGACGCCGAGCACCTTCTCCAGCGCCGTGAACGGCCCCGCGTTGTGCCGGTTGAGGAACGAGTGCCCGGCGTCCGGGTACTCCTTCACGTCGTGCTCGACGCCGAGGTCGGTGAGCACCCGGCCCAGCCGGCCCGCCGCGCCGCGCAGCGCCCGGTCGCGGCCGCCGAAGCCGGCCACCACCGGGCAGGCGCCCTTGAGCACGCTCTCGGCGTCCTTCGGCAGGGGGCCGTAGTTGGGCGCGGCGACGTCGAAACCGCGGGTGGCGCCGAGCAGCGCGAACTGCCCGCCCATGCAGAAGCCGAGGACGCCGATCCGGCCGGTGCAGTCGTCGCGGCCGGCGAGGAACCGGCGGGCCGCCTCGAGGTCGCCGAAGGCCGGGCCCTCGCCGCGGCTCAGCGACCGGAACGTCGAGCGCAGGCAGCGCACCGCGCCGCCGGCGGTGAACAGGTCGGGCGCGACGGCGAGGTAGCCGGCGGCGGCCAGCCGGTCGGCGTGCTGGCGGACGTCGTCGGTGAGCCCGAAGACCTCGTGCACGACCACGACGCCGGGCCAGGGCCCCTCCCCCACCGGCGGCACGGCGAGGTGGGCGGACAGCTCCGGGGCGCTCGCGGCACCGGGGATGACGGTGGTGGGCAGAGGGGCCTCCGGGGTCGCAGCAGCACGGGCGCCGCCGACGCTAGCCCGCGGGTGTGGCGGCCGTCTCACCGGGCCGATCACGGCCCGTCGGCGTCGCGGTGACCTCGCGCGGCCCGCCGACCTCGTGTCCCGCGGCGCAGCGCAGCCCGAGCGCCACCGGCGCGCCGCAGTCCCGGTGGGTGAGCGCCAGCGGCGGGACGCCGTCCCCGGCCAGCCACCGGTCCCCCCACTGCATCAGCGCGACGAGCGCCGGGTAGAGGTCGCGGCCGCGCTCGGTGAGCCGGTACTCATGCCGCTGCCGCGCGCCCTCCTCCTGGTACGGGACGCGGGCGAGCAGGTCCTGGGCGACCAGGGAGTTGAGCCGGTCGGTGAGCACCGCCTTCGGCGCCCCGAGCGCGCGCTGCAGGTCGGCGAACCGGCGCACGCCGAGGAACGCCTCGCGCAGCACCAGCAGGCTCCACTTCTCCCCCACCACGGCGAGGGTGCCGGCGACCGAGCAGCGCGTCCGGTCGTACCCGTCGGGAGGTGTGTCGGCCGTCACGGGTGCAGCGTAGGTCACGCTGGGTTCGCTTGACGAACCGTGCATCGGCGAGGATGGTTGGAGATGCAGACCCAGCAGGTCGAGACGGCGATCACAGTGACCGACGCCCCACCCGCCCGGGCCCGCCGGTGACGACCGGAAGTGGCCGCCGCCGTGGATCGATCGGCGGCACCCCGCCCGAGGAGGAACCGAGATGACCCGCCTGCGCACCGCCCTGGCCTCCGCTCGCAGCACCCGCGCCCGCCGTCGCGACGAGCGCGAGCTGCAGCGCGCCCTCGCCGCCGCCCCGACCCTCGAGTCGGCGCACGAGATCGCCGCCGTGGCCGCCCGCTTCTGACCGCGGCACCCGCGCCGCCCGCCGGCGCACCCCCGACGACAGCCCCGTGGCCCTCCCGGCCGCGGGGCTGCTCCGTTCCCCGGGTGTGGCCTGCGCTACACCGGCGACGTTAGGGTGGCACTGAGTGCCACCGGGGGTCGGTCCCGGGGACCGACCGGACGGAGACGACATGGCCAACCCCTGGTTCGAGACGGTGGCCGAGGCGCAGCGGCGGGCGGAGCGGCGGCTGCCGAAGGGCGTGTACGGGGCGCTGGTGGCCGGCTCGGAGAAGGGCCTGACCGTCGACGACAACCTGCGCGCCTTCGACGAGCTGGGCTTCGCCCCGCACACCGCCGGCCTGTCCAACGAGCGCGACCTGGCCACCACGGTCATGGGCCAGGACGTCTCGATGCCGGTGCTGATCAGCCCCACCGGCGTGCAGGCGGTACACCCCGCCGGCGAGGTCGCCGTCGCCCGCGCCGCCGCCGCCCGGAACGTGGCGATGGGCCTGTCCTCGATGGCCAGCAAGCCGATGGAGGAGGTCGTCGCCGCCAACCCCAAGACCTTCTTCCAGCTCTACTGGGTCGGCGACCGCGACACCATGGCCGCCAAGGTCGAGCGCGCGAAGCGGGCCGGCGTGGCCGGGCTGATCGCCACCCTGGACTGGTCGTTCTCCTACGGCCGCGACTGGGGCTCCCCGTTCATCCCCGAGAAGATCGACCTCGAGGCCGTCCGCCGCTACGCGCCCCAGGTCGCGCTCAGGCCCCGCTGGCTGTGGCAGTTCGCCAGGACCCGCAGGCTGCCCGACCTCACCGTGCCGAACATGGTCGGCGACCCGGCCGAGACCCCGCCCACGTTCTTCGGCGCCTACGGCGCCTGGATGCAGTCCCCCATGCCGACCTGGGAGGACGTCGCCTGGCTGCGCGAGCTGTGGGGCGACGACCGGCCGTTCATGCTCAAGGGCGTCATGCGCGTCGACGACGCCAAGCGCGCCGTCGACGCCGGCGTCACCGCGATCTCCGTGTCCAACCACGGCGGCAACAACCTCGACGGCACCCCCGCCTCCATCCGCGCGCTGCCCGCGATCGCCGAGGCGGTCGGTGACCAGGTGGAGGTGCTCCTCGACGGCGGCATCCGCCGCGGCTCCGACGTCGCCAAGTCCCTGGCCCTGGGCGCCAAGGCCGTGATGATCGGCCGCGCCTACCTGTGGGGCCTGGCCGCCAACGGGCAGGCCGGGGTGGAGAACGTGCTGGACCTGCTGCGCGACGGCCTGGGCTGCGCGCTGACCGGCCTGGCGCGGGAGTCCGCCGCCGACCTGTCCCGCGACGACCTCGTCGTCCCGCCCGGCTTCGAGCGGCGCCTCGGCGTCGAGGGCGCCGACGCCCCGGTCGAGGCCGTGCCCACCCGCCCCCGCCGCGCCCGCAGCGCCTGACCGCCGGCGGCCGGGGTCCCGCGGAGGGACCCCGGCCGGGGCCGGGTCAGGCGCCGGCGGCGAGGTCGCGGCGGCGGGTCCAGCGGCGCTGCACCGCCCGCAGCAGCAGCCGCAGCGGCGCGGGCGCGCCGGCGAACAGCCGCGCCCGCTCCTCCGGCGTCCGGCAGGCGTCGACGACCCACGGCAACACGAAGGCCATGCGCCGCGGGCCGGTGCCCTGGCGGAAGCGGGTCTCCACCCGCGCGAAGTCCCCCGCCGAGACGAACCGGCGCAGGACCGGGAAGACCTCCCGCTCCTCCTCCTCGATGTGCTCGTCGAGCTCGTCGGCGAGCTCGGTGAGCACGGCGGCCAGCGGCCCGGCCTGCGCGGGACCGTCCTCGGCGAACCGGGCGAGCGCGGCCTGCGCGCGGTCGAGCACGCCCTGCAGCGCGGTGTGGTCGTCGGACAGCGGGCCCAGGTCGACGGAGTCCCCTGCCGAGGCGACGATGACCGGCCACAGGACGTCGTCCTCCCGGGAGTGGTGCACGTGCACCTCGGGCAGCACCGCCCCGGCGTGGTGGACGAGTGCGCGCCGCCGCCCGGGCGGGCACGGCTCGCCGGCGGCGATCCGGGTGGCCGCGTCGGCCACGAGCCGGCAGCCCGACCGCAGCGCGCGGTGCACGAGGGTGAAGCCGAACAGGTCGGGCTCGGGGTCGCCGGGACGGCGCGGGGTGACGGGGAAGGGCAGGGCAGGGGCGGTCGAGGTCATGCCGGGACGGTGACGGCACGCGGTTGGCACCGGCTTGCGGGCCACTGGTCGGGCGCCTCCCGGGGCAGGACGACGCGCGGCGTGACCTGGCCGTGACCGCTTCCGGTGGAACTCCTCACGACCGCTCCGCGATCCGGCGGAACGCGCTTATGCTCGCGCCGCTATGGGGAGCGGGGGTGCCGGAACGGTCGGGTTCCGGGTGCTGGGCGACGTGGGCGCCGTCCGCGACGGCGAGCCCCTCGACCTGGGCGGCCGCCGCCAGCGCTCGGTGGTCGCCCGCCTGCTGGTCGCCGGCGGGCACGTGGTCCCCGCCGAGGTGCTGGTCGCCGACCTGTGGCGCGGCGCCTCCCCCGCCGACGCGCTGGGGACGCTGCAGGCGCACGTCAGCCACCTGCGGCGGGTGCTGGAGCCCGGCCGCGCCCCGCGCACGCCCGCGCGGCTGCTGGTCACCGTGCCGCCGGGCTACGCGCTGCGCCCGGCCGAGGACGCCGTGGACGTGCTCGAGGCGGTGCGGCTGCTCGACGAGGGCGACCGGCTGGCCGCGACCGACCCCGCCGGGGCTCGCAACCGGTACAGCGCCGCGATCGACCTGTGGCGCGGCCCCGCCTACGCCGAGTACCGCGACGAGCCCTGGGCCGGCCCCGAGGCCGCCCGCCTGGACGAGCTGCGGCTGACCGCCGTCGAGCGGCGCGCCGCCGTCGCGCTGGACGCCCCCGGCGGGCGGGACCCGCTCCCGCAGCTGCGCGCGCACGTCGCCGAGCACCCGCTGCGCGAGGAGGGCTGGCGGCTGCTCGCGCTCGGCCTCTACCGGGCCGGGCGGCAGGGCGAGGCGCTCGCCGCCCTGCGCGAGGTGCGGGCCCGGCTGGCCGACGAGCTCGGCGTCGACCCCGGCCCGGAGCTGCGGGCGCTGGAGGAGGCCGTCCTCGCCCAGTCCCCCTCGCTGCTGCCGGCGCGCCGGCCGGCGCCGCCGGTCGGCCGCCCGGCGCCCGCGCCCGCGCCCGTCCCGGCTCCGGCCGCCCCCGCGCCGGACGTGCCCCGGCCGGTCGGCCGCGACGCCGAGCTGGCCGCGCTGGCAGCCGCGGCCGGGCGGGCGGCCGGCGGGCAGGTCGAGGTCGCGCTGCTGGCGGGCGAGGCGGGCGGCGGCAAGACCACGGTGCTCGACCACCTGCGGGCCGAGCACGCGGCCCGCGGCTGGACGACGGTCGCCGTCTGCTGCCCGGAGACCGACGGCGCCCCGCCCGGCTGGCCGTGGGCCGCGGCGCTGCGCGCCCTCGCCGCCGAGGTCCCGCCGGCCGACCCCGCTCCCCTGGCGATGCTGCTCACCGACGACGCGCCGGCCGTGACCGGCGGTGACCCGACCGGCAACCGGTTCCGGCTGCACCAGGCGGTGGCCGGCTGGCTGGCCGCCGTCGCCGCGCGGACGCCGCTGCTGGTGACCGTCGACGACCTGCACCGCGCCGACCGGGAGACGACGGCGCTGCTCCTGGACCTGCTGCCGGCGCTGGCCGGGTCGCCGGTGCTGGTGGTCGCCGCGCACCGCCCCGAGGAGAGCGCCGGCCTGGCCGAGGTCCTCGCCGCGCTGGCCCGCCGCTCCCCCGTGGGCCTCGCGCTGCGCGGCCTCGACGCCGCCGCGGTGGAGGAGCTGGTCGAGGACTGGGCGCTCACCCCGGTCGACGGGCGCACGCGCGCCGCGATCGCCGCCCGCGCCGACGGCAACCCCTTCCACGTCCGCGAGCTGGTCCGGCTGGTGGACACCGGCGAGGACGTCGACGCGGTCCCGGGCACGGTGCGCGACGTCGTCCGGCACCGGCTGGCCGGCCTGCCCGCGCGCACCGGCACGCTGCTGCGCCTGGCCGCCGTCATCGGCCGCGACGTCGACGCCGAGGTGCTGCTCGCCGCGGCGGCCCCGGCCGGCGGCGGCACCGACGAGGACGACGAGTCGCTGGTCGAGGCGCTGGAGACGGCGCTGGTCAGCGGCCTCCTGGTGGAGCCCGGCCCGGGCCGGCTGCGGTTCGTGCACGCGCTGGTCCGGGACACGCTGTACGAGGACCTGTCCTCGCTGCGCCGGACCCGGCTGCACGGCCGGGTGGCCGCGGTCCTGGAGCGGCTGCGGCCCGACGACGTCACCGCCCTGGCGCACCACGCCGCCGCGGCGGGTCCCGGCTCCGCCGCCTCGGCCGCCCGCTGGGCCCGGTCGGCCGCGGAGCTGGCCGAGCGGCACTTCGCGTACGCCGACGCCGCGGTCATGTGGGGGCGGGCGGCCGAGGCGACCGGGAGGACCCGCCCGGACGACGCGGCCGGCCTCGCGCGGCTGCTCGCCGCGCAGGCGCACGCCACCGCGCTGGCCGGGGCCATCGGCGAGGCCCGCGCCCTGCGCACCCGCGCGCTGGCCGTGCTGCCGGAGGACG
The DNA here is from genome assembly GCF_054050475.1 of Geodermatophilus sp. SYSU D00525. Lineage (NCBI taxonomy): Bacteria > Bacillati > Actinomycetota > Actinomycetes > Geodermatophilales > Geodermatophilaceae > Geodermatophilus > Geodermatophilus sp. SYSU D00525. Next base: position 310,203 of record NZ_JBJGZK010000001.1, read on the forward strand.
CCCCGGCGGAGCTGACCGCGGCGGTCCTGCTGTCCTCGGACGTGCCGACCCTCTGGAACGCCTGGGTGGACCCGGTCGACGACCGGTTCGTCGCGCGCACCGAGCGCGTGACCACCGCCCTGCGGCCCGGCGACCCGCAGCGCACCCGGCTGCTGGCGATGCTGGCCACCGAGCTCGAGGAGCGGCACGACGATCGGGCCGCCGAGGCCTCCGACCGGGCGCTGGCCGAGGCCCGGCTCGGCGGGGACCCGCTCGCCCTCGCCCACGCCCTGACCGTCCGGCAGTTCCACGCCGTGCGGGGACGCGACCGCAGCGAGGCCACGGAGCTGGGCACCGAACTGCTCGACCTCGCCCGGCGCGAGGGGTTCGGCGTCTTCGAGGCGGTGGCGCGGCTGGTGCTCCTGCAGGACACCTGCGCCGTGCTCGACCTCGAGGCCGCCGACCGGCACGCCGCGGAGGCCGAGCGCCTGTCCACCGCCTACGGCCTGCCGCTGCTGCGCGGCATCGCCCGCTGCTACGCCGGCCTGCGCGCCGCCGTCGCCGGGCGGGTGGGCGAGGCCCAGGCGGCGTACGACGTGGCCGAGCAGGCCCTGCTCGACGCCGGCTACTACCCCGCGGTGGCCCGGGCGCTGCGGCTGACCACCCAGCTCTCCCTGCGGCTCGCCGACCCCGGCGCCCGGCCGGTCGCCCCCGAGGAGATGGCCGCGCTGGCGCCCATCTCGCCCGAGCTGGCGGTCGAGGCGCAGGCCCTGGCCCTGGTGCTGGCCGGGCGGACGGAGGAGGCGCGGGCGCTGGTCCCGCCGCCCTCCCGGGCGGTGCGGGACCTGTTCGCGCCGTTCGTCCAGTACTGCCGCGGCCTCGTCGGGCTGGCCCTCGGGGACGCGGAGCGGATGGCCGAGGCCGAGGCCGGGCTGCTCCCCTACCGGGACACCGTGTGCGGGACGCACACCGCCCAGATGGCGTTCGGCCCGACGGCGACGGTGCTGGCCCGGCTCGCCGCCGCCCGCGGGGACCGGGCCGCGGCCGAGGCGCACCGGGCGGTCGCCGTCGCCGTCGCCGAGCGCACCGGCAACGCGGCCTGGACCGCGCAGGCCCGCGCGGCGCTGGACTAGCGGCCGGCGACGAGGTCGCGCCGGCGCCGCCAGCCCGGCTCGGCCGCGCGCAGCAGCACCCGCAGCGGGAGCGGCGTCGCGCCGAGCAGCCCGGCGCGCTCGCCCGGGGTGCGGCAGGCGTCGGCGACCCACGGCAGCGCGAACGCCGCGGACCGGGGCCCGGAGCCGCGGGCGCAGACGCCCTCGTAGCGGGCCAGGTCGCGCGCCGACACACACCGGCGGATCACGGGGAACACCTCGCGCTCCTCCTCCTCGACGTGCTCGTCCAGCGCGTCGGCCAGCTCGGCGAGGACGGCGGCCAGGGGGGCCGCGGCGTCCGGGCCGGCGGCGAACGCGGTCAGCGCCGCGTCGGCGCGGTCCAGCACGGACCGGAGCACGGCGTGGTCCTCGGTGAGCGGCTCGAGGTCGGCGGCGTGCGTCCCGGCGGAGGCGGCGACCACCGGCCACAGGACGGCGTCCTCCCGCCCGGTGTGCGCGCACACCTCCCGCAGCACGCACCGGCCGAAGGCGACGACCGCCCGCCGCCGCTCCGCCGGCCAGACCGCGCCGCCGGCGGCCTCCGCGGCGACGCCGGCCAGCAGCCGGCAGCCGCCGCGCAGCGCGCGGTGCGCCAGCGCCAGGCGGGTCACGTCGGCCTCGGGGTCGCCGGGCCGGCGGGGCGTGACGGGGAACGGCAGCGGTGCGGTCGCGGTCACGGCGCCACCGTCCCCCGGCCCGGTTGCCGGTGACTTGCGTCCGACTACCGCCGCGGCGGAAGCGCCCGGGACCGCCGGGTGTTGCACCGGGCAACGACGACCCGTCCCCAGGAGGACCCCCGTGCGCATCCCGCTGTCCGTGCTCGACCTCGCTCCCGTCGCCCCCGGGGAGACCCACGGCAGCAGCATCGCCGCGAGTGTCGCGCTGGCGCAGCGGGCGGAGGAGGCCGGCTACCGCCGGGTCTGGTACGCCGAGCACCACAACATGCCGGCGATCGCGTCGTCGGCCACCAGCGTGCTGATCGCGCACATCGGCGCGCACACCTCCACCATCCGGCTCGGCGCCGGCGGCGTCATGCTGCCCAACCACTCGCCGCTCACGATCGCCGAGCAGTTCGGCACGCTCGAGGCGATGTACCCCGGGCGCATCGACCTGGGCCTGGGCCGCGCGCCCGGCTCGGACCAGAACACCACGTACGCCCTGCGCCGCGACGCCGCCTCCGCCGAGCGCTTCCCCCAGGACGTGCTCGAGCTGCAGGGCTACCTGACCGGCGAGTCCCGGGTGCCCGGCGTGCGGGCCGTCCCCGGCCACGGGTCGGAGGTGCCGCTGTACGTCCTCGGCTCGTCGATGTTCGGCGCCGGCCTGGCCGCCGCGCTCGGCCTGCCCTACGCCTTCGCCTCGCACTTCGCCCCCCAGCTGCTCGAGCCCGCGGTGGCCGCCTACCGGCGCGACTTCCGCTCGTCCGCGCAGCTCGACGCCCCGTACGTCATCGCCGGGGTGAACGCCATCGCCGCCGACACCGCCGAGGCGGCGCGGGAGATGCTGCAGGCCACCCGCCGCCGGCTCGCCGTCGGGCTGTTCGGCCAGGGCCGCGACCTCGACGACGACGCCGCCGAGCTTCTGCTGTCCTCGGGCGCGGGCCGGCACGTGGACTCGATGCTCACCCACACCGCCGCCGGCACCCCGGCCGAGGTCCGCGAGCGGCTCACCGAGTTCGCCCGGCTCGCCGACGCCGACGAGCTGATCGTCGCCCACCAGGCGCCCGGCACCGAGGCCCGGCTGCGCTCGGTGACGCTGACCGCCGAGGCGATGGAGTCCGTCGCCGCCGCCTGAGCCGGTCGGGTGGCGGCGACGGCCATCTCCGCCACCCCGGCCACCGGGGCGTCGGGATGAGCGGGGATCGGCGCTCGGGGAGGATGACTCGGTGCACGCCGAGACCGTCATCCTGCTCGTCCTGGCCGCGGTCGCGGTGATCGTGGCGGCCCGCTGGCTGGCCGGCCGCACCGGCATCCCGGCGGCCGCGCTGCTCACCGTGGCCGGGCTGGTGTACGCGCTGCTGCCCGGCCCGAACCTGGGCCTGGACCCGGAGATCGTCCTCAGCGTCCTCATCCCGCCACTGCTCTACAGCGCGGCGCTCGACTCCTCCCTCATCGCCATCCGGGCCAACCTGCGCACCGTCGTCGGGCTGTCGGTGCTGCTCGTGGTGGTCACGGCGCTGGTCATCGGCGTCGGGTTCGCGCTGTGGGTGCCCGGCGCGACGCTCGCCGCCGGGATCGCCCTCGGCGCCGCCGTGGCCCCGCCCGACCCGGTGGCCGCGCTCGCCGTCGGCCGCCGGGTCGGGCTGCCGCCGCGGCTGGTCACCCTCATCCAGGGCGAGGGGCTGCTCAACGACGCGACCGCGCTGACCCTGCTCAGCGTCGCCATCGCGGCCGCGGTGGGCGACGGCTTCTCCACCTGGTCGGCGCTGGGCCAGTTCGCGCTCGCCGCCGCCGGCGGTGTCGCCGCCGGGCTGGCCGTCGCCTACGGCGTCCGGCCGCTGCGCCGGCTCCGCCGGGACCCGCTGTCGTCGAACGCCGTGTCCCTCGCGACGCCGTTCGTCGCCTACCTGCTGGCCGAGTCGGTGCACGTGTCCGGCGTGCTGGCCGTCGTCGTCGCCGGGCTGGTCATCGCGCACAACGCCCCGTACTGGCAGTCGGGCGCCACCCGGCTGCAGACCGACGCGGTGTGGAAGCTGGTCGACTTCCTGCTCGAGGGCGTCGTCTTCCTGCTCATCGGCCAGCAGCTGCCCGCGGTCATCAGCGGCCTCGGCCAGTACGCGCCCTCGACCGTCGTGACCGCCGCCGTGATCACCGTGGGGGCGGTGCTGCTGGTCCGGCCGCTGTGGCTGTGGCTGACCGAGCACGCGCCCCGGGCACTGCACATGCGGCTCAGCGGTGCTCCCGCCGCCGACGAGGACGGCGACCCGGCGACCCCGCCGCGCCAGCTGTCCGGCCGGGAGATCGCCGTGCTGAGCTGGGCCGGCACCCGCGGCGTCATCAGCCTGGCCGCCGTCTTCACCATCCCGCTGGTCACCGACACGGGCGACCCCTTCCCGGACCGCGACCTGCTGCTGTTCTGCGCCTTCCTCGTCGTGCTGGTCACCCTGGTCGGGCAGGGCACCACGTTCGCCCCGCTGGTGCGCCGGCTGCGCCTGCGCGCCGACGCCGCCGACGCCGCCCGGCTGCGCAACCAGGCGCGGACGGCCGCCGTCGAGGCGGGGCTGAACCGGCTCGACGAGCTGCAGGCCGAGCAGCACGACCACGTCGACGACGCCGCCATCGAGTCGATCCGCGCCGCGCTGCGCACCCGGCTGGACCGCTACCGGCACCGGCTGCAGGTGCTCGAGGACGCCGAGGGCGAGGTGCCGATGTCGCCGCAGTACGAGGCGGCGCTGCGGGTGCGCCGGGCGGTGATCGACGCCGAGCGCGAGGAGCTGCTGCGCTGGCGCGACCTCGGCCGGCTGCCCGACGAGGGGCTGCGCACGCTCGAGCGGGAGCTGGACCACCAGGAGCACCTGCTCCCCGCGCGCCCGGCCTAGGGGCGGTACCGCGTCTGGCCGTGCGGCCCGCCGAACAGCAGCACCTTGTCCGGGGGCACCCGGTAGACCCGCGCGCCGCCCCCGGTGGCCCCGCCGGAGGAGCTCAGCTCGACGAACTCGTCCCCGCGCACCGCGAAGTGCCAGTCCTCGCCGTACTTCGCGAACCAGGCGTCGGCCAGCACCTGCAGCTCCCCGGGGTCGGTGACCCGCGCCGCGACCCCCTCGACGACGACGTCGCGCCCGCTGTCCCAGCCGTGCGCGCCGGTGCTGCCGGTGGTCACGGCCACGTGCGGGTTGCCGTCGAGGTTGCGCGCCTTCTGCTCGTCCGCGCCGGTGCAGAAGGCGAACGCGCCGTCGTGCCAGACGCCCACGAGCGGGACGGCGTGCGGCCGGCCGTCCGCGCGGACGGTGGTGATCCAGTACAGCTGGGCGTCGGTGAGCAGCCGCTCGACGTCGGCCCACGGGGGTGCGGTCGCCGTGGCGTCGCCGTACCGGGGGTCGATCTGTCCGGTGGTCATGCCCGTGTAGACCGTCGTGGGGACGGCGGCTCATCGCGGCGCCGCCGCGTCAGCCCCCGGCGCCGTCGGTGCACGCGAAGAGGAAGGCGGGCGGCACGTTCCACGGCGTCACGCGCGTCCGGACGTCGGGGAAGCGGCGGCGCAGCTCGCCGAGCACCAGCGGCGAGTACTGGATCACCACCGCGGTGCCGCGGGGGCGCAGCGCACGGGGCAGCTGGTCGAGCAGCCGGCGGCGCAGGCCCACCTCGAGCGAGGTGAACGGCAGCATCGAGACGACGACGTCGGCTCGCTCGCCGTCGAGGAGGCCGGTGAGGTCCTCCGCGGAGCCGCACACCACCCGCAGCCGGGGGTCGTCGTGGCGCTCGGTGAGCCGGCGGGCCAGCTCCGGGTCGATCTCCAGCGCGAGGAGCCGGGCGTCCGGGCCGAGGCGGGCGAGGATCTCCCGGGTGGCCACCCCGGTCCCGGCACCGAGCTCGACGACCAGGCCGGCGCCCGGGACGTCGGCGAGGTCGAGCAGGGCGCGCACCGCCGTCCGGGACGTCGGCAGCACCGCCCCCACCTGGCGCGGGTTGGTGACGAAGGCGCGCAGCAGCCGCACGCCGTCCGTGAGGGCCTGGGGCACGGGCCTCCCCTCCGCCGCACCCGTGCGGCGCGGCCGCCCCGACCCTGCCACGGATCGCGGCGCCCGACGACCGATCAGGCCGGCCGGTGGGCGTCGAGCCAGGCGACGACGTCGTCGAGGACCTGCTCCTTCTCCGGCTCGTTGTGCGGCTCGTGGAACAGCCCGTCGTAGACCCGGTGCGTGAGGTCGGGCGAGCCCGCGTGCTCGCGGACCACCACGCTGGCCGCCGGCGCCACCAGCCGGTCGGCGCTGCCGTGGACGACTAGCAGCGGGAGCCGGAGCCCGGGCAGCCGGCCGGGCATCGCCGCGGCGGTCTGCATGAGCGCCGCGCCGGTGCGGGCGACCATCTTCCCGTTGTGGTTGAGCGGATCGGCCCGGTAGGCGGCCACCACCTCGGGGTCGCGGCTGACCGTCTCGACGTCGAGGGCGAGCACGCCGAGGCCCGGAGCCAGCCGGGCCAGCACCGGCGCCACCGCCCGCTGCACCGGGGTGGCGGCACTGGTGTCGAGCGCGGGGGCCGAGAGGACCGCACCGACGACCCGCGCGTCCGGCTCGCCGGTCAGGTACTGCAGCGCGATGAGCCCGCCGAGGCTGTGTCCGTAGACGAACACCGGGACGCCGGGGTGCCGGTCGGCGGCGGCGCGGACGGTCTGCGCCACGCCCTCGACGGTCCCCGCCATGCTCCCGATGTCACCCCGCCGGCCGGGCGACCGGCCGTGGCCGGGGTGGTCGGGCGCGTAGGAGGCGTAGCCGCCGCGGCCGAGCCGATCGGCCACGTGCGCGTAGCGGCCGCCGTGCTCGTGCACGCCGTGCACGAGGACGACGACGCCGGCCGGGCCGGGGACGCTCCAGCCCTGCCAGTACTGCCCCGAGGGCAGCGTGCCCTCCCCGTGCCGCACCGCTGTGGTCACGCGTCCTCCCGATCCGTCGCCCGCGCCCGTCCCGGGCGCCGTCGCGCACCGTAGCCCCCGCGGCCGCGCGGGGGCCGACCGCTAGCGTCCGCCCGGTGACCGCCCGCTCCCGCCGCCTGACGCGCCTCGCCGCGCTCGGCCTCGCCGTCGCGCTCGCCCGCCGCGCCCGCACCGTCGCTGCCGTGCCGCCCGAGCTGCGCCGTCCGGACCTGTGGCTGCCGCTGTCGATCGGCTCGCGGGCCGAGCTGCGGATCGGACGCCGGCTGTTCGGGTCCCGGGTCACCGAGCCGGTGGCCGGGGTGACCGTGACGCGGCACGACGTCCCCGGCGGGCAGGACGTGTTCGTGTACGAGCCGGTGCGGCGCACCGGCGGCGCGCTGCTGTGGGTCCACGGCGGTGGCACGGTGATCGGGCAGCCCGAGGGCGACCACGACCTGTGCAGCCGGATGGCCCGCGACCTCGGCGTCGTCGTGGTCAGCGCCCGCTACCGGCTGGCGCCCGAGCACCCGTTCCCCGCGGCGCTCGACGACCTCCTGGCCGCGCTGTGCGAGCTGCACCGGCGGGCCGCGGATCTCGGCGTGGACCCGGCCCGCGTCGCCGTCGGCGGGGCCAGCGCGGGCGGCGGGCTGGCCGCGGCGCTGGCGCAGCGGGCGCACGACGAGGGCGTGCCGGTCGCCTTCCAGCTGCTGGTCTACCCGATGCTCGACGACCGCACGGTGCTGCGCCGGAGCACCGCCGGCCGCGGGAAGCTGGTCTGGACGCCGCGGTCCAACCGCTGGGCGTGGACCGCCTACCTGGGGCACCGGCCGCGGGCCGACGAGCCCCGTCCCCACGCGGCGCCGGCCCGCCGGCTGGACCTCTCCGGCCTGCCGCCGGCGTGGATCGGTGTCGGCGGCCTGGACCTGTTCCACGACGAGGACGTCGCCTACGCCCGGCGCCTGCAGGCGGCCGGCGTGCCGGTGCGGCTGCACGTCGAGCCGGGGATGTACCACGCGGCCGAGCTGGAGCTGCAGACGACGGTCGCGACCATGCGGGCCTTCCAGCAGGCCGCCTTCGACGCCCTCGGCGCCGCGGTCGGCACCGCGTGACGCAGCAGGCCACCACGCCGCACTTCGCGGCGCCCGCGGGGACGTTCACGGCAAGGCGGTCCGACGGCGTCGTGCGGGCCACCGGCATCCGGTACGCCCGGGCGGAGCGGTTCCGCCCGCCAGTGCCCGAGCCGCCCGCGACCGGCGTCGTCGACGCGACGTCGTGGTCGCCCGCGTGCCCGCAGCCGCCGGCGCCGGAGCTCGAGCTGATGGTCACCGACCCGATGGGCGAGCTCGTCGCCGACGAGGACTGCCTGCGGCTGTCGGTCACCGTCCCGGAGGACGTCTCCCCGGCCGACCGGCTGCCGGTGATGGTGTGGGTGCACGGCGGCTCCTACGTCAGCGGCGCCGGCGACGCCCCCGCCTACGACCCGGCCGCGCTCGTGCGCGAGCAGCGGGTGGTCGTCGTCAGCGTCACCTACCGGCTCGGGCTGCTCGGCTTCCTCGGCGACGGGGACGGGCGGCCGGCGAACCTCGGCCTGCTCGACCTCGTCGAGGCGCTGCGCTGGGTGCGGGCCAATGTCGCGGCCTTCGGCGGCGACCCGGACGCGGTGACGCTGTTCGGCGAGTCCGCCGGCGGCGACGCGATCGCCCACCTCGTGACGGCCGACGGCGCCCGCGGCCTGTTCCGCCGCGCGGTCGTGTCCAGCGCCCCGCTGGGGCTGTCCCGCGGCCGGGCGCGGATGAGCGCCGCGATGGCCGCCGAGGCCCGGTCTCTGGATCCCGCCGCGCCCGTCGAGGAGGTCGTCGACGCGCAGGCGCGGGTGGCCGCGCGCGCCCGGCGGTACGGGCTGGTCGCCGCGATGCCGTTCGGCACCCAGTACGGCCTCCCGCCGCTGCCGGCCGAGGAGGCGCTCGAGGACGCCTGGGCGCAGGCGGCGCCGGAGGTGGACCTGCTGGTCGGCACGAACAGCCGCGAGGTGGCGCTGTTCGCGGCGCTGCTGCCGCCCGCCGCGCGGCTGGCCCGTGTCCCCGTCGTCGGCCGGCCGCTGGTGGAGGCGGTCGTGCGGGTGCTCACCCGCCGCATCTACGCCCGCGACGCCGCCCGGGCCGCCCGCCGGCACCGCGCGGCCGGCGGCCGGGCGGTGCACTACACGCTCGCGTACGGCACCGGCGCGCTGACCGGGGCGCACGCGATCGACCTCCCGCTGCTGTTCCCGCACCGGCACACCTGGGAGGCCTCACCGCTGCTGGCCGGCATCCCGTGGGTCGAGGTCGTCGCGGCCGGCCGGGAGCTCCGCCGGGTGTGGGCGCACTTCGCCCGCACCGGGGACGTGCCCGCCGACCTCCCGTCCTTCCTGTCCGTGGACCGGGGCTGAGCGCTCAGCGCGGCTCGGCGGGGCTGCCCGACGGGCCGGGACCGAGGTCGCGCTGCAGCCAGGTGACGTCGTGCCAGGCGCCGTCCTTCCAGCCGACCCGCCGGTAGGTGCCGACGGGCTCGAAGCCCAGCGCCCGGTGCAGGCCGAGGCTCGCCTCGTTGGGCAGCGCGATCCCGGCCAGCGCGACCCGGTACCCGCGTGCGGCGAGCCGGTCGAGCAGCGCCGTGTACAGCAGCCGGCCCCCGCCGGTGCGCCGCCGGCCGGGCTCGAGGTAGACGCTCACCGTGCACGACCAGCGGTAGGCCTCGCGGGCCATGAAGGGCCCGCCGTACGCATAGCCGCGCACCGCGCCGTCCGCCTCGAGCACCAGCCACGCGTGCCGCTCCTGGGCGTCGGCGATGCGGCGGGCCATCTCCATCGCCGTCGGCGGCTCGGTCTCGAACGACACCGCGGTGCCGGTGACGTAGGGGGCGTAGACGTCCCGGCAGGCGGCGGCGTCGTCCGGGCCGGCGTCGCGGACGGAGGTCACGCCCCCGACGCTACGGCCGCCGGCCCTCAGGCCGGGGCGAGGACCGGCTCCTCGCGCCACAGCACCGGCTCGCCGCGGCGGTCCTGCTTGGAGACGTACATCGCCTGGTCGGCGCGCTTGGTCAGCGCCGCGGCGCCGAGCCCGGGCTCCCCGCAGGCCACGCCCAGGCTGGCCCGCAGCGGCACGGTGCCCGCGGTGATCTCGGCCGGCTCCGACAGCGCCGCCCGGATCCGCGCGCCGAGCGAGGCGGCCGCGACCGGGCCGTCGACCCCGCGGCTGACGACGAGGAACTCGTCCCCGCCGATGCGCCCGACGATGTCGTCCCGGCGCAGCACGCCGGCCAGCCGCGCGGCGGTGGTCACCAGCAGCTCGTCGCCGGCGTCGTGGCCCAGGGTGTCGTTGACCGGCTTGAAGTCGTCGAGGTCGACGAAGACCACCGCCGTCGTCCCGGCGTCCGGCCCGGCCAGCGCGGCCTCCAGGACGGCGATGGTGGAGGCGCGGTTGTGGCAGCCGGTGAGGGCGTCGAAGGTCGCCTTGGCGGTGAGCTCCTCGCGCATGCGGGCGCTGTCGGTGACGTCGGAGACGCACACCAGCGCGCCGGGGGCGCCCTCGCGGTCGCTGAGCGCCACCAGGCTCACCGCGCACACCCGGGCCTCGCCGGCCGGGGTGCGGATGCCGACCTCCACCGCCGCGTCCACGCCGTCGCCGAGCACCTGCGCGAGCGCGGTCTCCAGCGCCGCCCGCCCGGCCTCGTCCGCCCGGGCCGCGACGTCGTCCCAGCCGGTCACCGCGGGCACGCCCAGCAGCACCGGCAGGCGGGAGTTGGTGTGCACGACCTCCCGGTCGGAGGTCAGCTGCAGGATGCCCTGCGGCAGCGCCTCGGTCAGCCGCCGCAGCAGCCGCTCCTGCTGCTGCAGGGCCTCGTGCGCGGCCATCTCGTCGGAGACGTCGCTCATCTGCGTCACGACGACGGCGTCGGCGGGGTCGTCGGCCGGCACGTACTGGTTCTCCAGCTCCAGCCACGCCCACGTGCCGTCGGCGCGCCGGTGCCGCAGCCGCACCCGCTGGGCCTCCTGGCGGGAGAGCAGCTCCAGCCAGTTGGCGATCGCCCGCTCCTGGTCGTCGGGGTGGACGAACTCCGAGGAGCGCTGGCCGACCATCTGCGCCGGCGTCCAGCCGAGCATCCGGGTGGTGCGCTCGTCGATCTCGGTGATCACCGCCAGCGACGTCTTGCGGACCGACGCCGTGCGCGGCCGCCGCGACACCTCGAGCCCCGCCAGCGGCGCGGGGCCGCGGTCGCCGGCGGCCGCGTCGAGCACGTCGAGGGCGCCGAGCAGGACGCCGTGCTGCTCGCGGAGGTCGACGAAGGTGAGCGCCAGCGCCACCGCGGGCTCGCGCCGGCCGTGGACGGTGGCCAGGCCGACCCCGTTGGTGCGCGCCCGCTCGAAGGCGGTGACGACGAGCATCGCGTCGGCGGGGACGACGGCGTCGAGGAACGTGGCGCGGTCGGCCGGCGGGGTCATCACCCGCTCCGGCGGGACGCCGAGCGAGGCCGGCATCGGGACGAGTACGCCGTCGGAGGCGATCGCGGCCAGCACGGCGTCGGGCAGCCGGAGCAGGGAGGACAGGACGTCCGCGCGCTCGGCCGGCGTTCTCGGGGTGGCGGTCACGTCCTCCCATCGGCGCGGCCGGGCCGGTCCTTGAGCGGCCGGTGTGGTCAAACTCACCCTCCGGGGTCGGCCCTCGGCGTGTCACCGCACCGGGTGGCAGCATGGTCATCCACGGGGCCCGCCGGTCGAGATGCCGGACGGCGGTGCACGCCGACTCCGGGCTCGCCCGGCTGGAGGTGTCGCGGTGCAGTCTGCGGCCAGTTCCACGACCACGACGAGGACCACGACGACGACTTCCCTGCACGCCCGTCTCGACCTCGCGGGCTGGCTGCTCGGCGCCGTCCGCGGCTGGCACGCCCGCGACGACGCCGGCCCGGCCGCCGGGCTCGACGCCGCCCAGCTCCGCCTGTCCGAGGGCCCGCTGTGCGCCGCGCTCGCCGGGACGCCGGCGGGCAGCGCCGACCTCGGCCGGGACCTGCGCTGGCCCGCGCTCGCCGAGCGGGCCGCCGCCGCCGGCGTGCAGCGCGCCACCTGCCTGCCGCTGGACACCGGCAGCGAGGTCGTCGGGGCGCTCTCGGTGTACGTGGCCGGCCCCGGGCCGGGGCCCGACCGCGCGACGCTCACCCCGGTGGCCGGGCACGCCGCGCTGGCGCTGCGCACCGTGCGGCGGACCGCGCACCTGACCGTCGCGCTGGACAGCCGGGACGTCATCGGCCAGGCCAAGGGCGTGCTCATGGAGCGTTACCGGATCACCGTCGACGCCGCCTTCGGCATCCTCGTCCGCACCTCGCGGGACACCGGCCGCACGGTGCGCGACGTCGCCGTGCTGGTCACCGAGACCGGGGAGGCCCCGGCCGTCGTGTCCGCGGACGGCCTGCGGTGACCGGCGGCGCGCACGACTTCGTCGTCCTCGACAGCGAGGAGGCGCACGCGCAGGTCGTCGGCGACTTCGTCGCGGACGGGGTGCGCCGTGGCGAGTGCGTCCTGGTCACCGCCCTCGGCGGCCGCGAGGAGCGGCTGTGGGCCCGGCTGCGCCGCGCGGGCGTCGTCGGCGAGAGCTGGGAGCCGACCGCCACGACGGCGGTCCGGCTGGTGCCGCCGGACCCGGCCGAGCTGCCCGCGGCGGTCACCGGGGCGCTGTCCGAGGGGTGGCTCGCCGTCCGGTTCACCGGCGCGATCACCACCCCCGGCGTCAACGCGTTCGAGGCCGTCGTCGGCGAGCTGACCGCCCGGCACCCGCTCACCGTGCTGTGCCCCTACTTCCGCGACCTGCTCGAGCCCGGCCAGCACGCCGACCTCACCGCGCTGCACCGCGCACAGGTCGACGCCACCGCGGAGTACGACGACGGCGTCTTCCGGCTGACCCGGCGCGGCGACCGGCTGCACCTCGCGGGCGAGCTGGACTCGGCCAACGCCGACGCGCTGCGCGCGGTGCTGCAGGCGACGCTGGCCGGGGGCGGCGCGTGGGACCTCAGCGACCTGCGCTTCCTCGACGTGGGCGCGGCCGACTCCCTCGTCGCGGCGGCCGCCGGCCCGCCCGGGCTGACCGTCGTCGGCGCCTCGCGGCTGACCGCCCGGCTGGTCCGCCTGCTGGCCGACCGCTACCCCGATCGCGCGGTGGAGCTGGTGGACGCGACCTCCGAGGGCGCCGGCCGGTGACGGGACCGGACGCCGCACCGGTGCACCGGTGCGCGTTCCACGCGGGACGGGCGGAGGCCGGCGTGATCGCCGCGGACCTGTGCCGCCGCGCGCTGGCGGCCGGGCGGCCCGTGGTCGCCCACGTCGACGACGAGCTCCGGCGGGAGGTGGTGGCGCGGCTGCCCGCCGCCGGAGTCGCGTTCGCGTCGCACCGCGGCCTGGCCGAGCGGTCGCTGGGGTCGCTGCTCGACGACTGGGCCGCGCGGCGGCCGCCCGGCGGGGACGGCCCGGTGTCCGTGCTGTGCCAGGAGGCGTTCCCCCTCCTGCCCGACGCCGGGCTGTGGCGGCGCGCCGAGCACGCCACGACCGCGGCGGTCGCCGCACACGGGCTCGCGGTCACCTGCCTGGTCGACACCGCCGGGGGGCCGGCCGAGCGGCTCGCGGTCGCCCGCGCCACGCACCCGGTGCTGTGGTGGGACGGCGCCGACGTCCCCAACCCGGACCTGCGGCCGCCGGCCGGCCCGCCGCCGGGCGACGGCGTCCTCCTCGCCGACCGCCTGGTCGACCCGTCCGCGGGCACGGCCAACCGCCGCTGGTGGGACGCGTGCCTGGCCGCCGCCGGTCTGGCGCGCACGCGCCGCGAGGAGCTCGTGCTCGCGCTGCACGAGGCGGTCGGCACCGCGGCCGTCCTCGACGGCGTCCGGGGTGGCGGGCGGGGCGGTGTCCGGGTCCGCATCACCCGGCACGGCGGCACGCTGACCGCGGAGGTGGGCGTCCGCTCCGGCTGCCCGCCGCTGGAGGCGCACGCGGTGCCCCCGGACCACCGGCTGCTCATGCTGTGGCTGGCGGGGAAGGTCTCCCCCGCGGTGTCGCTGGGTGTGCGGCCGGACGGGACCGGCAGCCGCATCGTGGTGTGCGCGCTCGACCCCGACACCGCCTGACCGCTCGTCGGCGTGTCGCGCACCCCGCCGCGGCGGGTCTCGTTGGTCACCGGGGGTGGTGGACCGATGACCGACAGCGGGGTGTACGAGGGGGCGGTGGACCCGCGCCGGCCCGAGCAGGCGCGGGCGTGGGTGCGCGCGGCCGCCGCGGCGCGCGGGTGGCCGCCGGACGTCGTCGACGAGGTGCTGCTGCTCCTGTCGGAGGTGCTGGTCGCCGACGCGGCGGCCCCCGGTCCGCGGCCGGTGCGGCTGCTCGAGGGCGGGCCCGGCCTGGAGGTGCGGCCGGCCGGTCGGCTGCCCGGGGACGCCGCCCGGCTCGCCCTCGCCGCCTCGGTGGCGACCGCCGTGCGGGTCGAGGCCGGCGACGGGGGCTGGGTGCGCCTGACGGCGGTCCCCGCCGGCCCGGCCCCGGCCTGAGCCGGGGCCGGGCGCGGCCTCAGGACGGGAGCAGCCGCCCCAGGACGCCCCGGACCGTGGAGCCCACCCGGTAGGACTGCACCAGCCAGGCGTTGCAGGTGATCACCGCGCCCGCCAGGGCCGGGACGGCGGCCTGGGTGAACCGCTGCCGGGCCTGCCACTTCCGGATCTCGGGCGGGGTCCCGGCCGAGGGCAGCGTCGCGTCCTTCACCTCGAGCCCGCCCTCGGAGGCGGCCTGCTCGGCCAGTTGCCCGATCCTCCGGCCGGTGTAGGCGGCGTACGCGGTGGCGCCGGCGCCCGCGACGGTGAGCGCGGCCTTGAGCGCACCCACCGTCCCGTAGCCCTGCTGGAGCGCCAGCCGCTGGGTGTTCGACCGGGTCAGCTGCAACCCCGTCACGAGGGTGGCCGCGATCCCGCCCCACTGCGCGGGCGCGAACCGGCCCCAGGCGGAACTCGCCACCCGGACCTTGTCGATGCCGGCGGTCAGGTCGCTGCCGGACTTGTTCACGCCGGCGATGCCCATCACCGAGCCGCCGAACCACAGGGCGGTGCCGAGGTCGTGCACCGCCTGGGTGAGGTACCGGTTGTCCGTCGTCGTCACGGGTGCTCCCGTCCGGGTGCCGCGCACCCTCTGGACGTCCGCCGGGGTCCCCGCTGCTGAGGTGAGGCGGACGTCCGGGTCGGCTACCCGCGCCACGCCGGGGTCACTCCGACGCGCTGGCCGTGTCCCCCTGCGCCTGCTCGCTGCTGGGGGGCCCGATCCACACCGTCTTGGCGTTGGTGAACTCGTACATGCCGAGCTCGGTGAGCTCGCGGCCGTAGCCGCTCTGCTTGACCCCGCCGAAGGGCAGCTCGGGGTAGCTGGTGACCATCCCGTTGACGAACGCCATCCCGCTCTCGACGTCGCGGATGAAGGTGGCCCGCTCCTGCTCGTCCTCGCTCCACAGGTTGGCGCCGAGGCCGTAGGGGTGGCTGTTGGCGATCTCGATGGCCTCCTCGAGGCCGTCGACGGTCCACAGCGCGGCCACCGGGCCGAAGACCTCCTCGGCGTAGAGGTCCATCTCCGGCGTGATGCCGGTGAGCAGCGTCGGCTCGTAGAACCAGCCGGGGCGGTCGGGGCGCTTGCCGCCGACGACGACGGTCGCGCCCTTGTCGACGGCGTCCTGCACGTACCGCTCGACGTCCTCGCGGCCGGACTCGGTGGCCAGCGGGCCGACCTGGGTGCCGTCCTCCATCGGGTCGCCGACGACGAGCGCGCCCATCTTCTCGCCGAACAGCCGGGTGAACTCCTCGGCGACGTCGGCGTGCACGAAGAACCGCTTGGCCGCGATGCAGCTCTGCCCGTTGTTCTGGCAGCGGGCGGTGACCGCGACCTCGGCGGCGCGGTCGAGGTCGGCCGAGGGCATGACGATGAACGGGTCGCTGCCGCCGAGCTCGAGCACCGTCTTCTTGAGCACGTCCCCGGCGATCGCGGCCACCGACTGCCCGGCGGGGGCGCTGCCGGTGAGGGTGGCGGCGGCGACGCGGTCGTCGCGCAGGACCTGCTCGATGGACGAGGAGCCGATCAGCAGGGTCTGGAAGACGTCGGCGGGGAAGCCGGCCTTGCGGAACAGCTCCTCCATGTACAGCGCGGTCTGCGGCACGTTGCTGGCGTGCTTGAGCAGCCCGACGTTGCCGGCCATGAGCGCCGGGGCGGCGAAGCGCATCGCCTGCCAGAGCGGGAAGTTCCACGGCATGATCGCCAGCACGACGCCGATCGGCTGGTGCACCAGGTACGCCTGCTCCGCCCCGACGGCGCCGGCGTCGGCGGGCTCCGGCTCGAGCATCGCCGGGCCGTGCTCGGCGTAGTACCGCAGCGCCTTGGCGCACTTGGCGACCTCCGCCTTCGCCGCGGCCAGCGTCTTGCCCATCTCGGTGACCATGAGCTCGGCGACCTGGTCGGCGTCGCCGTCGAGGACGTCGGCGGCCGCGCGCAGCCAGCCCGCCCGCTCCTCGGGGGCGGTCAGCCGGTAGCTGCGGAAGGCGGCCGCGGCGCGGCCGATCTTCTCGTCGAGGGCCTCGTCCGACAGCGGCTCGTAGGTCTTGAGCGTCTCGCCGGTGGCCGGGTTGGTGGTGGCGATGGCCATGTCGGTCCCTCCCTCGTCGGCGCGCGGGGCTGCACGCCGTCCCGGGCAGAGCCCCTACCCGTCCCCGCCCCGCTCACGCTCACCCGACCGGGAGCCCGGCCAGCCCGGCGACCAGGCCCAGCACCGCGCAGACCCCGAGGGTGCGCAGCACCGACCACCGGACGCGGAAGAGCAGCACCGCCGCCACCGCGGCGATCGCCAGCGGGACCCACCGCAGCGTGCCCGGGTCCGGCACTTCGAGCGCCAGCGGCCCGGCGTCGACCTCGTGGGTGCCGGAGAACAGCGTGTGGACGGCGAAGTAGACGCCCAGGTTCGCGATGACCCCGACGACGGCGGCGGTGATGCCGGTGAGCGCGGCCGACAGCGACCGGTTGCCGCGCAGCCGCTCCATGTAGGGGGCGCCGAGCAGCACGAACAGGAAGCTGGGGACGAAGGTCACCCAGGTGACCAGCAGCGAGGCGACGACGGCCGCCACCCACGGGTCCAGGTCCCCGGACGCCCGGTACGCGCCGAGGAACGCGACGAACTGGACCACCATGATCAGCGGCCCGGGTGTGGTCTCGGCCAGCGCCAGCCCGCGCACCATCTCGCGCGGGGTCAGCCAGCCGTAGACCTCGACCGCCTGCTGGGCGACGTAGGCCAGCACCGCGTAGGCGCCGCCGAAGGTGACCACCGCGGCGCCGGAGAAGAACAGGCCCTGCTGGGTGAGGACGCTGCCCCCGCCGGTCAGCACGGCGACCGCCGCGACGGGCAGCCCCCAGACGAGCAGCCCGGTGACGAGCACCCGCACGGTGCGCCGCGCGCTGGGGGCCTCGTGGTGCAGGACGTCGTCCGAGACGACCGGCGGCGGTCCGGCGTCGGGCCCCTCGGCCGCCTTCTCCTGCGGCAGCGCCGACGGCCGCCACCGGCCCAGGGCCCAGCCGGCGACCCCGGCGAGCGCGACCACCGCGGGGAACGGCACGCCGAACAGGGCGAGCGCGAGGAACGCCGCGACCGCCAGGACGACCAGGGCGCGGCTGTCGAGCGCCTTCTTCCCCACGCGGACGACGGCCTGGACGACGATCGCCAGCACCGCCGCCGCCAGGCCGGTGAACAGGGCGGTGATCGCGGTGGTGTCGCCGAAGGCGACGTAGACCGCCGACAGCGCCAGCAGCGCGAGCACGCCGGGCAGCACGAACAGGCCGCCCGCGACCAGGCCGCCGCGGGTGCCGTGCAGCAGCCACCCGACGTAGGTGGCCAGCTGCTGGGCCTCGGGGCCGGGCAGCAGGGTGCAGTAGTTGAGGGCGTGCAGGAACCGGCGCTGGCCGATCCAGCGGCGCTCGTCGACCAGTTCCCGCTGCATGACCGCGATCTGGCCGGCCGGACCGCCGAAGGTCTGCAGCGACACGAGGAACCAGGCGCGCACCGCCTCGCGGAAGGACGGGTACGCCGTGGCGGGGGCCGCCGTCGGCCCGGCGGGGGTCGGCTCGGTCATCGCGGGCTCCGTCGGGTCAGGCCGGTTCACGGCCGAGCAGCAGGCGGCGTCGGGTGTACTCGTAGAGGCCGTCGAACAGCGGGCCGGAGACGGCGAGGGTCCGCTCGTCGTCGCCGGTCATCGACAGCCCGCGCAGCAGGACGTCGAGACCCGGTGCCTCGGGGGCGTCGAAGCGGCCGTCGTCCAGGTCGGCCTCGTGCACGATCTCGCCGATCCGCTCGAGCACGGGGTCGTCGAGGCCGTGGACCCGCAGGATCGTCTCGAACGAGCAGTCGCCGCCGACGTGGCCCAGCGCGACGCCGCGCATGTCGAACGGCGTGGCGTCGGCCGGGACGTCGGCGGGGTCGGCGACGAAGACGAACTCGGCGCCCGGGTCGACGAACCGGCGGATCAGCCAGGCGCAGGCGGCGCGGTCGACGTGGATCCCGGCGCGGGTCGCCCACCTCACGACCGGATCCCCCGCCCGGCCGCCACCGGCTCGCCGGCCGCGGTCGCCAGGGTCCGCAGCGCGGCGCCGGCGGCGTCCCGCTCGGGCGGGGGGAAGAAGTCCCGCCGCCCGACGGCCCGCCACTCCCCCCGCAGCCGCCGCAGCGCCCGGGTGCGCTCGGCCGGCGGTTCCGCGAGCGCCGCGGTGCACTGGGCGGCCAGCTGGCGGTACTCCTCCGCCCGGGCCGCCGCCATGCCGGCCGCGAGCTCACGCTCCTGTGCGGCGGTCGCCGGGTGGGCGGTCCAGATGCCGCCGCTGCCGCCGGCGGCCAGGACGTCGTCGGCGAGCCACTCGAGCGCCTCCCGGGTGCGGGCGTCGGCCGGCAGGGCCACCACCCCGTCGGCCAGCTGCGCGACACCGAGCCGGCGCAGCCGCCGCCACAGCGTCGTCCGCGGACCCGAGGGCTCTCGCGGGAGGCGGTAGGACAGCAGCACCCACTCGCCGGTCCCCGTCACAGCACTGATGCAACCACGGTTGCACTCCTGCGTCCAGCATCAGGCCGCAGGGGCGAGCAGGGGCCAGCGGATGGTGATCTCGGTGCCGTCCGGACGGCAGGTGCGCCATCGGCCGTCCGGTTGTCGATCCGCGCCACCACGTGCGGCTCGTGCCCGCGCAGCAGCGGCAGGCTCCCGGCCGCCAGCACGTTGTCGCACAGTTGCACCAGCGCGTCCCCCCAGCCGCTGCGCGCGGGTGCGCTCGTCGCCGGCGAGGCGGTCGGCCTGCACGTGCGCCTCGAGGGCGGTCTGCAGCCTCTCCCCACCCACGGCGTCCAGGTGGCCGCGGATGGTCAGCGAGCCGTCGGCGTGCCTGGCCAGGGTCAACGAGCGCCCCTCGGTGGGGTCCGGCTCGGGACCGTCGGGGTCGAGGTCGTCGCAGTAGTGCTGCACCACCTGGACCAGGTCAGCGTACTCGCGCTCGACCGCCACGCCGGTGAGGACCGCGTCGATCACCGCCAGGTCCACGCCCTGCTCGAGAGCCGAGGCCAGCCGCTCGGGGGTCACGGCACGGGCGGCCACGGCGACCTGCTCGGCCGACACCAGCCCCGCCTCGTGGGCCTCCGCCAGCGCGGGCAGGTGCTCCAGGGCGCGGCCGTTGCGCACCAGCCGCGACGCCTCTGCCGGCGACAGCCGGCAGTGCCCGCGCAGCCAGGAGGCCATCGACTCCTGCCCGTCGCGCTCGGGCGCCTGCTGGTTCTCCGCGGACCGCACCGCGCGGGCCAGCCGGGCGTCGACCCGGTTGCGCTCGGCGACCAGCGCGGCGACGTCGTCGAGGACGTCACCGCTGCCCAGCTCCTCCGAACACATGATCGAAGCCTGGCCGATGGACCCCCCGGCGCGAGCCGACTCCAGCTCAGACGCCTGTCCACAGTCCTCGCCGACCCCTTGCGCGGCGGTCGCCGGGCACCTCCGCGATGACTCCCGCGGGGCACACCGGTCACCCCTGCATGACCCTCGTCATCGGCGACATCACCGTCTCCCTCGACGGCTTCGTCAGCGGCTCCGGCGACGGCGTCGAGGCCCTCCACGCCTGGGCGCTGAGCAGCGACCACCCCGTCGACCGCGGCGTCCTGGAGCTGCACGCGGCCGCGAGCGGCGCCGTCGTCATGGGCCGGCGCACCTTCGACGAGGTCGACCGGGGGTGGACCGACGGGATGGGCTACGGCGCCGCCGTCGACGCCCGGCCGCCGTTCTTCGTCGTCACCGGCACCCCGCCCCGGGAGTACCGGCTCGCGGCCACCCACGACTTCACCTTCGTGACCGCGGGCCCGCAGGCGGCCGTGGAGCAGGCGAGGGAGGCCGCCGGCGACCGCGACGTCTTCGTCATGGGCGGCGGCGCGCTGGTCGGCTCCTGCCTCCGCGACGGGCTGCTCGACGAGCTCCGCCTGCACGTGGCGCCCGAGGTGCTCGGCGCGGGCACCCCGCTGTTCGCCGGCGCCGGCCGGCACCGGCTGGAGCAGGCCGCCGTGGAGGTCTCGCCGGTGTGCACGCACGTGACCTACCGCGTGCTCGGCTGACTCAGGGACGGCGGGAGCGGAAGTCGCCGCGGCCGGTGTCGCGGCGCCAGTCGTCGAAGGACTCGCCGGTGAGCTCCTCGAGCAGCGCGACGTCGGGCAGCAGCGGCGCCAGGACCTCGCGCCGCACCTCCACCGGCATCGGCGGCCGCGGTGCCCTCTGCGCGTGCAGCGCGGCGAGCAGCGGCCGGGACACCAGCCGCCACACCTGCGGCGGGGCGTACGCCCCGAGCGCCGCACCGGCCCGCGCGACCCGCGACAGCGCCCGGTAGCGGGCGGTGTCGGCGACGAACGGCTTCACGTTCTCCGGGGCCACCGTGTGCGCCACACCCGGCTCGACGCCGAGGAAGGCGCTGACCCGGTCCAGCATCTCGCGCGGGGAGTCGACCAGCTGCCGGTACCGCAGCAGGAGCACCTGCTCGCGCGGCAGGACGGAGTACAGGTCGCGCAGCTGCTCGCCGTAGCGGCCGAGCCGGCGGTAGTGCCAGAACGGCGCCCAGCCGGCGGCGACGCGGGACTCCTCGCGCTCGACGGCGGTGGCGAAGTCGGCCTCGGGCTCCAGCCCGTCGGCGCGCAGGTGCACCCAGTTCGACCAGGCGCGGTCCACCGGGTCCCGCACGATCGCGACGACGCGGATCCCCGGGACGTCGGCGGCCAGCCGGCGGTGCGCGGCCCGGTCGTACAGGTAGAACGGCGTGCTCTCCCCGCGCACCGTGCCGGGCGGGGCGCCGTCGAACAGCCGCAGGTAGTCCCCCCGGCGCCAGACCCACTCGCGGGCGCTGTGCGCGTCGCCCGGGCCGCGCTGGCCGCTGCGCGCGGGCGGGCCGCCGTCGGTCAGGTAGTACTTCGGCTCCTTGACCGGCGACAGGTAGAGCCCCGGGTGGGTGGCCAGCGCGGCGTGCAGCGCCGTCGTCCCCGCCTTCGGCGCCCCGGCCAGCACGAACTGGGGCAGCCGGTCGGCGTCGGTGCTCATCGGTCCCCTCCCTGCCCCGGGCGTCCCGCGGTGTACACACGGAGAGGCCCGCCCCCTCCTCCGAACGGAGCCGCCGCGTGACCGCGTCCGCGCCCCGCCCTCCGGCGCCCGACCGCTTCTGGTCCGACGCCCAGGTCGTCGTCGAGCCCGAGGACCCGCGCCCGGGCTCGTGGGCCGGTGCCCCGTCGGCCCAGCTCGTCGACGGCACGTGGTGGCTGGCGTACCGGCTGCGCCGCCCGGTCGGCGAGGGCCGCGGCTTCGGCAACGTGGTGGCCCGCTCCGACGACGGCGTGCGCTTCGAGCCGGTCGTCGCGATCGGCAAGGACCGCTTCGGCGCCGAGTCGCTGGAGCGCCCGGCGCTGGTACACACCCCTGAGGGCCGCTGGCGGCTCTACGTCAGCTGCGCGACGCCGGGCAGCAAGCACTGGCGGGTCGACCTGCTGGAGGCGGACACCGTGGAGGGTCTGGCCACCGCCGAGCCGCGCACGGTGCTGCCCGGCGACGCCACCACGGCACCCAAGGACCCGGTGGTCCGCCGGGACGGCGACCGGTGGCACCTGTGGGCGTCGGTGCACCCGCTCGACGACCCCGGCGCCACCGACCGCATGACCACCGAGCACGCCACCAGCCCCGACGGCGTGACCTGGACCTGGCGCGGCACCGCCCTCGCCGGGACCGCGGGCAGCTGGGACGCCCGCGGCGTGCGGTTCACCGCGGTGGTGCTCGACGGCCCGCGCACCTGGGCGCTCTACGACGGCCGGGCCACCGCCGAGGAGAACTGGGAGGAGCGCACGGGTCTGGCCGAGCACGACGGCGAGCTCGGCTTCCGCGCCGCCGCGGGCGGGCCCCACCTGCAGAGCCCGCACGCGCCGCACGGGCTGCGCTACGCCGACGTCGTCGCGCTGCCGGGCGGCGGGGCGCGCTGGTTCTACGAGGCCACCCGCGCCGACGGCGCGCACGAGCTGCGCACCGTCGTCCTCCCCGCCTGACCGGTCCGTCCGCGACCTCGACACGCGGTAATCCCTACCAGACCGATGGACTTGACAGGCTTTGGCGGGCGGGGTCGGATGGTCGGCGTGGCACCCGCCCTGACGCTCACCCGCCGGTCCGCCGTGGACCTGGTGCGGGTGGCCAGCGCGCTGTGTCCGGCCGCCTGAGCGCCGACACCCACCTCCCTCCGCGCCGCCCCGACGGGACCGGCGCGCCCTGCTCAGGAGCCCCGCATGACCTCGCTGCTGTCCCCTGCCGCCCAGTCCGCCCGCACTGCCGCCCGCACGACCTCCGCGGCCGCCCTGGCCGCGGCGCTGCTCGCCGTCGCCGACGAGTGGCTGCCCCGCGTCGAGTACCGCGAGGGCAGCCGCTGGACCGGCCTGCTCCCTCCCGGCGACGCCGCCGACCTGGTCGACCCCGCGCTGCACGCCGACCTCACCGACGCCCAGGTGTGGCTGCTGACCTGGTTGCCCGGCCAGGGCACCCCGCTGCACGACCACGGGGGCTCGGCCGGCGCGTTCGCCGTCGTCGGCGGCGTGCTCACCGAGGACGTCGTCGGCGGGCGCCCCGGCGCAGTGCGCGAGGCGCCCACCGAGCTGTGGGCCGGCCGGGTGCGGCCGTTCGGGCCCCACCACGTGCACCGGGTGACCAACCGCGGGACAGTGCCCGCCGTGAGCGTGCACGCGTACACCCCGCGCCTGTCCCTGATGACCAGCTACCGCCTGGAGGCCGGCACCCTGCTGCGCACCGGCACCGAGAAGGCGGGCGTCGACTGGTGACCGGCCGTCCGCCCGGCGCCAGGAGCGTCGACCAGCTGCTGGAGGAGGCGCGCTCGCGGATCACGCGGGTGACGCCGGAGGAGGCCGTGCGGCGGGTCGCCGACGGCGCGGTGCTCGTCGACATCCGCCCGCAGTCGCAGCGCGAGGCCGACGGCGAGGTGCCCGGCGCGCTCGTCGTCGAGCGCAACCACCTGGAGTGGCGGTTCGACCCGGAGAGCGACGCCCGGCTGCCGCAGGCCACCGGGTACGACGTCGACGTCGTCGTGCTGTGCCAGGAGGGCTACACCTCCAGCCTGGCCGCCGACGCGCTGCGCTCGCTCGGCCTGGCGCGGGCGAGCGACGTCGTCGGCGGGCACCGCGCGTGGGTGGCCGCCGGGCTGCCGACCACCGGCGGGACGGCCGCGTAGACCGGTCCGGGGACGGCGGCGCGCGACGGAGGCCACCGCCGTCCCCGGACCACCGGGGTCAGGTCTTGCTCTTCCCCTGGGCGCTGGAGTGCTCGTGCCGGTCGTCGCCCTTCCGGACGTGACTCGTCTGCTTGGAGGCGCCGGTGGTCGCGCCCGCCTCGCTGGGTGAGAGCCCCTCCTTCTTCGCCTCGCGGGCGGCGGCGCGCTGGGCGTCGGGATCGGTCTTCTTGCTCATGGGGGCGGCGGTACCCGGCTCCCCGTCCGCCACGCCGGACAGCACCCGGAAGGTCCGCTCCGCCATGAGGTCGGCACCGAGGTCCCGCTCCGCCCGCGCCCTGGCCCGTGCGCCGAGGTCGGCCCGCAGCGCCGGGTCGGTGAGCAGGCCGCGCAGCGCCGCGGCCAGCGCGCCGGCGTCCCCGACCGGCACGACGGCGACGTCGTCCCGCAGCGCGCGCCGCACCCGGCCGACGTCGGTGCTCACGCACGGCAGCCCCTCGGCCATCGCCTCCAGCAGCACCAGCGGTCCCGCCTCCACCCGGGAGGACACGACGAACAGGTCCAGGCCGGCGAGGAAGGCGCGGTGGTCGTCCACCCAGCCCGGGAACGTGACCGGCAGGCCCTCGGCCGCGGCGCGCAGGGCCTCGCCGTCGCGGCCGGCGCCGCCGACCACCGCCTCGAACGGCACGTCGAGCCGGCGCAGCGCGGCGAGCAGGACGTCGAAGCCCTTCTGCGCGGTCAGCCGGCCGAACGCGCCGATCCGCGGCACCGCGTTGCCGGCCGGGCCGGCGGGGTCCGGCGGGACGTCGACGCCGTTGGGCACGACGTGCGCCCGCGCCGGGTCGACGCCGAGCTCGGCCACCACCTGCAGGCGGCCCTCCTCCGAGGGGCTGACCACCGCGCCCATCCGCCGGTAGAGGGCGGACAGCACGGCGCGCTCCTCCCCGCCGCGGGTGTCGCCGACCAGGTGCAGCACCCCGGCGGTGGGCGCCACCCGCTGCGCGGCGGCCACCGCGGCGGCGTTGGAGGCGGGGTCGACGAGGTTGACCACCACGACGTCGGGGCGCTGGGCGGCCAGCGCCGCCCGGGTGCGCGGCGCCGCGGCGGTGTGCCGGGTCAGCGGGACGACGGCGCGCTCGACGTCGAGGTGCGCGAAGCCGGCCGCTACCGGCTCGGCGCACACCAGCGACGCCGTCCAGCCGTTGTCGGCCGCGCGGCGCAGGTGGTGGGACAGCCACACCTCCGCCCCGCCCCACCCGCTGGAGTCGGCGACGAAGGAGACCCTCACGAGGCGGCCAGCTCGAGCGCGGCACCGGCCACCGCGGACGGCGAGACGGTGGACGCGCAGCGGAACTCGATGGGGCAGGCCAGGTGCGGGCACGGCGCGCACGCCACCGCCGGGGTCAGCGCGCGGTGCCGGGGACCGGGGTGCGCCCACCGGACCGGGTCGCCGGGCAGGAACACGGTGACGCTGCGGGCGCCGACCGCCGCGGCCAGGTGCGCGGAGCCGGTGTCGTTGCCGACCAGCACCGCGCTGTCGCGCAGCAGCGCGGCCAGCCCGCCGAGGCTGGTGGCGCCGGTGAGGTCGACCGCGGGGGCGCGCATCGCCGCGGCCACCCGGGCCGAGATCTCCCGCTCGCCGGCCACCCCGGTGACGACGACGTCGAGCCCCTCGGCGGCCAGCGCGTCCCCGACCGCGGCGTAGCGCTCGACCGGCCAGCGGCGGGTGGGCGCCGACGCCCCCGGGTGCAGGACGGCGTAGCGCCCGGGCTCCAGCCCCGCGGCGGCGAGGGTGGCGGCGTGCTCGGCCTCGTCGTCGGCGGTGACCGGGAAGCCCATGCGGGCGTCCCCGCCGGCCGGCAGCCCGAGGTGCTCGAGCAGCGCGACGTGCCGCGCGGCCTCGTGCAGGTGCAGCGGGTAGCGCAGGTGCAGCGCCTCCGTCCCCGGCGGCGGGTCCCAGCCCGTGGGCGCGAACCCGCCGGTCAGCCGGGCGCCGAGGGCGGCGGTCACCCGGTTGGCCGCCGGCCGGTCGCCGTAGGCCTGCAGCGCGAGGTCGAACCGGTGCTCCCGCGCCGCGGCGGTGAACGCCGCCCACCCCGCGCGGTCGACCGGGCCGTCGGGGACGCCGGGAACGCCGGGGAACGGCAGCAGCGCGACCGGGACGCCGAGGCGCTCGACCACCGGCGCCATGCGGCCGAAGGTCACCAGCGTGACCTCGACGTCGGGCCGGGCGGCGCGCAACCGGCGGAGCGCGGGGACGGTGCACAGCAGGTCGCCCAGGCCCACCCGCAGCCGGACCAGGGCCAGGCGTCGGACGGCGGGGTCGGCGAGGGGCGGGGTCACCAGCGCCCACTGCCCCGGCGACGCAACTCCATAACGCCCAACCGACGGGTGCCGCCGCTTCGTGGTGCACTACGAGTCCTGCCCCCGACGCCGGAGGTCCCTGCGTGTCCCGTCCCGCTGCCGACCTGCACGTGCTGCGCCTGTGCAGCGTGTTCGAACCGCCGGCGGCCCGGCCGGCCACGGCGCCGGGGGCGCTGCCCGGGGAGCTGGACGCCCGCACGGCGCGGTTCGACCCGATCGGCGGGATGCAGAACCACACGGCCACGCTCACCCGCTGCCTCGACGCCGCCGGCGTCGCGCAGACGGTGGTGACCGCGCGGCTGGCCGGCCCGCGCGGGACGACGTCGCTGGGGCGCGGCGCCCGGGTGTCCCGCACCGGGCTGCGGGTGCCGCGGCTGCGGCAGCTGTGGGCGCTGTGCGGGCTGTCGGCGGTGCTGCGCGCCGGCCGCCGGGCGCCGGTCGACGTGGTGCACGCCCACCAGGGCGAGGACCTCGCCACGCTCCCGCTGGCCCGGCTGGCCGCGCGGGTGCACCGGGTCCCGCTGGTGGTCACCGTGCACTGCAGCGTCGGGCACACGCTCACCGGTCGCGGGCCGCGGGTGCGGCTGCTGCGGGCGCTGGGCGGCTGGATCGAGCGCAGCACGTTCCGCCGCGCCGACGCCGTCGTCGTCCTCACCGGGCGGACCGCGGCGGCCCTGCGCGCGGACGGCGTGCCGGCCGACCGGCTGTCCACCATCCCCTCCGGCTTCGACCCGGCGCTGTTCCGCGGCGGCACCCCCGACGTCTTCCCCGGCGTGGCGCGGCCGCGGATCGGCTACGTCGGCCGGCTGGCGCCGCAGAAGGACCCCGCCACGCTGGTGCGCGCGTTCGGCCGGATGCGGGAGCAGGCGTCGCTGGTCGTCGTCGGCGACGGGCCGGACCGGGCGCTGGTGCACCGGCTGGCCGCCGAGAGCCCGGCCGCCGACCGGATCACGCTGGCCGGGTTCGTCGAGCACGCCCGGGTGCCCGGGGTGCTGGCCTCCCTCGACGCGCTGGTGCTGCCCTCGGCCTACGAGGAGATGGGCTCGGTGCTCACCGAGGCGATGGCCGCGGGCCTGCCGGTGGTCGCCAGCGACGTCGGCGGGATCCCCGAGGTGGTCCAGGACGGGCGGACCGGGCTGCTCGTGCCGCCCGGCGACGTCGGCGCGCTGGCCGCCGCGCTGGACCGGGTGGCCGGCGACGAGGTGCTGCGCGCGCGGCTGGCCGCCGGCGCCCGGGCCCGCTCGGCCGGGTACGGGTGGCCGGCGCTGTCGGCGAGGGTGGCCGCGGTCTACGGCCGGGTGCTCGGCGTCGACGCCGACCTCGAGCCTGCCGCGTGACCCCGCGGGTCGCCGTCCTGGTCCCGGTGTACGACCAGGCGGCGTTCCTGCCCCGGGCGCTGGAGTCGCTGCTCGCCCAGGAGGAGACGGCGTGGGAGGCGGTGGTCGTCGACGACGGGTCCCGCGAGCCGGTCGCCGTCCCCGCCGACCCCCGGCTGCGGCTGGTGCGCACCGAGGACAACCGTGGTCTGGGCGCGGCGCTCAACCGGGCGCTGGACGAGACCACCGCACCCGTCGTCGCCTACCTGCCGGCCGACGACGTCTGGTCCCCCGCGCACGCCGCCACCCTGCTCGACGCCCTGGCCGACGACGGCGTGGTGCTGGCCCGCGCCGACCTCGACGAGCCGGCCGACACCCCCTACGCGCAGCTGGTGCAGGTCGCCCACCGGCGCACCGGCGACCGCTGGACCGAGCGCGCCGAGCTGGAGAGTGACGACCTCGACCGGCTGATGTGGTCGCGGGTGGCCGCCCGCGGGACGACGACCGGCACCGGCCGGGTCACCTGCGCGTGGACGCGGCACCCCGGGCAGCGGTCGCGGGCGATCCGCGAGTCCTCCGACGGCGGCCTCAACGTGTTCCGCAGCCGCTACCGGGTGGCCGGGCCGCTGCGGTTCGCCTCCACCGACGGCGGGGAGACCGACGAGGTCGCCCGGTACGCGCGGTTCCGGGAGCGCGCGTACCCGCCGTCGCCGGACGGGCTGCGGGTACTCGTGGTGGGCGAGCTGGCGTTCAACCCCGAGCGGGTGCTGGCGCTGGCCGAGCGCGGCCACTCCCTCACCGGCCTGTGGACCGCCGATGGCCTCGGCGACTCCACCGTCGGGCCGCTGCCGTTCGGGCACGTGCCCGACCTCGACCGCGACCGCTGGCGGGACGGGGTGCGCGCGCTCGCCCCCGACGTCGTGTGGGCGCAGCTGAACTGGCGGGCGGTGCCGTTCGCGCACGCGGTGCGGCAGGCGTTCCCGCACCTGCCGTTCGTGTGGCACTTCAAGGAGGCGCCGCAGCGCAGCGTCGTGCGCGGGGAGTGGCCGCTGCTGGCCGACCTGGTCTGCGGCGCCGACGCCTGCCTGTTCGCCACCGAGGAGGAGCGCGGCTGGTTCGCCCTCGCGCTCTCCGGCCGGGTCGACCCCGCACGGCTCGGCGTCCTCGACGGCGACCTGCCCAAGCGCGACTGGCTCGACGCCCCGTTCTCGCCCCGGCTCTCCGACGCCGACGGGCAGCCGCACGCGGTCCTCGCCGGCCGGCCCTCGGGGCTGGACCTGGACTGGGTGCTGGCGCTGGCCGACCGCGGCGTGCACACCCACCTGTACGGGCAGGTCCGGGCGCCGGGGGCGAAGG
This sequence comes from Geodermatophilus sp. SYSU D00525, assembly GCF_054050475.1. Classification (NCBI taxonomy): domain Bacteria; kingdom Bacillati; phylum Actinomycetota; class Actinomycetes; order Geodermatophilales; family Geodermatophilaceae; genus Geodermatophilus; species Geodermatophilus sp. SYSU D00525. Next base: position 338,741 of record NZ_JBJGZK010000001.1, read on the forward strand.
GGTCGTGGACCGGCTGGCTGGACGAGGCGCTGGCCCGCGCGCCGGGGTTCGTGCACGTGCACCCCGCCGTCGGGCCGGAGGACTGGGTGCGGGAGCTGTCCCGGTACGACGCCGGCTGGCTGCACCGCTTCGACTCGGCCAACGGCGGCGACCTGCGGCGGGCCGGCTGGGACGACCTCAACTCCCCCGCCCGGCTGCCGGTGCTGCTGACCGCGGGGCTGCCGCTGCTGCAGCAGGCCAACCCCGGCTCCCTGGTCGCGGTGGAGCGGGTGCTGCGCGCCGACGGGACGGGGCTCTTGTACCGCTGCGCCGACGACGTCGCCGCGGCCCTGCACGCCGAGCTCGGGACGCGGGCGGGACACGCCGCCGCCGTGGCCGCGCGGGAGCGGCACGTCTTCGACGCGCACGCCGACCGCCTCGTGGACCTCTTCCGCTCGATCGCCCGCTGACCGAGGGCCGTCGTAGCGCTGCCGGCCCCCGGAACCGTCGGACCCCGCTCCTACCGTCGGCGCCGTGACGGGCGAGCTGCGCTGGGCGGTCACCGACGGGCCGGACGGCACCGCGGCCGTCGAGCTGCCCCGCGACGACGACGACGCGTGGCGCCTCGAGCAGCAGGCCCGCGGCGGCTTCTGGTGCGCGCGCGAGGCCGGCGGCTGCGGCGGCCGGCTGGAGGTCGAACGCGGGCCGCGGCCCGCCTTCCGGCACGTGGGGTCCGCGGCGTGCGGGTTCGCCCGGCGCGGCGCCGCGGCCGGCCCCGCCTACGACGCGCTGCGCTACCGCCGCCCCCTGGTCGCGTGGCTCACCGGCCAGGGGCACGAGGCCCGGGTGGTGCGGGCGCCCGACCCCGGCGGCCACCCCGGCCTGCACGTCGTCGTCCCCGGTGCGGGCGTCCTCGAGGTCCAGCTCGCCCCGCTGGCCGACGACGCCTGGCGGGAGCGGGACGACCTCCTGCGGCGCGCGGACGGGCGGGTCACCTGGCTGCACGGCCCGGACGCCGAGGTGGCCGCGGCCGCCGAGGCGCGGGTGCGCGGCGCCGCGCTCGTGGTACGCCGGCACGACCGCAGCCTGATGGTCGGCGTCCGGGACGCCGACGCGGCGGTCCGCTGGGTGCGGCTGGCCGCCTGCCGGCTGACCGCCGACGGGCTGGACGTGCCCGGCCTCGCGGACGCCCGCGCCCGGCACGCGCGGCGCACCGCCGAGCGGGAGGCGGCCGCCCGGCGGGCCGGCCGGGCCGCGCGCCGCGCGCAGCCGCACGGCGCGGCGCCGTGGCTGCCCGGGTTCGAGCAGCTGCCCCTCCCCGCCGCGGGCCGGGAGACGGCGGGCCGAGACGCGCCGGGCCGGGAGACGGCGGGCCGGGACGCGCCGGCCCGGGAGGCCGCCGTCTAGGACGTCTCGGCCCGGGGCGGCTCCTCCGGCTCCCGGTCGGCGCGGTCGCGGCCCGGGAGGCGCAGCACGGGCAGGTGCAGGTGCGGCAGGTGCCGCGGCAGCGGGACGTGCGCGTGCGGCAGCCGGGCCACCAGGGCCGCCGGCAGCCGCACGTGCGGCAGGTGCAGGACGCCGCGGCGCGGCTCCTCGGGCGGCTGCGGCCGCGACCGGCCGAGGGCCGCCCTCCAGGCGCTGCGCGCCGCCGCCGCACGCGCCCGCGCGGCGGCCTGGGCCGCGCGGTGGTCCCGCTCCCAGCGGGCGGTGTTGCTCCGGGCCATCGCGGTGACCAGCGCGGTCAGCACGACGAACCCGACGACGCTGGCGACAGCCCAGCCCATGGCGGCCCTCCTCTGGACCGCGCCGCACAGCCCGGGAGCCCGGCGTCCGCGGCGGGTGACCGCAGGATCCCGCCGCTCCCGTTCCGCGACAAGTCGGTCCGCGCGACCCGCCGCGCGACGCGCCGACGACGAGCGCGCACGCCCCGCCGACGCGGGGCCTCCCGGCCCGCCCCCGAGACCCCTGGAGGAACACCGTGAAGGCAGTCGTGTGGCACGGCGTCGGCGACATCCGCCTCGACGAGGTGCCCGACCCGACCGTCCAGGACCCGACCGACGCGATCGTGGAGATCACCGCCAGCTCCCCAACGGCCCGTCAGCGAGCACCTGCTTCTCCGGCGGGCCGCAGACCACCGGTCCCGTCGACGGCCTGCGGGCACAGTACGCCCGGATCCCGTACGCCGACGTCGGGCCGGTCTCGCTGCCCGAGGAGGTCGGCGACGGCGACACCGTGCTGGTGCTCGGCGCCGACCCGGTCGGGCAGTTCGCCGTCACCAGCGCCTTCAGCAGGGCGCGGGGCGGGTGCTGCCGGTCGACGGGGTGGCGAGCCGGCTGGAGCAGGCCCGCGGTCGCGGCGCCGGGGCGATCGACCCCACGACCGTGCTCACCCAGGCCGGGGACATGCCCTCGGTGCTCGGCGCGTACGAGACCTTCGACCGGCGCGAGAGCGGCTGGACCGAGGTCGCGCTGGACCCGAGCACCTGGGTCCGGGTGGGTCGTGCTCTGCCCCGCGGGACGGGGCAGAGCACGAGTCCGCGCGGGACCACCTGCTGGCACCCTCGCCGCGTGGCCTCCGCGGCGGGATGGGCAGTGACGACGGCCGGCGCCTTGCTCGTCCTGCTCGTGCTGCGGGACATCGTGCACACGCTGTGGCACCCCAGCGGCCGCCGCGGGCTGAGCCGGCGGCTCATGCAGGCGGTCTGGCAGGCCGGCCGCGGAGCGCGGCACCGGTCCGCGGCCGGATTCCTCGGCGGGCCGATGGCGATGGTCGTCGTCGTCCTGGTCTGGATCGCGCTGCTGGTGACCGGCTGGACCCTCGTCTACTGGCCGCACCTGCCGCACGGCTTCGTCTACGGCAGCGGGCTGGAGTCCGGCCGCAGCGGCGTGCTCGACGCCGTCTACCTGTCCCTGGTCACCCTGGCGACGCTCGGCTTCGGCGACATCGTCCCCGAGAGCCCGTGGCTGCGGATCGCCGTCCCGGTGCAGGCCCTCGTCGGCTTCGTCCTGCTGACCGCGGCGGTGACCTGGGTGCTCCAGGTGTACCCGGCGCTGAGCCGGCGGCGGGCGCTGGCGCTGCGGCTGTCCCTGCTCGGGCGGGCGGCGCTGCCCGCGGCGGACGTCGACGCAGGCCTGGTGCGGGAGGTCGCCGTCGACCTGGCGCAGGTGCGGGTCGACGTCACCCAGCACGCCGAGACGCACTACTTCCGCGACGTCGACCCCGAGACGGCGCTGCCGCTGCAACTGCCGGTCGCGCTGGCGCTGGCGGAGGCGGCCGGCCGCTCGGCCGACCCGCAGGTCCGCGCGGCCGCCGCGCTGCTGGACCTCGCGCTCGAGGACCTCACCGGCGTGCTCGACCGGCAGTTCCTCCACCGCGGCGGGGACGTGCGGGCCCGGGTCGCCGCCTACGCCGACGACCACGGCCACCCGCCCGACGGGGCAGGCCCGGTTCGGCCGGGTGACGGGGGGTAACCCCGCCGCGGGTCGAGCCGCGGCCCCGCTGCCCCGGCTCCCGGAGGTCCCGCAGACGTGTCCGACACGCCCACCCCCGAGCTGCAGACCATGCCGCTCGGCCTGTACGACCTGGTCACCTACGCGATCGCCGGCGCGGGCCTGGCCCTGGTCGCCTACTTCCTCTACTCGTGGACCAGCCGCGGCGAGGTGGGCACCCGCTACCGCCCCGCCGTCCTCGCCGGCCTGTGCATCGCGGGCGTCGCGGCGCTGTCGTACCTGGTGCTGTTCCTCAAGTGGGACACCGGCTTCGACCTGCAGGACGGCGTCTACGTCCCGAACGCCGAGGCCCGGGCGACCCTGTACCCGCGCTACGTCGACTGGACGGTGACCGTCCCGCTGCTGACCGCGGAGCTGCTGGCCGTCTGCTCGCTCACCGGCTCCCGGGCGCGCACCCTGCGGTTCACCACGATGGGTGCGGCCTCCCTGATGATCCTCACCGGCTTCCTGGGCAGCCAGGTCCTGGCCCAGGGCCGCGACGTCGGCACCCTGGTGCTGTGGGGCTGCGTCAGCACCGTCTTCTACGCCTACCTGTACGTCGCGCTGGCCGGTGCCGTCCGCTCCTCGACGGGGTTGATGAGCGTCGAGGCGGCGACCAGCCTGCGCAACGCGGCGGTCCTGCTGCTGGCCACCTTCGGCGTCTACCCGCTGGTCTACGCGGTCCCGGTGTTCGTCGACGTCACGCCGGCCTGGTTCGCCGGCATGCAGGTGGCCTACTCGGCCGCCGACGTGCTGGCCAAGGTGGGCTTCGGCGTGCTGGTCCACAAGGTGGCCAAGCTGCGCACCGCCGAGGACGTCGCCGCCGGCGTCGACACCCACCCCGAGTCGGTGTGGGTGAGCAGCGTGCACCAGAGCGAGGCCGTGCTGCCGAGCACGCAGGCCGAGCACCGCACCGCCCGGTTCGAGGACAACACCGTCGACGACGCCCCGGCGTTCGCCACGCACCCGCAGTACCCGCACGAGCACCACGAGGTCGAGCACCTGCCCGAGCGGGACCCCGGCAGCCGGCTCCCCGCCGGCCGGTACGCGGCCACCTGGGCGGACGACCGGACCTGACCGTGCCGTCCCCCGCCGGTCCGCTCGCGGTCCCCGCACGCGCCGCCACCGTCGTCTCCCTGGCGGCGGTCGCGGCGGTGGTGGCCGTGGAGGTCGCTGTGGGCTGGGGGGACCTGGCCTGGCTGCCGCTGGTGGCCGGCCTGCTGCTGGGCCTCCCGCACGGGGCGGTCGACCACCTGGCGCCCGGCTCCCCGGGCCGGCCGCTGCGCCCGGCGCTGCTCGCCCTCGGCTACGCCGCCGTCGCCGTCGCCGGGTGGCTGCTGTTCCGGGCGGCACCGGGCCCGGCGCTGCTGGTCTTCGTGCTGGTGTCGACCTGGCACTTCGGCACCGGGGAGACCGCCTTCGCCGACCAGCGCGCGGGCCGCCCGGTGCAGCGGCAGGCGACGGCGTCGGCGGTACTGGGCGCGCTGGTCCTGCTCGTCCCTCTGGTGCGCGGTGCGCCCGAGGCCGCGCCGGTCGTGGCCGCGGTCGTGCCCGGGAGCAGCGGTGTCCTGCCGGCCGCCATCGGGACGACGGTGCTGGTCACGGTGCTCCCGGCGGCCGCCGCGCTGGCCGCCGAGCGGCTGCTCTCCGGCCGGTGGCTGGAGGCCGCCGAAGTCGCGGTCCTGCTGGTGCTCGTCCTCACCGTCCCGCCGTTGGCCGCGTTCGGCGTGTGGTTCGGCTGCTGGCACGCCGTCCGCCACGTCGCCCGCCTCGTCGCCGCGGACCCGGCCAACGCCGGCGACCTGGCCCGCGGGCGGCTCGGCGCGCCGCTGCGCCGGTTCGCCGTCGCGGGGGCGCTGCCCACCCTCGCGGTGCTCGCCGCCCTAGCGCTGCTGTGGCCGGCCGCGGGAGGCTGGCGCGGGTCCCTGGCCACCGCCCTGCCGGTCCTCGCGGCGCTCACGCTCCCGCACGCGCTCGCCGTCGCCCGGCTCGACCGCGCGGCACGCGGGGACCTCCCGCCCGGGACGGTGCCCGCCGCCCCGGCCCGACGGAGGGAACGGAGACCGACGTGACCGTCGCCGCCCAGATGCTCGACACCTACCCGGCCGACCTCGGCGGCATCGACCGCGAGCGGCTGGCCGCCTGCCTCGAGGCGTGCGTCGAGTGCGCGCAGGCGTGCACCGCGTGCGCCGACGCCTGCCTGTCCGAGGAGATGGTCGCCGAGCTGCGGAAGTGCATCCGCACGAACCTGGACTGCGCCGACGTCTGCGAGGCGACCGGGCGGGTGCTGTCCCGGCACACCGGTTACGACGCGAACCTCACCCGCACCGTCCTCGAGGCGTGCGCCGCGGCCTGCCGCGCCTGCGGCGACGAGTGCGCCTCGCACGCGGAGATGCACGAGCACTGCCGGGTCTGCGCGGAGTCCTGCCGGCGGTGCGAGCAGGCCTGCCGCGACCTGGTGGCCACCCTCGGCTGACCGGACCGGGGCGCATGGCAGCGTGTGCGCCCGTGGTGAACGTCCTCTCGATCCAGTCGCACGTCGCCTACGGGCACGTCGGCAACTCCTCCGCCGTCTTCCCGCTGCAGCGCCTCGGCGTCGAGGTGTGGCCGGTGCACACCGTCCAGTTCTCCAACCACACCGGCTACGGCGCGTGGACCGGGCGGGTGTTCGACGGCCAGGCGATCGAGGAGGTCGTCGACGGCATCGCCGACCGCGGCGTGCTCGGCACCGCCGACGCCGTCCTGTCGGGCTACCTCGGCTCGGCCGACATCGGCCACGCCGTGGTCGGCACGGTCGGGCGGGTGCGCGCGGCCAACCCCGATGCCGTGTACGCCTGCGACCCGGTCATCGGCGACGTCGGCCGCGGCGTGTTCGTGCGGCCGGGCATCGAGGAGTTCATGCGCGAGGTCGCCGTCCCCGCGGCCGACGTCGTCACCCCCAACCACTACGAGCTCGACCTGCTCGCGCGGACGACGACCCGCACCCTCGCCGAGGTGCAGGACGCCGTCGCGGCGGTGCAGGCGCTGGGCCCGCGGGTGGTCCTGACGACGTCGCTGGTCGCCGACGACACCCCGGACGACGCCGTCGACCTGCTCGCCTCCGAGGGCGGCCGGCACTTCCGCGTGCGCACGCCGCGGCTGTCGGTGGCGGTCAACGGCGCCGGCGACGCGATCGCGGCGCTGTTCCTCGCGCACTGGCTGGACACCCGCTCGGCCGGCGAGGCGCTCGGCCGGGCCGCGGCCAGCGTCTGGGGCCTGCTGCGGCGCACCGAGGAGGCCGGCTCGCGGGAGATCCTGCTGGTCGCCGCCCAGGACGAGTTCGTCTCCCCGTCGCGCACGTTCCCCGTCGACGAGGTCTGAGGGCGGCCGTTCCCCCGCCTCACCCAGCGGGCGGGCCCGTACCGACCCAGCATGGTCGGGTGGACCTGTTCCGGACGAAGTCGGTGGAGGCCGTCCGCGCGGACGCCGGGGACGACGAGGGGGCGCCCAGCCGCAGCGGGCACCTGCGCCGGCGGTTGTCCGCCCGGCACCTGGTCGGCTTCGGCATCGGCATCGTGATCGGCACCGGGATCTTCACGCTCACCGGCGTGACGGCGAAGAACAGCGCCGGCCCGGCGGTGGTGGTCTCGTTCGCCGTCGCCGGCGTGGTCGCCCTGCTGGCGGCGGTCTGCTACGCCGAGCTCGCCTCGGCCGTGCCGACGGCGGGCAGCGCGTACACGTACACCTACGCCACGGTCGGCGAGGTCGTCGCCTGGATCATCGGCTGGGACCTGTTCCTCGAGTTCGCCCTCGGCGCGGCCGTGGTCGCCCGCGGCTGGTCGGGCTACGTCGGCAACCTGCTGGACCTGCCGCCGTCGATGTTCGGCGAGACCGCCACGGTGAACGTGGGCGCCGCGTTCATCGTCGTCGTCCTGACGCTCGTGGCGGTGCTGGGCATCCGCGAGTCGGCGCGGATCACCGGCGTGCTCGTCGTCGTCAAGGTCGCCGTCTGCCTGTTCGTGATCCTGGCCGGCGTCTGGTTCGTGCGGGGCGCCAACCTCACCCCGTTCGTGCCGCCGTCGCAGCCGGCCGAGGGCGGCAGCGGGCTGGCGCGGCCGCTCATCGAGGTGCTCGCCGGCCTGGAGCCGGTCGCGTTCGGCGTCGGCGGGGTGCTCACCGCGGCGGCCGTCGTCTTCTTCGCCTACACCGGCTTCGAGGCGGTGGCCAACCTGTCGGAGGAGACCCGGCGCCCGGCGCGGGACGTGCCGCTCGGCCTGCTCGGCACCCTGGGGCTGGCCACGGCGCTCTACGTCGGCGTCGCGTTCGTCGTCGTCGGGATGGTCGAGTACACCGACATCGACGAGGGCGCGCCGATCGCCGACGCGTTCGACCAGGTGGGGCTGGGCTGGGCGTCGTCGCTGGTGTCGATCGCCGCGGTGGCCGGGCTGACCTCGGTGATCCTCGTCGACCTGATCACCATCGGCCGCATCGGGTTCGCCATGGGCCGCGACGGGCTGCTGCCGCCGTCGGTGGCCCGGGTCAGCCCGCGCACCGGCGTCCCGGCGCGGGTCACGCTGCTGTTCGCCGTCCTGGTGCTGGTGCTGGCGACGTTCGTGCCGCTCGGGACGCTGGCCGACCTGGTGAGCATCGGGACGCTGTTCGCCTTCCTGCTGGTGGCGGTCGCGGTGCCGGTGCTGCGCCGCACCCGCCCGCGGCTCGAGCGGCCCTTCCGGGTGCCGTTCTCCCCCGTGCTGCCGGTCCTCGCCGCGCTGGCCTGCCTCTACCTGATGCTCAACCTGAGCATCGAGACGTGGCTGCGGTTCCTGGCCTGGCTCGCGCTCGGGCTGCTGGTGTACGCCGCCTACGGCTACCGGCACTCCCGGGTGCGCGCGGCGGCCCGCGAGCGCGCCGCGGAGCGGGCGTGAGAGGCGGACGGCGCCGTGCCGGACACCGGTGCAGGGTGCCTCGCGGACGAGGACGATGGGCCCATGAGCGCTGAGGACCCCGGGCGCCAGGCGGCGGCGCGCGCGGAGACCGCCGCCCGGCGCACCCGCGAGCTGGCCGAGCGGCTGGTCCGCCTGACCTCGGGCCAGCTGCCGTCCGAGGACGACGTCCGGGCGGCGCAGGAGGCGGCCGAGGACTCCGTCGAGCACGCGGAGGCGGCCCACCGCCGCGCCGCCGCGCGGCACGAGCACACGGCCCGGGTGCACGAGCGCGCGGCCCGGGTGCACGAGACCGCCGCCGAGCAGGGGGTCGGCGACCCCGAGGAGCACCGGCGCCAGGCGGCCCGGCACCGCGACGAGGCGGCGGAGGACCGGCGGCTGGCGGCCGAGGACACGGCCGAGGCGCACGAGGAGGCGACCCCGTGAACGAGACCGGGCGGGCGTCCCCCGTGGGTGCGCGGCACGTCGTGGACGACCTCGCCGACCTCGACGTGGTCCACGAGGAGCTCCGGGTCGCCGAGGAGGAGCTGCGGGCCCAGCAGGAGGAGATCACCCGGCTCGTGCAGCGCTACGAGGGCGAGCGCCGGTGGCACGAGCACGTCGCGGCGGTCCTGCCCGTCGGCCTGTTCGTCACCGACGGCACGGGCAAGCTCGTCGAGGTCAACCCGGCGCTCGCGGCGGTTCTCGGCGTCTCGCTGCCCCGGCTGGCCGGCAAGCCCCTGACCGTGTACCTCGACCCGCACGACGTCTCGGCCTTCCGCACCGCGCTGCGGGCGCTCGGCAGGGGCGGGACGACCGAGTACCGCGGTCCGGTCACCGTCCGGGGGCGGGACGGCGCGACGACCGCGGGACAGCTGTTCGGGGCGACGGAGGTGATCGACCCGGACGCGCTGCGGGCGCGGATCCGCTGGGTGCTGGTCACCGAGAGCAGCGGCATCCCGCTCGACGGCCCGGAGGCCCCCGGCGGGGAGCCGTCCGCCGGTCACGGGACCGGCGACGGCGCGCCGGTCACCGTGGCCGAGGCGCTCACCCAGCTGACCCGGCTGACCGGCGCCTCCGTGGACCGCCAGCACCTGCTCGGCCGGATGGCCGCGCTCACCGCCAGCGCCGTCCCCGCGGCGAGCTGGGTGAGCGTCACGATCGGCTCCCCCACGTCCCCGCGGGCGGTCGGCAGCGACTCCGTGGCCGCCCAGGACGCCGACGGGCGGCAGATGCGCGCGGAGGAGGGGCCGTGCTGGGACGCCGCCGCGCGGGGCGAGGTCGTCGTCGCGGGCGACCTGCGCACCGACCAGCGCTGGCCGGCACTGGCCCGGCTGGCCGCGGCCGGACCGGTCCGCAGCGTCCTCGCGGTACCGCTGGCGCTGTCGGGCGAGCCGGCCGGCGTGCTCAACGTGTACTCCCCGGACGCCGACGCGTTCGGCGTCGCCGACCGGCGCATCGCCGAACTGGTTGCCGTCGCCGTGGCCGCCGTCCTGCAGGAGGTCGGCGAGCGGGAGGCGCTGCGCCGGCTCACGTCCAACCTGGAGCAGGCGCTCTCCTCGCGGGCGGTCATCGACCAGGCCAAGGGCGTGCTCATGGGGCGGCTGGGCGTCGACGCCGACGACGCCTTCGCCCGCCTGGTCACCCTGAGCAACCGGCTCAACGTCAAGGTCCGCGACCTCGCCCAGCTGGTCGTGCAGGGCCACGTCGACGAGGTCATCGCCGCCACCCACTGACCGGGTGACGAGCCGGGACGAGGTCCTCCGCTACTCCGCCGGGTCCATGAGCACGACGGCGCCGCCGCGCTGGCCCGGGGAGGGCGCGAAGGCGCTGACGGTCACCCGGACCCGCACCGGCCGGCCGCGGCGGTTGACCGCCCGCAGCTCGACGGTCTCGTGCGCCGGGCCGTCCCCGGCCACCTGGCGGCGCAGCAGCGGGTGCAGCTCGGAGACCGGCAGGCCGATGTCCAGGTTGAGCAGGTACTGCCCGGCCACCTCGTCCTGCCGCATGCCCCACAGGTCCTCGGCCGCGGCGTTCCAGGCCAGCACCCGCAGGTCCTGGTCGACGACGACGACCCCGGCGCGGAAGCTCGAGAGCACCCCCGTCATGAACTGGTTGAGCGTGGCTACCTCGTCGGTGCTGGCGCGCAGCTCCTCGTTGGTCGTGTGGAGCTCGTCGTTCATCGACTGGAGCTCCTCGTTCATCGTCTCCAGTTCCTCGTTGGTCGACTGGAGCTCCTCGTTGGTGGTCTCCAGCTCCTCGACCGTGGACTGCAGCTCCTCGTTGGTGGTCTCCAGCTCCTCGTTGGTCGACTGCAGCTCCTCGTAGGCGGTCTCCAGCTGCCGGTTGGCGAACTCCAGCTCCCGCTGCAGCCGCCGGTAGCGGGTGACGTCCTCGAAGACGACCGTGCTGCCGAGCGGGCTGCCGTCCTCGCGGGACAGTGGCACCACCTGGACGTCGAAGACCAGCGCCTCGGCCCGGGGCTGGTGGCGCTCGACGCCGCGCAGCCACACCGTCCGGCGGCTGCTGACCGCCTCGGCGATCGCGCTGCGCAGCTCGACCGGCCGGTAGGAGACCTCCAGGTCCTGGAACGGCCGGCCGACGTCGCGCTCGTCGACCCGGAACAGCCGCTCGGCCTGCTGGTTCACCATCACCAGCCGCCCGTCGGCGTCGAGGACGAGCTGGGCGTCGGGCGAGGCGAGCATCGCCTGGCGGCGCAGCCGGGAGAGGTCGCCGAGGCCGCCGTCGAGGTCGCCACGCGGCAGGGCCGGGACCACGCGGCGCTCGGGCGCCGCCGCGCCGTCCCGCTTGCGGAAGAAGCGGCGGGTGAGGTCGACCGGCACGAACAGCTGGGTGTGCGAGAGCAGCATCTCGGCCTTGCCGAGGAACAGCAGCCCGTGCGGGGCGAGCGCGAAGTGCAGCCGGCCGAGGATGCGGTTCTGCGTCTCCGCGTTGAAGTACATGAGGGTGTTGCGGCACAGCAGCAGGTCGACGTGCGAGATGGGCGCGTCCTGCACCAGGTCGTTGCGGCCGAAGATGACCGAACGCCGCAGGTCCTTGCGGAAGGCGAAGCGGGTGCCCTCCTGGGTGAAGTACCGCTCCACCTGCTCGGGGCCCAGGCCGGTCATCTCGCGCTCGGTGAACAGCGCCTGGCGGCCCTGGGCCAGCGCCTCCTCGTCGACGTCGGTGGCGTAGATCTTCACCCGCTCGCGGAACTCGTCCACGCCGAGCGCCTCGGCCAGCAGGATCGCCAGGCTGTAGGCCTCCTGGCCCGACGCCGAGCCGGCGCTCCACACCCGGATGACCGGCCCGGCCGCGGCCAGCAGGTCCGGGAGCAGCCGGTCGCGCAGGTGTTCCCACGCGGGGCGGTCGCGGAAGAAGCTCGTGACGTTGATGAGGATCGTGTTGAACAGCGGCGCGAACTCGTCGGGGTGGACCTCGAGGAAGTCCTGGTACTCGGTGACCGAGGCGATGCCGACCTCCGCCATGCGCCGGCGCACGCGGCGGACCAGGCTCGGCCGCTTGTAGCCGGTGAAGTCGAAGCCGCGCCGCTCGCGCAGGTAGACCAGCAGCGACTCGAAGTCGGGGTCCAGGCCCGCGGCGGCGTCGCTGAAGACGTCGGCCTCGGCGTCGTCGGCGTCCTCCAGCACGGCGCCGTCGGTGTCCGGGTCGCCCAGGGCGGGGTCGTCCAGTGCCGGGTCGTCCAGGGCCGGGTCGTCCAGTGCCGGGTCGTCCAGGGCGGGGTCGTCCGTGGCCGGATCGTCCATGGCCGGCCGCCGGCCGGTCCCCTCGCCGGGCGCCCGGCCGTCGGCGGTGCGCCGCTGCTCCTCGGCCACGGGTCAGGCCCCCGTCACGCTGTCGGTCGGGTCGCCGAGGACGTCGTCGGTGGGGTCCGGGACGCCCTCACCGTTGAGCGCCCCCTGCTCGAGCAGCCGCCGCAGCAGGCCGGCGGCGCGCAGCGCCTCGTCGTGCCGGCGGCGGAAGGCCAGCGCGCTGTGCCGGTGGCCGCCCGCCTCCGCGCGCAGGCCCATCCGCAGGCTGAGCGAGGCCCGCTCCTCCAGGCCACGCAGCGCCATCCACAGCGCGCCCTCCAGCGCCTGCGCCTGCTCGGCGGCCAGCGCCTCGGGCGACCAGGCGTGCCCGACCCGGCAGCGGAAGCGCTCCATGCCGCCCTCGGTGATCGAGAACAGGGAGCCGTGGCAGGTCGGGCAGCCGAAACCGGCCGGCGTCCCGGGGCGGTCGTCCTGGTCCATCGCGTCGCCGTCGAGCTGGGCCATCTCCGTCTCCGTGGTCATCAGGTCCGTCGGGGGTGGCGCGGCGGCGTCGTCGACCTCCTCGCGCAGCAGCCGCTCGAGCAGCGCGGGCATGCCGGAGACGGGCACGACGCAGTCCGCGCCGCCGACCTGCAGAGCGTGCAGCGGCATGCTCGCGTAGAGGGCGTCCTCGGGGTCCTGCGCGACGACGACGCCGCCCCGCGCCCGGATCGCGATCGTCCCGGCGGTGCCGTCGTCGAGCGCGCCGGACAGGACCACGCCCACCACCCCCGGCCCGTGCACGCGCGCGGCCGAGCGGAACAGCACGTCGATCGCGGGACGGTGGCCGTTCTCCCGCGGCCCCCGGGACAGCAGGAGGTGGCCGTCCACGACCATCAGGTGCCGGTCGGGCACGGCGACGGTGACGGTCCCCGGCCGCAGCGCCATCCCGTCGATGGCCGCGTGCACGGGCAGCGCCGACACGCGGGCGAGGACGGCGGGCAGGGCGCTGCGGCCGCTGGAGGGCATGTGCAGCACCACCAGCACCGGGGCGGGCAGGTGCCGCGGGAGGCCGGCGAGCAGCTCGCGCAACGCCTCGACGCCCCCGGCCGAGGCGCCGACGACCACCAGGTCGCGGTGCATCCTGACCGCCTCCTCCCGAGCTCCGTGCGCCGCCCGGTGCGGGCCGGTACGGAACGGCGTCAGGGAGACCGTAGTTGCCTCCCGGCCGGCTGACCGCACGGCGTGCGCGGGTCGCCCGCGAGGATGTGGCCGTGGACCTCAACGCGGACCTCGGGGAGTCCTTCGGTGCGTGGACCCTCGGCGACGACGCCGCGATGCTGCGGGTTGTGACCAGCGCGAACGTCGCCTGCGGCTTCCACGCCGGGGACCCGCTGACGCTGCGGCGGGTGTGCGCGCAGGCCGCGGACGCCGGCGTCGCGATCGGGGCGCAGGTGTCCTACCGGGACCTCGCCGGCTTCGGCCGCCGGTTCCTCGACGCCGCGGCCGACGAGCTGGCCGCCGACGTGCTCTACCAGCTCGGCGCGCTCGACGGCCTGGCGCGGGCGGCGGGCACGCGGGTGCGGTACGTCAAGCCGCACGGGGCGCTCTACAACGCGATCGTCACCCACCAGGAGCAGGCCGCGGCCGTGGTCTCCGCCGTCGCGGCCTACGACCGGTCGCTGCCCGTGCTCGGGCTGCCGGGCTCGGCGTTCCTGCGGCTGGCGGGCGAGGCGGGGCTGCCCACGGTGGCCGAGGCGTTCGCCGACCGCGCCTACACCCCGGACGGCACGCTGGTCCCCCGCCGGCAGCCGGGTGCGGTGCTCACCGACGCCGGCGAGATCGCCCGGCGGTGCGTCGCGATGGCCGCCGGGGAGCCGGTGACCGACGTCGGCGGCGGCCCGCTGGTGCTGACGCCGGACTCGATCTGCGTGCACGGCGACACCCCCGGCGCGGTGGCGATCGCCCGGGCGGTGCGGTCGGCGCTCACCGGCGCCGGCGTCGCGCTGGCGCCGTTCACCTGATGCGCGTCCTGCCGAGCGGGTCGGCCGCGCTGCTGGTCGAGCTCGACGACCTCGACGCCGTCCTCGGCTTCTCCGCCGCGCTGCGCGACCGGGCGCTGCCGGGCGTCGTCGACGTCGTCCCGGCCGCGCGGACGGTGCTGGTGGTGGCCGACGGGGACCTCGCGGACGTGCGGGCCGCCCTGGAGCGGCTGCCGTGGCGGCCCGGCCGGGCGGGCACCGGCGAGCGGGTCGAGCTGCCGGTGCACTACGACGGCGCCGACCTCGCCGACGTCGCGGAGCTGCTCGGCACCGACCCCGACGGCGTCGTCGCGGCGCACAGCGGGCGGGAGTGGACGGTGGCCTTCTGCGGGTTCTCCCCCGGCTTCGGCTACTGCGTCCCGTCCCTGGAGGCCGGAGCCGACCCGTGGGACGTGCCGCGGCTGGCCACCCCGCGGACGCGGGTGCCGGCCGGGTCGGTGGGCCTGGCCGGCGGGTTCACCGGGGTCTACCCGAGCGCGTCGCCGGGCGGGTGGCGGCTGGTCGGGCGCACCGACGTCGCGGTGTTCGACCTGTCCCGCGACCCGGCCGCGCTGCTGCGCCCGGGCGTGCGGGTGCGGTTCGTGCCGTGCTGACCGTCCTGTCCCCCGGCCCGCTGACCACGGTGCAGGACCTCGGCCGGCCGGGGCTCGGCGGGATCGGCGTGGGCCGGTCGGGGGCGGCCGACCGCGCCGCGGCCGCGCTGGCCGGCCGCCTGGTGGGCAACGACCCCGCGGCCGCGGTGCTGGAGATGACCCTCGGCGGGCTGGCGGTGCGCGCCGGGGCCGACCTGCTCGTCGTCACCACGGGCGCGCGGTGCCCGGGGTCCCCGGTGCACGCGGCGCCGGGCCTGCTGCGCGCCGGGGCGACGCTGGCACTCGGGACGCCGGCCGCGGGGCTGCGCACCTACCTCGCCGTCCGCGGCGGGATCGCCGTGCCGCCGGTGCTGGGCTCTCGGTCCACCGACGTGCTCTCCGGCCTCGGGCCGGCGCCGCTGCGCGCCGGGGACGTCCTGCCGGTCGGGGACACCGCCGGCCCGGTGCCCGGCGTCGACGTCGCGCCGGTCGCCGACCCGCCCGCCGGGGAGGTGACGGTGCGGCTGCTGCCCGGCCCGCGCGCCGACTGGCTGACGGGTGCGGCGCTGGACGCGCTCGGGTCGGCCGCGTGGACGGTCAGCGCGGAGAGCAACCGGGTGGGGCTGCGGCTGGCCGGCCCGCGGCTGGACCGCGCGGTCGGGGGTGAGCTGGCCAGCGAGGGGCTGGTCCGCGGCGCGGTGCAGGTGCCACCGTCGGGCCGGCCGGTGCTGTTCCTCGCGGACGCGCCGGTGACCGGCGGCTACCCGGTGGCCGGCTACGTCGCCGACGACGACGTCGACCGCTGCGCGCAGCTGCGCCCCGGGCAGGTGCTGCGGTTCCGGCGCTAGGCGCGGAGGAGGGTGAGGTCGAAGGTGAGCGTGCGGAAGGGGTTGGCCAGCCCGACCTCCGCCGCGCGCTCCGGGTCGTCGACCTCGGGCACCTCCCGGACCAGGCTCTCCTTGACCCCGAAGACGGCGTCGGAGTCCAGGTAGGGCGAATCGGCGACGAACACGTGCGTGGTCACCGGCCGGTAGCCCTCCGCGGCGACGATGACGTGCAGGTGCGCCGGGCGGTTGGGGTGCCGGCCCGTCGCGGCCAGCAGCTGCCCGACCGGGCCGTCGTCGGGGATCGGGTAGTAGCGCGGCACCACCGAGCGGAACCAGAAGCAGCCGTCGTCGTCGGCGGTGAACAGGCCACGCAGGTTGCCCGGCGGCTGCACGTCCGGCTGCTGGACGTCGTAGAAGCCGTCCGCGTTGGCCTGCCAGACGTCGACGGCGGCGCCGGCCAGCGGCTCGCCGTCCGGGCCGGTGACCCGACCCGACACCAGGCACGGGGTGCCCTTGCCGTCGAGGGCGATGTCGTCGCCGAGCTGCCGGGGCGGGGACTCCACCACGTGGAAGGGCCCGAGCACGGTCGACTCGGTCGACGTGCCGCCCGAGCGGTGGTTGATCGTCTCCACCAGCATCGAGACCCCGAGGACGTCGGAGAGCAGGACGAACTCCTGCCGGACGTCGTCGCTCGTGTGCCCGGTGCGGGTGAGGAAGTCGATCGCGAACGCCCACTCCTCCTCGGTGAGCTCGACGTCCTTGACGAAGGCGTGCAGGTGGCGGACCAGGGAGGTCAGCACCTGCCGCAGCCGCGGGTCGGGCGTGCCGGCGAAGCTCGCCGCGACGACGTCGGCCGAGCGCTCCTCGCTGAACAGCTCGTGCATGCCGGCCACTCTCCCGGGGCCGTGCACCTCCGCGGAAGTGCACGACCCCGGGTGCTCAGAACGGGTAGGCGGGCAGGTCGCCGCGCACGGTCACCCACTGGGTCTCGGTGAACGCCTCGATGTTGGCCTGCGGGCCGCCGTGCCGGGAGCCGGTGCCCGAGGCGCCGACGCCACCGAACGGGGCGACCGCCTCGTCGTTGACCGTCTGGTCGTTGATGTGGACCAGGCCGGACGGGATGCGCTCGGCGAGCTCGAGGCCGGCATAGACGTCGCGGGTGAGGATGCCCAGGCTCAGGCCGTACTCGGTGCCGGCGGCGAGCCCGGCGACCTCGTCGAGGCCGGAGAACGGCGTCACCGGGGCGACCGGGCCGAAGATCTCCTCCTGGTAGGCCGGGTGGTCGATCGCGACGCCGCCGAGGACGGTCGGCCGGTAGAACAGCCCCTCGTAGGTGCCGCCGGTGCGCACGGTGGCGCCCTTGTCGACGCTGGCGGTGACCAGCCCGTGGACACGGTCGCGCTGGCCGGCGTCGATGAGCGGGCCGAGCGCGACCTGCTCGCGGAACGGGTCCCCGACCGGCAGCTTCTCGACCTTCTCGGTGAGGACGGCGGTGTACTCCTCGGCGATCGACTCGTGCACCAGGTGGCGGCTGGTGGCCATGCAGATCTGGCCCTGGTGGCTGAACGTGCCCCAGGCGCCGACGCTCGCGGCCGCGGTCACGTCGACGTCGGGCAGCACGACCAGCGCGGAGTTGCCGCCGAGCTCGAGGTGCGCCCGCTTGAGGTGCTGGCCGGCGAGCGCGCCCACGATCCGGCCGGCCTTCGTCGAGCCGGTGAAGGCGATGACCCGCACCTGCGGGGCGGTCACCAGCGCCTCGCCGACGTCGGCCCCGCCGGGCAGGACCTGGAAGACGCCGGCCGGCAGCCCGGCCTCCTCGAAGACGCGGGCGAAGACGGCGCCGCCGGAGATCGCGGTGCGCGGGTCGGGCTTGAGGACGACGGCGTTGCCGAGCGCGAGCGCCGGGGCGATCGCGCGGATCGCGAGGATGGTCGGCACGTTGAACGGCGCGATGACGCCGACGACGCCGGCCGGGACGCGGCGGGCGAAGCTCAGCCGCGGGGCGCCGGTGCGCAGCAGCTCCCCGTAGGGGTGGCTGGGGAGCGCGGACGCCTCGTAGCACTCCTGGGCGCTGGTGTGGACCTGGAAGTCGCCGAACGGCTGGATGGCGCCGGACTCGCGGGCCAGCCAGCCCTTGATCTCGTCGGCGTTGTCCTCCAGCACCTGGCCGGCCCGGCGCAGCACCCGCGCGCGCTCCTCGAACGGTGCGGCGGCCCACGCGCGCTGAGCCTCTGCTGCCCGCTCGGCTGCCGCGTGGACGTCCTCGGGAGTCGCCCTCCCGACCGGCGCGATGACGTCGCCGGTGGCCGGCTCCACCGCGTCGTACGTGCCGCCGGACCCGTCGGTCCAGTCTCCGGTCCACACCTTGCCCTGCCACGCGCCGTCGTCCAGGAGTGCCACGTCGTCCCTCTCGTCGTCCCGCTGCTGGTCCCGCTGTTCCCCGTGCGCCTGCGATCCTCGCGGAGGTGTCTGCTGACCGCCGCGCAAGGGGTCGGCAAGGTCTGCGCACAGGCTCCTGACCTGGGGATCCGCATCGCTGGAGGGCGTCGGGTCGGCTGGACTTCGATCATGCGTTCGGGTGGGCTGGGCGGCGGTGACGTCCTCGACGACGTCGCCGCGCTGGTCGCCGAGCGCAACCGGATCGACGCCCGCCTGGCCCGGGCGGTGCGGGCCGCGGAGCTGTCCCAGGCACCGGAGCGCGACGGGCTGAGGTCGATGACCTCGTGGCTGCGCGGGCACTGCCGGCTCTCGGCCGCCGAGGCGTCGCGGCTGGTGCGCAACGGCCGGGCGCTGGAGCACCTGCCGGCGCTGGCCGAGGCGCACGCCGCCGGTCTCGTGTCCGCCGAGCAGGTCGCCGTGGCCGCTCGCGCGGTGACCCCCGAGCGCCTGGTGGCCGCCGCGGACGCCGGAGTGGACCTGGCCGTGATCGACGCCGTGTTGACCCGGGTGGCGGTGGAGCAGGACCACGCCGCGCTGGTACAGGTGGTGCAGCACTACTGCACCGACCTCGACCCCGACGGTCCCGAGCCGGACCCCACCGAGGGCCGGTCGCTGACCTTGTCCCGGCACGCCGACGGCAGCCTGTCCCTCCGCGGGCACCTCGATGCGGTGGGCGGGGAGCGGCTGCAGACCGCCCTCGAGGCGCACGTGCAGGCCGACCGGCCCGCCGGCGACGAGCGCACCCGCGCCCAGCGCCTCGGCGACGCCCTGGTGCAGTTGTGCGACAACACCCTCGCCGCGGGCGCGGCGCCGGTGCTGCGCGGCACCCGGCCCCAGGTGGTCGCCACGATCGCGCTGGAGGCCCTGGCCACCGGCCACGGCAGCGGGCAGCTCGGATCCGGGGCGGTGATCTCCGCGGCGAAGGCCCGCTGGCTGGCGTGTGACGGCAGCATCGCCCGGGTGGTGTTCGGCCCCGACGGCACCCCGCTCGACCTCGGCCGCGACAAGCGGCTGGCCGACCGCCACCTGCGCCGGGCCGTCGAGCTGCGCGACGGCGGGTGCGTGTTCACCGGCTGCGACGTCCCGACCTGGTGGGCCGACGTCCACCACCTCATCCACTGGATCGACGGCGGCGAGACCTCACTCGAGAACTCGGCTCTCCTCTGCGAGCGCCACCACAAGAAGGTCCACCACGGCTTCCGCGTCGAACGACGACCCAGCGGAAGCTGGCGCACCTACCGACCGGACGGCACCGAGATCACCACCCCGGCGCCGCTGCTCGCCCCCGCGGCCTGACCGCGCCCCGGGGGAGCCCCGGCGCGCCCTCCCGCCGTCAGGTCTCGGACCAGACGCCGAGCTGGTTCCCGCTCGGGTCGGTGAAGTGGAACCGGCGCCCGCCGGGGAACGCGTACGGGCCGTCGACGACGCGGCCGCCGGCACTCGTCACGGCGTCCACGGAGGCGTCCAGGTCGGCGGAGTAGAGCAGCACGAGCGGGCCGCCGGGACGGACCTCGTCGTCCAGGCGCAGGCCGCCCACCTCGGCCGTCGGGTCGCCCGCGTCCTGGATGCCGGCGTAGCCGGGGCCGTAGTCGGTGAACCCCCAGCCGAAGGCGTCGGCGTAGAACCGCCGGGCCCGGTCGAGGTCGGTCACGGCGAGCTCGACGTAGTCGATGGCGTGGTGCCGGTGCTGGAACGAGGAGTCGGCCATGCGCGGCAGACTGCACCCGGGCAGTGACGGGACCGGGCGCCCACCGGGAGGCGGGCGGCGACCGGGGCGCTCCTCCCCGTGACGACTCACCGGCCCCGTCGAACGCGTGCGCGGCACGTCCCCGAACGGCCCGGGACCGCCCCGATCCCTACCTACCGTTCTGCTCGTGAGGGCCGTAGGAGTGCAGGCGGGAGGGGCGTACCTGGACGGGATCCGGAGCCGGCTGCTGCTCGCGGTCCTCGTCGGCCTGGGTGCCGCGCTGTTCCACTACTGGCTGGACGACGAGGTGACCGCGACGGTCCTCGTCGGGCTCGTCACCGTCGCGGCGATCGCCCTGACGCCCAGCCCCGCGGAGGCCGCCGGACGGGACTGAGCCGGGTCAGCCGGCGCGCATCTCCTGGAGGATCGGGCCGGCGACCTTGAAGGCGTGGTTGGCGGCCGGGACGCCGGCGTAGACGGCGGCGTGCTGGATGACCTCGGCGATCTGGTCCTCGGTCAGGCCGTTGTGCACCGCGGCGCGCACGTGCAGCGCGAACTCGTCCCAGTGCCGCAGCGCGATGCAGATCGACAGCGTGGCGATGCTGCGCTCGCGCCGCTCGAGGCCCGGCCGCTGCCAGACGTCCCCCCACGCCACCCGGGTGATGAAGTCCTGGAACCCGGCGGTGAACGGCGTCGTGTTCGCCACCGCCCGGTCCACCCACGCGTCGCCGAGCACCTCGCGCCGGGTGCGCATCCCGGCCTCGCGGCGGGCCTCGTCGGTGGAGAGGCCGTCCGGGTCGGGTCCGGTCACAGGTGCCCCCCGGCGGCGTCGAGGTGACCGAGCAGCGCGCCGGTGACCTCCAGCGGCTGCTCCAGGTTGGGCAGGTGCGCGCCCGGGCTCACCGACAGCAGCGTGGCGCCGGCGATCCCGTCGGCGATCGCCTGCTGGTGCGGCGGCGGCAGCGCCGGGTCCTCCGCGCCGGACACCACCAGCGTCGGCGCGGTGATCCGGGCGAGGTCCTCGCGGGCGTCGAAGTGCCCGACCGCCTCGCAGCAGTTGGCGTACCCCTCGTCGTCGGCGCCGGCGATCATCGCCTCCAGCCGTGCCACCAGGTCCGGGTGCTGCGCGGCGTAGGCCGGGGTCAGCCAGCGGCCCACGATCGCCGGCGCCAGCGGCGCGGTCCCGCCGGAGCGGGCCTGCACCGCCCGGTCGAGGAAGCCCTGCGGCTCCGGCTTCGCCGAGGTGCACAGCAGCGCCAGCCGGCCCACCCGCGAGGGCTCGCGCGCGGCCAGCCGCATCGCCGTCATCCCGCCCAGCGACAGCCCGGCCACGTGCGCCCGGCGCACTCCCAGCCGGTCCAGCAGCGCGACGACGTCGTCGACCAGGTCGTCGACCGTGTACGGCCCGGCCGGCGCGGGTGACTCCCCGTGCCCGCGGGTGTCGTAGGTGACGACGCGGTAGCGCTCGGCCAGCGCCGGCACCTGCGGGTCCCACATCCCCCGGGTGGCGCCCAGCGAGTTGGACAGGACGACGACCGGCGCGTCGGCCGGCCCGTCCTCGGTGTAGCTGACCTCGACCGCGCTCACGGTGCCCCTTCCACCAGCTGCTCGTGCTCGGCCAGCGCGGCGTCCACCTGCGCGACCGCCTCCCCCAGGTCCGGCACGGCCGCGGCGAGGACCGCGTCGGTGTCGACGTCGTGCCGGATGGCCACCAGCTCGGCCAGCGTCCGGCCGGTCTCCCGCGCGTGCCGCACCGCCTCCGCGGCCGCGTCGTGCGCCGCGGCCCGGCCCAGTGACGGCGTCAGCGCCTCCGCCAGCGCGCCGGCCAGCGCCCCCTCGTCGGCCGCCGACACCGTCGCCGCCATCCGGTCGACGTCGGGCCGCAGCCCGCGCAGGCTCTCCGCCAGCCACGCCGCGGCCGACCCCACGGTGACCAGCAGGTCGGTCAGCGTCGGCCACTCGCTGTGCCACGCGCCGGCGGCCCGCTCGTGCTCCTGCTCCATCGCCGCCAGCAGCGTCGCCACCAGCCCCGGCGCGCGCCGCGCGCAGGCCCGCGCCGAGATCGCCGCCACCGGGTTCCGCTTGTGCGGCATCGCCGACGACCCGCCCCGGCCCTCGCCGCCCTCCGCGACCTCGGCCACCTCCGACTGAGCCAGCAGCACCACGTC
The DNA here is from genome assembly GCF_054050475.1 of Geodermatophilus sp. SYSU D00525. Taxonomy (NCBI): domain Bacteria; kingdom Bacillati; phylum Actinomycetota; class Actinomycetes; order Geodermatophilales; family Geodermatophilaceae; genus Geodermatophilus; species Geodermatophilus sp. SYSU D00525. The sequence continues at coordinate 360,596 of NZ_JBJGZK010000001.1, forward strand.
GACGGCGACCGTCGCCACCACACCCGCGGTCGCGCCCAGCGCGCCGGCCAGGTCGGCCACCGGCAGCCGCGTGGTGAACCAGGGGACGGCGGGCGCGACCAGCCCCAGCTCCTCCGCCAGCGCCGCCCGCACCGCGACCCCGGCGCCCCGCGACGCCGCCAGCGTCCCGACCGCGCCGCCGTACTGCACCGGCAGCGAGGCGACCACCTCGGCCAGCCGCAGCCGCGCGCCGTCGAGGCCGGCGAGCCATCCGGCGGCCTTGAGCCCGAACGTCGTCGGCAGCGCCTGCTGCATCAGCGTGCGGCCGACGACCACGTCGTCGCGGTGCTCCCGCGCCAGCGCCGCGCACCGGTCGGCCGCCGCCGCGAGGTCGGCGTCCAGCGCCGCCACCGCCCGCCGGGCCAGCAGCAGCAGCGCGGTGTCCAGGACGTCCTGGCTGGTGGCGCCCACGTGCACGGCGACGGCGTCGCGCTCCCCCACCGCGGCCTGCAGCGCCCGCACCAGCGGCGGCACCGGGTTGCCGGCGTCCGCGGCGTGCGCGACGACGGTCGCGAGGTCCAGTCGCGAGGGGTCGGCGCAGGCGGCGGTCACCGCGTCGGCCGCCGTCGCCGGCACCAGGCCCGCCGAGGCGGCGGCGCGGGCGAGGGCGGCCTCGACCTCCAGCAGCGCGCGGAACCAGGCGTCGTCGGACACGGCCGCCGCCGCACCGCCGCGGGCGAAGGTGCCGGCGAACAGACCTGTCACGACTGCCTCTCCTACCGGTGGGCGGCGAGCCGCGCTCAGACGGCGGCGCACCTCAGACTGCGAAGAAGACCGTCTCGCGGTCCCCCTGCAGGTGCACGTCGAAGCGGTAGCCGTCCCCGCTCGGCTCGGCGAGCAGCGTGGCCCGGCGGTCCTCCGGCAGCGCGGCCAGCACCGGGTCCGCCGCGTTGGCCTCGGCCTCGTCGGCGAAGTAGATCCGGGTGACGACGCGGTCGAGCAGGCCGCGGGCGAACACCGAGACGTCGACGTGCGGCGCCTGCAGCCCGCCCTCGCCGTCGGGCACCCGGCCGGGCTTGAGGGTGAACACCGCGAACTCGCCGGTGATCGTGGAGGCGCGCGCGTAGCCGCGGAAGCCGGGGTGGACCGAGGCGCCGCGCGGGTCCTCCGGCGAGGGGAAGCGGCCCTCCGGGTCGGCCTGCCAGGTCTCGACCATCGCGTCGGGGACGACGTCGCCCGCGCCGTCGACCACCCGGCCGCGGATCCAGAAGCCGCCGGGCGTGCCCTCGGCCGCGGCCCACTCGCCGTCCGGCCAGGTCAGGCCGATCGCGAGGTAGGGCCCCACCGTGGCGCTGGGAGTGGTGCCCAGCCGGAACGGCTCGGTGAGGAAGCCGGTGCCGCGCTGCCCGGAGCGGGGCTGGAAGGGGACGGCCGGGTCCGGCGGGACGTCGAGGGGGTCCGGGTGCCCGGGGTGTGCGGTCACGCCACGTCTCCGTCGTCGTCGGTCTCGAACGGGGTCTGCTCGGTGCCGCGCAGCACGATGTCCCACTCGAAGGCCAGCGCCCAGTTGTCCTGGGTGCGCTCCAGCGAGTACCGGCTGACCGCCCGGTGCCGGGCCGCCGGGGGGATCGAGTTGAAGATCGGGTCCTGGCCGAACAGCGGGTCGTCCGGGAAGTACATCTGGGTGACCAGGCGCTGGGTGAACGCCCGGCCGAACAGGCTGAAGTGGATGTGGGCCGGCCGCCAGGCGTTGTGGTGGTTGCCCCACGGGTAGGCGCCGGGCTTGACCGTCATGAACTCGTACCGGCCCAGGCTGTCGGTGACCACCCGGCCCAGCCCGTCGAAGTGCGGGTCCAGCGGCGCGGGCCAGTTGTCGACGACGTGCCGGTAGCGGCCGGCCGCGTTGGCCTGCCACACCTCGACCAGGGCGTCGGGCACCGGGCGGCCGTCGCTGTCCAGGACCCGCCCGTACACGAGGATCCGCTGGCCGATCGCCTCGCCGCCGTGGCGCAGCGTCAGGTCCGCGTCGGTGGGGAGCACCCGGTCCTCGCCGAGCACCGGGCCGGTGACCTCGGTCAGCCGGTGCGGCAGGTCCACGGGCGTGCGCAGCGGCGCGCGCAGCGCGGTGCTCCGGTAGTCCGGGAAGCCGACGGGCGTCCGGGTCCCGTCGGGTTCGCGCAGGTACCGCGGCAGGACGAGCCTGCCCTCCGACGTGGTCCCGGTCATACCGGCAACGTACGTCCGGCCGGCGACGCCGGGCGAGCGCCGGGTCCCGCCCAGCGGAAGGCGGCCGGTCCGTCAGCGGGCCGCCGACGACGCCGCGAGCGAGGCCAGGTGGGCGTGCACCAGCGTCACCGCGAGCGCGCCCTCACCGACCGCCGAGGCCACCCGCTTGACCGAGCCCTGGCGCACGTCGCCAGCGGCGAAGACGCCCGGCGTGCTGGTCTCCAGCAGCGCGGGCGGCCGGTCCAGCGGCCAGGCCGGCGTGACGTCGTCGCCGGTCAGCAGCGCCGCGCCGGTGAGCAGGAAGCCCCAGCGGTCGCGGGCCAGCGTCCCGGCCAGCCAGTCGGTGCGCGGCTCGCTGCCGATCATCACGAACAGCATCCCCGGCTCCTCGGTCTCCGCCCCGGTGTCCAGGTCGCGCAGGACGACGGTCTCCAGGACGTCGCTGCCGCGGCCGCCGGCCACCTGCACGCGGTACCGGACCTCGACCCGGGGCAGCGCCTCGAGCTCGCGGATGAGGTAGTCCGACATCGTCTCGGCGAGCGAGGACCGGCGGACCAGCACGGTGACGCGCTCGGCGTAGCGCGAGAGGTACACCGCCGCCTGCCCGGCCGAGTTGCCGCCGCCGACGACGAACACGTGCCGGCCGGCCATCGCCGGCGCCTCGCTGACCGCCGCCCCGTAGAAGACGCCCCGGCCGGTGAAGGCCTCGAGCTCCGGCACGCCGACCCGCCGCCAGGCCGCGCCGGTGGCGATCACCACCGCCCGCGCCCGCACCGCCGTCCCGTCGTGGAGCGTGATCCGGTGCAGCCCGTCCTCGGTGCGCAGCGACGCGGCGGTGCGCATGAAGGAGAACGTCGTGCCGAAAGCCCAGGCCTGCAGGTAGGCGGAGAACGCCAGCCGGCTGCCGCTCACGCCGGTGGGGAACCCGAGGTAGTTGCGGATCAGCGAGCTCGTGCCCGCCTGCCCGCCGACCGCCTCGCACTCCAGGTGCAGCGTGTCCAGGCCCTCGGAGGCGGCGTACACGCTCGCGCCCAGGCCGGCGGGGCCGGCCCCGACGATCGCGACGTCGTGGACGGCGTCGGGGTCCAGCGGGTCGAACAGGCCGAACGCCTCGGCCACGTCGAGGTCGGTGGGCGCCTCCAGCACGGTCTGCTCGGGCCGGAACCGGACGACGACCACCGGCAGCCGCGGCCGCTCCAGCTCCAGGTCGGCGAGCATCGCGCGGCCCTCGGGCGAGCCGGCCTCGTAGACGCCCAGCGGGATGCGGTTGCGAGTCATCTGGTCGCGCAGGTGCTGGGCGTGCGGGTCCCACCGGTCCCCGATGATCCGCACCGCCTCGAAGCCGCCGCCCCGCCGCGAGGACCACTCCTCGAGGATCTCGGTCACCGAGCGGTGGAACTCCTCGTCGGGGCGGCCCTGCGGGGCGTACACCCAGCGGTCGAGCTGGCCGACGGTGATCGCCTCGAAGATCGGCCGGGCGGTCTCGAAGGCGCCCCACCGGACCAGCGCCACCGCGATCGCACCGGGGTGCCGCGCGTGGCAGGTGCGCAGCACCTCCAGCCCGTCGGGGTCGTCCTCCCCGAGGCCGCCGAGGAGCACGGCCACCGCCGGGTCCCCCGCGGCGGACAGCGCGGCGTCCAGCTCGCCGGGGCCGGTGCCGGCGACGACGCGGTAGTCGCTGCCGTAGCGGCGCTCGAGCTCCCGGGTGGTGGCGGTCCGCAGACCGGGGTCCCGGGCGACGACGACCAGCGCGGTGGCGGTCACGACGCCGCTCCGGACGGGCGGGCGGGGACCGGGTTCAGGGCACCGTGCACGGGGCTCTCCGGGTGCGCGCATCCCCCGTGCGGACCGTGGGCGCGGCCATGCAACCACTCCCCCGGGCCCGCTGTCACCGGGTTCCGGGGCGCCTCGGCCGTCCCTAGACTCCGCGGCGACGGGAACCTCGGCGGGAGGTGCACGTGGCCGCTCCGGCGGGGACGCCCGGGATGCCGCGGACCATCGCGACGCCCGACCAGCGGCTGCGCGTCTTCGTCTCCTCCACGCTCGAGGAGCTGGCGGCCGAGCGGCGCGCGGTCCGCGACGCCGTGGCCCGGCTGCGGCTGACCCCGGTGATGTTCGAGCTGGGCGCGCGCCCGCACCCGCCGCGCGACCTCTACCGCGCCTACCTCGCGCAGAGCGACGTCTTCGTCGGCGTCTACGGCGACCGCTACGGCTGGGTGGGCCCGGACATGGCGGTGTCCGGCCTGGAGGACGAGCTCGTCCTCTCCGAGGGCATGCCGCGGCTGCTCTACGTCCGGACGCCGGCGCCCGGCCGCGACCCCCGGCTGGCCCGGCTGCTGGAGCGGGTGCAGGCCGAGGGCGGCGTGTCGACCACGCCCTACCGCGACCCGGCCGAGCTCGCCGAGCTGGTCGCCGACGACCTCGCCGTGCTGCTCAGCGAGCGCTTCACCCGGCCGGTCCCGGCGCCCCCCGGGCTGGCCGCCGGGTGGCTGCCGACGCCGCCCACGCCGATGGTCGACCGCACCGCCGAGCTGGCCGGCGTCACCGGGCTGCTGGGCGACCCCGCGGTGCGGCTGGTGGTGCTCACCGGGCCCGGCGGCATCGGCAAGACGCGGCTGGCGCTGGCCGCGGCCGCGGCGGTGGAGCCCGACCGGGACGGCGTGTGGTTCGTCGACCTCTCCGGCGTCCGCGACCCCGCCGACGTGCCCACGGCCGTGGCCGCGGCGGTCGGGGTGTCCGCCGAGGGCAGCCGCCCCCTCCTCGACCAGGTGGCCGACCGGCTGGCCGGCCGCCGGGCGCTGCTGGTCGTCGACAACCTCGAGCAGGTCACCTCCGCCGCCCCGGACCTCGCGACGCTGCTGGCCCGCTGCCCGCTCACCCAGCTGCTGGTCACCAGCCGCACCGTGCTGCGGCTGCGCGGCGAGCACGACGTCCCGATCGAGCCGCTGGGGACGCCGGCCGCCGGCGACGACGACGGCACGGCTCCCGCGGTGCAGCTGTTCGTGGCCCGCGCCCGCCAGGCCGACCCCTCCTTCGCGCTCACCGGCGCCACCGCGGGCCCGGTCGCCGAGCTGGTGCGCCGGCTCGACGGGCTGCCGCTGGCGGTCGAGCTGGCCGCGGCCCGGGTGCGCACGCTGCCCCCGCGGCTGCTGCTGGCCCGCCTGGACCGGGCGCTCGACCTCGGCGACCCCGACGTCGACGCCCCCGACCGCCAGCGCACCCTGCGGTCCACCATCGCCTGGAGCCACGACCTGCTCGACGAGCGCGGCCGGGCGCTGCTGGCGCGGCTGTCGGTGTGCGCCGACGGCTGCACCCTCGACACCGCCGAGGTGGTGGGCGCCGGCCGGGACGAGGACGGAGCCGGCGACCTCGACGTCCTGGAGACGCTGTCGGACCTGGTCGGGCACAGCCTGGTCACCCCCACCGACACCGGCGACGGCGAGCCGCGGTTCCGCATGCTCGAGCTCGTCCGCGCCTACGCCGCGGAGCGGCTGCGCGAGCGGGGCGAGGAGGAGGCGACCCGGCTCCGCTGGGCGCAGCACCTGGCCCGGATGGGCGCCGAGGCCGGCGCCGGGCTGGCCGGCCCGGCCGCGCGGCTGTGGCGGGACCGGCTGGACGCCGAGACCGCCGACCTGCGCGCCGCGCTGCGCTGGGCGGTGGCCACCGACCGCGCGGACCTGGCCGTGCGGCTGACCGCGCCGCTGGTCCGCTGGTGGTGGGCGCGCGGCCTGCTGCCGGCCATGGCCGAGCTGGCCGAGCAGACGGCGGCGCTGCCGTCGGCGGCCGCGCTGCCGCCGGACCTGGCCGGCCGGCTGACCTGGGCCCGCGCGTCGCTGCGGATCGCTCTCGGCGAGCGGACCGGTGCGGCCGGCCTGCTCGAGGGCGTGGTCGACGACGCCCGCCGCCGCGACGACGCGTGGCTGCTGGGCCACTCCCTCGGCGCGCGGGCGATGACGCTGTCCCCCGCCGACCCCCGCGTCGTCCCGCTGCTCGACGAGGCGCTCGCCCAGCTGCGCCGCAGCGGGGACGGATGGTCGGTCGCGTTCAGCGGGATGCTCCGCGTGGCCGTCGCGCTCGCCGGCGGGGACGCCGCCGGCGCCGAGCGGGTCGCGGGCGAGGCGCGGGACCTCGCCGCCGCGGCCGCCGACGACCAGCTCGCCGCGCTGCTCGGTGACGCCCTGGCCCTGGCCGCGCTGCTGGCCGGCGACCTGCCCCGCGCGCGGGCGCGGCTGGACGAGGCGGTGGCCCTGCACCGGCGGACCCGTGACCTGGAGGGCGCCGCGACCTGCCTGGAGGTGCTCGCCGCGCTCGCCCTCGCCGAGGGCCGGCACGCGGCGGCGGCCCGGCTCGTGGGCGCGGCCGACACCGCCCGCGCCGGACTCGGGGTGGCCCGCTGGTCCCCGCACCAGGCGCTGGCCGACCGGCTGCGGGAGGCGCTGCGCGCCGCGCTCGGGGACGACGAGGAGGCGCGCGGGCGGGCCGCCGGCGCGGCGCTGGGCCCCTGGGCCGCGCTGGACGAGGAGCTCGCCCGGCCCGGCTGACGGCCGGCCGACCCCGGTCAGCCGACCGGTACCGGCGGGTACTGCAGCAGCGGCGCGGTCCCCGGGTGGGCCACGGTGAACCGGCCGAACTCGTCGTCCCGGCCGGGGTGCACCGGCGCGGGGGCGGCGTCCGCGGTCCCGAGCGGCCGGCCCGCCGGCAGCGTGCTGCGGTACTCGACGGCGTGGAAGGCGGCCAGCGGCGCGAGGACCAGGCCGAGGGCGCGCAGCGCGTCGGCGACCGGGTGCTCCCCCAGCACGAGGTCGGCGCCGCCGGGCCCGGGCCGGGCCTGCCACCGGGCGAGCACCGGGATCCGGGTCTCCAGCAGCCGCCCGCCGCGCACCGACCACAGCGTCCGCGCCCGGCTGCCGCGCAGCGCCGGACCGCGGGCGCGCACGGTGTGCACCAGCACGCCGGCGCCGGCCTCGGACAGCCGGACCCGCTGCCGCCCGGGCTCGTCGAGGAAGTCCATGTCGCCGAGCCACTTCGGCAGCCCCCACTCGGCGCGGCCGAGGTCCCGGGCCTCGCGGGAGGTCACCGGCAGCTGCAGCACGAAGCCGCCGACCGCCGGGCGCCCTCCGCGCACCGCCCGGCCCGCGACGACCGCGGCGGTCACGCCCACCTCGCCGTAGGGCGCCAGCGCGTGCGTGCCGCCGTCGGGGTCGGTCCAGGTGACGGTGCGGTAGCGGAAGGCGTGCACCGCGACCGGCGTGCGGCCGCCGGGCAGGGCGAGTGGCCGGAGCAGCGGCCGGCCGCCGTCGCGGGGCAGCAGCGCGGCGACCGCGGCGGCCGAGGCCAGGTGGTAGGTGCTGGCCACCGCCGCGTCGTAGTAGGCCAGCGGCAGCCGCACGGGACCGGTCACGGCGCCCAGCACACCGGGGCGCGGCCCGGACCGGCAGGGCCGGAGGTCCCGCGGCTTCCGCTGGGTGGGAGACTGGCGCGGTGGCGGGCGGCGCGGGAGAGCGGGGACGGTCGGTGACCTCGCGCGCACTGGCCGTCCTCGACGCCTTCGACGCGAGCACCCCCCGGCTGACCCTCACCGAGATCGCCGAGCGGTCGGGCACGCCGCTGACCACCGCCCACCGGCTGCTCGCCGAGCTCACCGGCTGGGGCGCGCTGTCCCGCCGCGCCGACGGCCGCTACGAGATCGGCCGCAAGCTCTGGGACCTCGGCCTGCTCGCCCCCGTCTCCCTCGAGTTGCGGCAGGTGGCGGCGCCCTACCTGCTCGACGTGCACACGGCCACGCGGGACACCGTCCACCTCGCCGTCCGCGACGGGCTCTCGGCGCTCTACGTCGAGCGCATCTCCGGCCGCGAGTCGGTGCCGGTGGTCAGCCAGGTGGGCAGCCGGCTGCCGCTGCACGCCACCGGCGTGGGCAAGGTGCTGCTGGCCGCCGCCCCCGACGACGTCGTCGCCGAGGCCCTGGCCGCGCCGGCCCGCGCCACCCGGCACACCGTCGTCGAGCCGGCCCGGCTGCGCCGGGAGCTCGCCGAGGTGCGCCGCCGCGGCTGGGCGCGCACCGCCGAGGAGATGTCGCTGGGCACGCTGTCGGTGGCCGTGCCGGTGCGGGTGGAGCGCGGCAGCACCGCCGTGGCCGCGGCGCTGGGCATCGTCGTCCCCAGCCACCGGCGCGACCTCCCCCGGCTGGTGCCGGTGCTCGAGGTGGCCGCCCGGGGCATCGGCCGGGCGCTGGCCCGGGCGGCGCACCTGGGGTGATCGGCACTTCCGCTGAGCGGCAGGCCGAGGTGTCCACCCGCGGGTAGCCCGGGTCACACTCGCCGGCATGCGCACCCAGGTGGGGATCATCGGCGCCGGCCCGGCCGGCCTGCTGCTGTCGCGGCTGCTCGCGCTGCAGGGCATCGACTCGGTGGTGCTGGAGAACCGCTCGCGGGACTACGTCGAGGCCCGCATCCGCGCCGGCATCCTCGAGCAGAACACCGTCGACGTCCTCACCGAGGCCGGCATGGGCGACCGGCTGCACCGCGAGGGGCTCGAGCACCGCGGCATCCACCTGCAGCACCCGGGCACGCGGCACACGCTGGACTTCCCCGAGCTGTGCGGCCGGCGGGTGTGGGTCTACGGGCAGACCGAGGTGGTCAAGGACCTCGTCGCCGCCCAGCTCGCCGGCGGCCCGCCGCTGCACTTCGAGGTCTCCGACGTCGCGATCGAGGACGTCGACACCGACGCCCCGCGCATCCGGTTCACCGACGCCGACGGGGTCGCGCAGGTGCTCGAGTGCGACGTCGTCGCCGGCACCGACGGCTTCCACGGCCCGTCGCGCGCCGTCGTCGCCGAGGGCACGCAGCAGCGGCTGTGGGAGCGCACCTACCCCTACGCGTGGCTGGGCATCCTGGCCGACGCCGCCCCGGCCACCGACGAGCTGATCTACGCCTGGCACCCCGACGGGTTCGCGCTGTACTCCATGCGCTCGCCGAAGGTGTCGCGGCTGTACCTGCAGGTCGACCCGTCGGAGGAGATCGAGGACTGGTCCGACGACCGGATCTGGGAGGGGCTGGCCACCCGGTTCGCGCTCGAGGGCTGGGAGATCAACACCGGCCCGGTGCTGGAGAAGTCGATCCTGCCGATGCGCAGCTTCGTCAGCGCGCCGATGCGCCGCGGCCGGCTGTTCCTCGCCGGCGACGCCGCGCACATCGTGCCGCCCACCGGCGCCAAGGGCCTCAACCTCGCCGTCGCCGACGTCGTCCTGCTCTCCCGCGCGCTGGTGCGGCTGCTGCAGGAGAAGGAGACCGACCTCGCCGACGCCTACTCCGACACCGCGCTGCGGCGGGTCTGGCGGGCCACCCACTTCTCCTGGTGGATGACCTCGATGCTGCACACCACCGGCGACCCCTTCGACGCCGAGCTGCAGCTGTCGCAGCTGCGCCGGGTGTGCACGTCGGAGGCCGCCGCCCGCGAGCTCGCCGAGAACTACACCGGCCTGCCGCTCTAGCCGAGCAGCTGCCGCACCCGCCCGGCGGTGCCGTCCGCCAGCGGCAGGTGCGGCAGCACGCCGGTCACCTCGCCGGGCTCCAGCCCCTGCTCGGCCAGGACGGCCACCAGCCGGGCGGCGGCGTCCGGAGGAACCGGGGAGGGCAGGCCGGCCTCCCGGACGGCGGCCAGCGCGAGGAACAGCGCACCCGACAGGCCCTCGTCCGGCTCGGGCTCTCGACCGCCGCCCGCCCCGCCCGGCGCGGCCGCGGCGCGGGTGGCGGCCTCGGCGGCGCGGACCAGCGACAGCGGCAGCCCCTCCGACTCCACCTCCAGCAGCGGCGTGCGGCCCAGCGCGGCGAGCACGAGGTGCTCGGCCTCGGTGCGCAGCGGCTCCTCCCACTCCATCGCGTGCACGACCTCGCCCAGGTCGGCGCCGTCCTCGCCGAGCTCGTCGAGCAGCTCGGCCCACTGCGCCGGCCGGGTGCGGCGGGCGCGGTCGGCGGCGAGCACGCAGGTCTCGCGCACGAACGGCTCGAGCACCTCGCGGTCGAACCGGTCGGCGAACACGGTGCCGTCGGCGTCGACGGCGTTGAGCGCGTCCTGGAAGCTGCCCGGGCGGGCGTCGCCCAGCTCGAGCCGGCCGTCCTCCTCGCCCGACAGCGGCTGCCCGGTCGCGGCCCGGTCGCCGATCGTCGAGCCGGTGGCCACCAGCCGGCCGCGCAGCCGCAGGTGGTGCGGCCGGTCGGACAGCCCCACCGCCCAGGCGCACGCCTCGGCGATCAGCACCGCGCGGCGCTCCCGGAGCACCTCGCGGCCGAGCAGGCCGAACCAGTCGACGTCGAAGGTGGAGCCGTCGAAGGAGGCGATGCTGTCGAAGGAGCTGTCGAACACCCCTCCTTGCTACCCCTCTCCCAGCGGTCCGCGGAGGAGTTCCGCCACGGTGGCCGCCGCCCCGCGGGTGCGCAGCGAGTCCAGCGCCGCCGCGTAGGCGGCCGTGAAGCGGGGCCGGTCGCCGAGGTCACCGAACAGCTCGCGGTCGGTCAGCGGGGCGAGCGGGTCCTCCCGGGACCGGCGCGCCGCGGCGACCAGGCGGTCGCGGCGGGCGTCGACCAGCCCGGCCGCGTCCCCGCGCCGCTCGAGCGCGTGCACCCACGCCGCGACCACCGCCGCCGAGCGCCGCACCTCGCCGCCCCGGTCGAGGTTCGCGCGCAGCACCGGGAACAGGAACTGCGGCAGCCGGTCGGAGGCGTGCTCGACGAGCCGGGCGAGGGTGTCGCGCACGTGCGGGTTGCCGAAGCGGGTGACCAGCTCGGCGCGGTAGCGGCGCAGGTCGGTGCCCGGGACCGGCGGCAGCGTCGGCGTCCCTTCCTCCTCCAGGTAGCCGACCAGCAGCTCGCGCAGCAGCGGGTCGCGGATCGCCTCGTGCACGTGCTCGTGGCCGAGCAGCGGGCCGAGGTGGCCGAGCACCTGGTGACCGGCGTTGAGCAGCCGCAGTTTCATCAGCTCGTACGGCGCGACGTCGCCGACCACCTGCACGCCGACGTCCTCCAGCGGCGGCCGCCCGGCCGGGAACGCGTCCTCCAGCACCCACTGCGTCCACGGCTCGCACACCACCGGCCAGAGGTCCTCGACGCCGAAGGTCGCGGCGAGCCGGGCGCGGTCGTCGTCGGTGGTGAGCGGGGTGATCCGGTCGACCATCGACGACGGGAACGGCACCTCCCGGGCCACCCACTCGCCGAGGGCGTCGTCGCGCAGCCCGGCGAAGGCGGCGAAGCTGCGCCGGGCCAGGTCGCCGTTGCCGGGGACGTTGTCGCAGGAGGCGACGGCGAACGGCGGGAGCCCGCGGGCGCGGCGGCGCACCAGCGCCTCGGTGACCAGGCCGAACACCGTCGCCGGCGCGGCGTCCGGCCGCAGGTCGGCGAGCACGGCGGGCGCCGTCGCGTCGAACTCGCCGGTGGCCGCGGACGCGTTGTAGCCGCCCTCGGTCACGGTCAGCGTGACGATCCGGGTGCCCGGCGCCGCCATCGCCTCGACCACCGCCCCGGGGTCGTCCGGCGCGAGCCGGTAGCCCACCAGCGAGCCGACCACCCGGGCGGTGAGGTGACCGTCGGGGTGCTTCTCGACCAGCGTGTACAGGCGGTCCTGCGCGGCCATGACCTCGGCCATCCGGCGGTCCGCGGGCAGCACGCCGACCCCGCAGACCCCCCAGTCCTGCGCCGCGCCGGCCTCGAGCAGCCGGTCCAGGTACAGCGCCTGGTGCGCCCGGTGGAAGCCGCCGACGCCGAGGTGGACCACCCCCGCCCGCACCGCGGCGCGGTCGTAGCGCGGCGTCCACACCGACGCGGGCAGCTCGCCCAGCGTCGCGGCGCTCAGCCGGGTCATCGGCGCTCCTCGGGCTCCGGGTCGGGACCTGCCCCTACCCCGCCCGGGCGGGCACCGGCACCCGCTGCAGGTCGGCGGCCACGACGAGGTCGCCGTCGAACTCCTCCCGCGCCTCGTCCGCGAAGGCGCGCGGGTCGGCGTAGCGCTGGGAGAAGTGGGTGAGCACCAGCGTGCGCACCCCTGCCTGCGCGGCGACCCGGGCGGCCTCGCGGGCGGTGAGGTGCCCGTACCGCTGGGCCAGCGCCGCGTCGGCGGCGAGGAACGTCGCCTCGACCAGCAGCAGGTCCGCGCGGTCGGCGAGGGCGGGGACGGCGTCGCACATGCGGGTGTCCATGACGAAGGCGAACCGCTGCCCGGGCCGGGGCGCGCTGACCTCGGCCAGCCGCACCGTCCGCTCCCCCACCCGCAGCACCCCCTCGCGCTGCAGCCGGCCGACGTCGGGACCGGCGACGCCCGCCCCGGCCAGCCGGTCCGGGAGCATCCGGACGCCGTCGGGCTCGGTCAGCCGGTAGCCGAAGGACTCGACCGGGTGGCTGAGCCGGCACGCCTCGAGGACGCCGGCGGGGTCGTCGGCCAGCCGGCCGTCCCCGGACACCGGCTCCTCGCGGATCTCGGCGAGGTCGGCGAACGGGGTGGCGTGCCGCAGCCGGTCGAAGAAGGCCTGCCCCGACGCCGGGTAGTGCGCGACCACCGGGTGCGCGACGCCGTCCAGCGACATCCGCTGCACGACGCCGGGCAGGCCCAGGCAGTGGTCGCCGTGGAAGTGGCTGAGCAGGATCCGGTGGACGGCGCTGCTGGGCACCCCGGCCAGCAGCATCTGCCGCTGGGTGCCCTCGCCGGGGTCGAACAGGAAGCCGCGGCCGTCCCAGCGCAGCAGGTACCCGTTGTGGTTGCGGGTGCGGGTGGGCGCCTGGCTCGCGGTGCCGAGCACGACCAGCTCCCGCGCCGCAGGTGAGGTGCTGGAACGGCCTCCCTCCAGGGTCCCGCGCCGAGCCTGCGAGGCGTGGGGGGAAGGGAGGTCCTCCATCAGCCGAACAGGTCGGACAGGAAGGACTCCTTGCGCTTCTTGCCGTGCGAGCCGTAGGAGCCGTGCGACGACGAGTGCGAGGACCCGCGCACCGCGCCGAGCACCTCGTTCACCACGGCACCGAGCCCCGCGCCACCGGCGGCCGGGTACTGGCCGCCGTGCTGCTGCGGTGCGCCGTGCTGCTGGGGCGGCTGCTGGGCACCGTGGCCGCCGGACGGTGCGGCGTGCCAGGAGTTCTCGGCGTCGATGAGCCGCTCGAGCTCCCCGCGGTCGAGGAAGATGCCCCGGCACTCGGTGCACTGGTCGACGTGGACGCCGTTGCGCTCGTAGGTGCGCATCGTGCCGTGGCACTTGGGACAGACGAGTTCCATGCCGCACGGTACGACGCACGCGGGACCCCCGGAGACCGGGACCGCGTGCCAGGGTGCGCGCCCGTGAGCACAGAGCGCACGGTGACCCTCCGCTTCGGCACGGCCTCCCGGCGGAGCACCACCCACACCAACCTCTCCGCCGTCCGCAGCGACGGGCCGGTCCTGTGGGTGGCCGGCGACGAGACCGCCACGATCGAGCGGCTGGTGGCCGACGACCCCGCCTCCCCCACCCGCTACGACGGGCAGACCACCTTCTCCCTCGCCGACCTGGTGCCGCTGCCCGGCGGCACCGGCCCCGGGGTCGAGGAGGAGGCCGACATCGAGGGCCTGGCCCGCACCGGCGACGCGCTGTGGGCGGTCGGCTCGCACAGCCTGCGCCGCCGCCGCATCCGCGACGAGCACGACGGCGAGCAGGCGCTGCGCCGCCTGGCGCGGGTCACCGGCCAGCCGCGCCGGCAGGTGCTGGTGCGCATCCCCGTGGTCGACGTCGACGGGCTGCCCACCCTGGTCAAGGACGACGGCACCCACGGCGCCGCCGTCTTCGGCACCCGGGGCAGGGACCTGCGCGACCTGCTCGCCGACGACGAGCACCTCGCCCCGTTCCTCCCCATCCCGGGCAAGGACAACGGCCTCGACGTGGAGGGCATCGCGGTCTCCGGCGAGCGGGTCTTCCTCGGCCTGCGCGGCCCGGTGCTGCGCGGCTGGGCGGTGGTGCTCGAGCTGCGGCCGGAGGTCGACGAGCGCGACCCCACCCGGCTGCGGCTGCGGCGGTTCCCCGGCGGCCGCCGCTACCGCAAGCACGTGCTGCGGCTGGCGGGCCTGGGGGTGCGCGACCTGTGCCCGCAGGGCGAGGACCTGCTGGTGCTCGCCGGCCCGACCATGGACCTCGACGGGCCGGTGTACGTCTACCGCTGGCACGGCGCCCTCACGGCTGAGGAGCCGACCGTCGTCCGCGGCGACCTGCTCACCCGCGAACTGGCGCTGCCCTTCGGGGACGGCGACGACCACGCCGAGGGCATCGGCCTGCTCGGCGACCCCGCCGACGGCCGACTGCTGGTCGTCCACGACAGCCCGGCGCCGGCGCGGCTCACCGACGACGGCGGCGTGCTCGCCGACGTCGTCCGGCTGCCCTGAGCCGCTACCCCACCCGCACCGGCCTGGCGGCGACCACCCCGGCCGCCGCCAGGCCGAGGCCGACGGCGAGCAGGAGCAGCAGCGGCGCGGTCCACCCGCCGGTGGCCTCCGACAGCGCGCCGACGACGACCGGGCCGAGTGCGCCGAGGCCGTAACCGACCAGCTGGCTCATGCCCGACAGCCGGGCCGCGGCGTCGGCGTCGGCGGCGCGCAGCACCACGAGGGTGACCGCCAGCGCGATGCCCGCGCCCTGCGCCAGCCCGCCGACGACCGCCCACGCGGGCCACGCCCCCGGCGCCACGAGCAGCCCGGCGACGGGCACCACCCACAGCGCGGCGACCCCGAGCGCGAGCCCGGCCTGCCCGGACGTGCGGGCGAGGACGGCCGGCACCAGCAGGCTGCCCGCGATGCCGAGCGCCTGGTAGACCGAGGCGGCCACCGAGCCGGTGGCGGCGTCGGTGCCGGCGCGGTCGGCCAGCAGCGTCGGCAGCCACGCGGTGAGCGAGAAGTACAGCGTGGAGTGCAGCGCCTGCACCGCGGTCACCGCCCACGCGGTCGGCGACCGCCACAGCGGCCGCGCGCCGCCGGACCGTACGGACGGGGCGGGGCCGGCGGCGTCGGCGTCGCGCGCGGCCGCCGCCCAGACGACCGCCGCGGCGACGGCGAGCACCCCCTCCGCGGCGAGCGCGCCCCGCCAGCCGAGCACCGCCGCCAGCGGTGCGGTGAACGCCGCGCCCGCGGCGGCGCCGGCTACCAGGGCCGCGGTGTACAGGCCGGTCACCGTGCCCGCGCGCCGGCCGAACCCGGCCTTGACCACGGCGGGGAGCAGCACGTTGCCCACCGTCATGGCCGCGCCGGCGAGGAAGGTGCCGGCCAGCAGCACCGGGGCGCCGTCGAGGACCCGCAGCCCCTGCGCGACCGCGAGCAGCACCAGCGAGCCGAGGACGGCCGCGCCCGCGCCGGCCCGGCGCCCGACGGCGGCCGCGGCCGGCGCCAGCAGCGCGAAGCACAGCACCGGCAGCGTGGTCAGCAGGCCGGCGGCGGCCGCGGACAGGCCGAGGTCGCCGCGGACGTCGTCGAGGACGGGGCCGACGGCGGCGATCGCGCCCCGCAGGTTGAGCGCCGTCAGCAGGACGGCGGCCAGCAGCAGCCGGCCGCCGGGGGACGCGGCCGGCACGGCCCCATCCTGCGCCGCCGCCCGCGGACCCGCCGGTTCCGGACCCGGTGCGGATCGTGAAACACGAGCCGCTAGTGTCCCAGCCGTCGGTGGCCCGGGTCACACCGTCGTACCGGGCCGGAACGCTGGAGGTCTCCTTGCCCCTCTCCGTCCCCCGGCGGCTGCGCAGGTCGCTGCTCGCCCTCCTCGCCGGCACCGCGCTCACCGCGGGCGCCGTCGCCGCCGCCGCTCCGGCCGGCGCCGCCCCTGGCGGCCCGCGTGACCGCGCGCCGCTGGTCGTCCAGACCGACGGCGGCGCCGTCCAGGGCAGCCGGCCCGGCGACCACCGCCTCTTCGAGGGCATCCCCTACGCCGCCCCGCCGGTCGGCGAGCTGCGCTTCCGCCCGCCACAGCCGGCCGCCGGCTGGTCCGGCACCCTCGACGCGACCGAGCCGGGCAGCCCCTGCCCGCAGGTGTCGAGCCTGACCAACCCGACCTCCTCGACGGACGAGGACTGCCTGTACCTCAACGTCACGACCCCGTCGGGGCTGGCCACCGACCGGCGCGACCTGCCGGTGATGGTGTGGATCCACGGCGGCTCCTGGCGCACCGGCAGCGGCGACCGCTACGACGCCGGTGCGCTGGCGCTCGAGGGCGACGTCGTCGTCGTGACGGTCAACTACCGGCTCGGCCCGTTCGGCTTCCTGGCCCAGGACGACCTGTCCGCGGCCATCGGCGGCGCGGGCTCCGGCAGCGCCGGGCTGCTCGACCAGCAGGCCGCCCTGCGGTGGGTGCAGCGCAACGTCGCGGCCTTCGGCGGCGACCCGGACAACGTGACGATCTTCGGCGAGTCGGCCGGCGCGTCCTCGGTGTGCGCGCAGCTGGCCTCCCCCACGGCCGCCGGCCTGTTCGACAAGGCCATCGCGCAGAGCTACAGCTGCGCGACCCGGTACGCGACGCTCGACGAGGCCGAGACCGTCGGCGCGGGCGTGGCGGCCGCCGTCGGGTGCACGGGCAGCGGGCCGGCCGTCGTCGCCTGCCTCCAGGCCGCTCCCGTGTCCACGCTGCTGTCCCGGTGGCCGGCGAGCGGCGGTTCGTTCGTCGTCGGCGGGTCGTCGCTGCCGGTCCAGCCGGCCGACGCCATCGCCTCGGGGAACTGGAACCGGGTGCCGGTCGTCCACGGCAACCTGCAGGACGAGAACACGCTGTTCACCCCGCTGGGCATCCCGACGGCGCAGCTGCCGCGGTACCTGGACCCGGCGGCGCACGACGCGATCCTGGCCGAGCGGTTCGGTCCCCGGGCCGGCGAGGTGGCGGCGCGGTACCCGCTGGCGGAGTACGGCTCGCCGCTGCGGGTGCTCGCCGCGGTCGCGAGCGACACCGGCAGCGCGCTGTCGACCTGCCAGCACGTCGACGCCTACGAGGCACTCGACCAGCGGCCGCGCAACGACCGGGTGTACGCCTACCAGTTCCGCGACCAGGGCGCCGACCCGCTGCTGGACTTCTCGCGGGCGCCGTTCTCCTTCCCCGCGGGGCTGTACGACGAGGGCGCGCAGCACGCCGGCGAGCTGCCCTACCTCTTCCCCGGCCTGTTCGGGGACGGGCTGACCGCCGAGCAGCAGCAGCTGGCGACGACGATGGTGCGCTACTGGACCAACTTCGCCGCCACCGGCAACCCCAACGGCAGCGGCGTGCCGGCCTGGCACCGGTACTCCGGCCCGTCCGACGTCCAGGGCCTGGACGTCGCCTCGCAGGGCGGCGTCGGCCCGGTCGACGTCGCCGCGGACGCGGACTGCGCGTTCTGGGCGGGCCGCTGAGCACCTGAGTACCTGAACAGCACGCGCCCGAACACCACCCCGGGCCCCGGGAGCGGCACGTCCGGTGACCGCCACCCGGGGCCCGGGGCTCGTCCCGCCCCGCCCGCCCCACGCCCCGAGAGCCGGATCTACTGATCGGTAACAGATGTGGGATCGTCGGGGAACACGTCGAGACGGCGTCACACCGCCGTCAGGAGAGAGGTCCCATGCGGTTGCAGCTTTCCCCGGAGATGGAGGCCTTCCGGGATGAGATGCGCACCTTCTTCACCACCCAGGTGCCGCAGGAGATCCGCGACACCGTCGCGGCCCACCGCCACCTGACCCGCGACCAGTACGTCGAGGCCCAGCGCGTCCTCAACGCCGCCGGCCTGGCGGTGCCGCACTGGCCGGTCGAGCATGGCGGCCGGGACTGGACGCCGCTGCAGCGCCACATCTGGCGCGAGGAGATGCAGCTGGCCAACGTCCCCGAGCCGCTCGCGTTCAACGCCAGCATGATCGGCCCGGTCATCGCGAGCTTCGGCAACCAGGAGCAGAAGGAGCGCTTCCTGGCCAAGACCGCGAACCTCGACATCTGGTGGTGCCAGGGCTTCTCGGAGCCCGACGCCGGCTCCGACCTCGCCTCGCTGCGCACCACCGCCGTCCGCGACGGCGACGACTGGGTGGTCAACGGCCAGAAGACCTGGACCACCCTCGGCCAGTACGCCGACTGGATCTTCTGCCTGGTCCGCACCGACCCGTCCGCCGAGAAGAAGCAGCGCGGCATCTCGATGCTGGTCTTCCCGATGGACACCCCCGGCGTGACCCTGCGGCCGATCCAGCTGATCGACGGCGGCCACGAGGTCAACGAGGTCTTCTTCGAGGACGTCCGCGTGCCCGCCGAGAACCTGATCGGCGAGGAGAACCGCGGCTGGGACTACGCCAAGTTCCTGCTCGGCAACGAGCGCGTGGGCATCGCCCGCGTCGGCGCCACCAAGAAGCTGATCGCCCAGGCCAAGCAGCACGCCCGCGAGGTCGTCGTCGGCGGCCGGCCGCTGTCGCAGGACCCGCGCCTGACCGCGCGCATCGCCGAGCTGGAGAACGAGCTGCTGGCCCTGGAGCTGACCGCCCTGCGCGTGGTCGCCAACTCCGCCGACGGCAAGCCGCACCCGGCGTCCTCGGTGCTCAAGCTGCGCGGCTCGGAGCTGCAGCAGGCCGCCACCGAGCTGCTCGTCGACATCGCCGGCCCGCTGTCGGTCGCGTCCTTCGCCGACGGCGGCTCGCAGGTGCCCCAGTGGGCCCGGGTGGCCACGCCGGAGTACCTGAACTACCGCAAGGTCTCCATCTACGGGGGCTCCAACGAGGTCCAGCGGACCATCATCGCCGGCACGATCCTGGGGCTGTGAGCTAGCAGTGGACTTCCAGTACGACAGCGAGCAGAACGACCTCCGCGAGGCCGTCGCGGGCCTGCTGGGCCGCGCCTACGGCGACAGCGAGCGGCGCCGCCAGGTGGTCGCCACCGACCCCGGCTTCGACGAGAAGACCTGGGCGCAGCTGGCCGAGATGGGCGTGCTCGGGCTGCCCTTCGCCGAGGAGGACGGCGGCATGGGCGCCGGCCCGATCGAGGTGGCCCTGGTCGCCGAGGAGATCGGCCGCGTGCTCGCGCCCGAGCCGTTCGTCGAGGCCGTGGTCCTGGCCGGCGGCCTCGTCGCCGCCGTGGGCACCGCCGAGCAGCGGGCGGCGGTCCTCGGGCCGCTGTCCGAGGGCGCCAGCGTGCTCGCCGCGGCACTCGCCGAGCCCGGCACCCGGTGGAGCCCCGCGGCGTCGGCCGTGACCGCCACGCAGGACGGCGGCACCTGGCGGCTGACCGGCGTCAAGGAGCCGGTGCCGAACGGCGCCCGCGCCGACGTCCTCGTCGTCAGCGCGGTGACCGGGGGCGGCACCGCCCTGTTCCTCGTCCGGGGCGACGCCGAGGGCCTGACCCGCACCGGCTACCGCACCCACGACGGCACCCGCGCGGCCAACGTCACCCTCGACGGCACCCCCGCCGAGCTGCTCGGCGAGGGCAGCGCGGACCGCACCGCCGACGTCGAGCGGGCGCAGGCCCTGGCCCGGATCGCCTACAGCGCCGAGGCCGTCGGGGCGATGGACACCGCGCTGAAGACCACCGCGGAGTACCTGAAGACCCGCAAGCAGTTCGGCGTCACGCTCAACCGGTTCCAGGCGCTGACCTTCCGCGCGGCGGACATGTACGTGTCCCTGGAGCTGGCCCGCAGCACCGCGCTGTGGGCGAGCATGGTGGCCGACACCGGCGGGGACGTCGTCACCGCCGCCGACCGCGCCCGGCTGCAGACCAGCCGCGCCGGCCGGCACGTCGGCAAGGAGGCCATCCAGCTGCACGGTGGCATCGGCGTCACCGCGGAGTACTCGGTCGGCCACTACACCAGCCGCCTGACCGCGATCGACCACCTGCTCGGCGACGGTGACTGGGCCGCCGACCGGCTGGCGTCGACCGTGGACTCCTACCCGACGGTCGACCCGCTGGGCGCGCCCTACACCGGCTGACGAAGGACCCCGTCCTCCCCACCCTCCGCACGCTCGGGGCGGGACCCGGGACGGGGCCGTTCCCGCACCTCACCGGCAGCGGCCGGCGTCCCCTCCCCCGGGGCGCCGGCCGTCGCCGTTCTTGGCCGCCGAGCACCTAGGGTCCGGCGGGTGCTCACCTGGCTCCTGCTCCCCGCCGTGCTCGCGACCGTCCTCGCCTGGGTCGCGGCGCGGCTGGTCCGGCGGCGCGCCCGGGGCCGCCGCGCCGGCCGGGTCGCCGCCGTCCTGGTCGCCGTCCTCGCCTGGGTCGCCGTCGCCGCGGGCGGGCTGCAGGTCTGGGCGCGGGCGTCGCTGGACTCCTCCGGCATCGCCCGCGCGATCGTGTGGATGGACGCCGACGTCGACGACCGGCTCCGGTTCCCCGAGCTGCCGGTCCCGGCCGGCGACACCCCGCTGGCGCTGACCGCCGGCTCGCTGCCCGGCGGCGTCCTCGACGAGGTGACCGTCCCCGGCGGCGGCACCGAGGACCTCGCGACGCTGCTCGACCGCACGCAGACGACGGCCTTCGTCGTGCTGCGCGGCGACGAGGTGCTGCTCGAGCGCTACGGCGCCGGCGGCTCCCGCGAGACGCCGATGACGTCGTTCTCGGTGGCCAAGTCGGTGCTGTCCACGCTGGTCGGCCTGGCGATCGACCGCGGCGCGATCGGCGGCCTGGACGACCCGGTCACCGAGTACGTGCCCGAGCTGCTCGACCGCGACTCGCGCTTCGGCGAGATCACGCTGCGGCACCTGGTGACCATGTCGTCGGGCCTGTCCTACGAGGAGGAGGGCCTGCCCTGGAGCGACGACGCGCTCACCTACTACGACGTCGACCTGCGGCGGCTGGCCCTGTCGGCCGAGGTCGCGCGGGAGCCGGGGCGGGAGTGGCTGTACTGCAACTACAACCCGCTGCTGATGGGCCTGGTGCTGGAGCGCGCCGTCGGCGAGCCGGTCGAGGACTTCGCCGCCGAGGCGCTGTGGGGCCCGATGGGCGCCGAGGCGGACGCGAGCTGGAGCGCCGACAGCGCGGCCAGCGGGTTCCCCAAGATGGAGAGCGGGTTCAACGCCCGGGCGCGCGACTACGCCCGATTCGGGCTGCTGTTCGCCCGGGAGGGCCGCGCCGGCGACCGGCAGGTCGTGCCCGCCGGCTGGGTCGCCGAGGCCACCGCGCGGGACACCTCCGGCGACCCGGCCGAGCACTACCAGTACTGGTGGTGGGTCGACACCGAGCGTGAGGGGCGCTCCTACGCCCGCGGCAACAAGGGCCAGTACGTCTACGTCGACCCGGCGACCGACGTCGTCGTGGTCCGGCTCGGCCGCGAGGAGGGCGTCGACGACTGGCCGGCCGTGCTCCGCGACGTGGCCGACCGGGTGGGCGCGGCGGGTTAGTCGCCCACCACCGCGCGGCGCAGGTCGTCGGCGTCGGCGCGGACCTGGTCGAGCACGGCCGCGACGCCGTCCTCGCGCAGCAGCCCGCCGGTGAGCCGCTCGACCGGCACCGGCACGTGCGCCGGATCGGCGTACCGGGCGCCGAGCTCGAACGCGACCCGCAGCAGGGCGCCCTCGGCGGAGGTGGGGTCGTCGACGGCGGCCAGCGGGGCGACCATCGCCGGCGGGAAGCCCCACTGCTCCAGTGCCACCGCGGACAGCCGCAGCGCGGAGATGCCGTACCGGCACACCTCCGCGGTCCGCCGGGCGGCGAACGGGCGCTGCGCGGCGGCCAGCTCGCGGTAGCCCTCGGGGTCGTCGGCGTGCAGCAGCGCCACGCCGACCTGGGCGAGCAGCCCGAGGCACAGCGCGTCCTGCGGCCGGCTCCCGAACCGCGGGGCCAGCGCGGAGGCGGCCAGCGCGATGCCGGTGCTGGTCTCCCAGAACCCGTCGGGCAACTGCGACTCGTCGTCCAGGCAGGTCAGCGCCACCGTCGCCATCGTCCGCACCGCGGTGAAGCCGACGACGGTGACGGCGAACTGCAGCGTCGTCGCCCGGCCGCTCATGCCGAAGTACGCCGAGTTGGCCAGCTTCATCACCCGGCCGGCCAGGGCGACGTCGCCGGCGAGCACCTCGGCGAGCGTGCGAGCGCTGGCGTCCTCGGTGCTGGCGACCGCCACCACCTGCGCGGCGACGGTGTGCTGCGCGGCCATGGTGTCGATGCCGGCGAGCAGCCGGTCCAGGTCGACCGCCGGGCGGGTCAGGGGCACCGCGGTCACCGGGCACCCACCCAGGCGGCGGTGGCGGCGCCGTCCATCGGCTCGGCCAGCGAGAAGCCCTGCAGGTAGGTGGCCCCGAGCGCGGTCAGCGCGGCCGCCTGGGCCGGCGTGGCCACGCCCTCCGCGACGGTGGACAGGCCCAGGCTGCGCGCCAGCGCGATGACGGCGGTGGCGATCTCGGCGTGCCCGTCGGCGAGCTCGGCCACGAAGGACCGGTCCACCTTGAGGCAGTCGACCGGCAGGTGGCGCAGGTAGGCCAGCGACGAGTAACCGGTGCCGAAGTCGTCGATCGCCAGCGCCACCCCGAGGTCGCGCAGCTGCTGCAGCAACGCCCGCGCGGCGACCGGGTCGGTCATGAGCGCGGACTCGGTGATCTCGATCGACAGGCGGGCCGGGGCGACGCCGTGCCGGTCCAGGGCGGCGACCACCTCGCCCGGCAGGGCGGCGTCCAGCTGCAGCGCCGAGACGTTGACGTTCACCCGTGGTGGGGCGGCGGCGCCGAGCTCGCGGTCCCACGCGGCGACCTGCCGGCACGCCTCGTCCAGGACCAGCAGGCCCAGCGCGCCGACGAGGCCGCTCTCCTCGGCCAGCGGCACGAACGTCGCCGGGCTGATCGGCCCCCGCGCGAGGTGCACCCAGCGCGCCAGCGCCTCCACCGCCTCCAGCGAGCCGTCGGCGGCGGAGACGATGGGCTGGTAGTGCAGGCCGATCTGCCGCCGCTCGATCGCGTCCCGCAGGTCGGCGACCATGCGCAGCTTGTCGCGGGCCTCGGCGCGGCCGGCCCGGTCCAGCACCCGCACCCGGCCCTTGCCGCCGGCCTTGGCCTGGTACATGGCGATGTCGCAGTCGCGGACCAGGTCCGCGGCGTCGGCGTGCTCGGGGGCCTGCACGGTGACGCCCACGCTGCAGTGCGGCCGGAACCGCACCCCGGCCAGGTGCACCGGCACCGCGAGCGCGGCGACGATGCGCTCGGCCAGCGCGGCGGCGTCGGCCTCGTCGACGTCCTCGCAGACGACGACGAACTCGTCCCCGCCGAAGCGGGCGACCAGGTCGCCGGGGCGGACCGTGGCGCGCAGCCGCCCGGCCACCTCCACCAGCAGCTCGTCGCCGGCCTCGTGGCCGAGCGAGTCGTTGACCACCTTGAAGTCGTCGAGGTCCAGGAACAGGCAGGCGAGCCCGCGGCCCCCGGCGGCGAACCGGGCGGCGAGGTGCTGGTCGAGCAGCGTGCGGTTGGGCAGGCCGGTCAGCGGGTCGTGCTGGGCCTGGTGGGCCAGCCGCGCCTCGAACACCATCCGGTCGGTGACGTCCTCGACGGTGCCGAGGAAGCCCGCACCGGCGCCCGGGGTGAAGACGTGGCCGAAGCGCAGCACGGTGGCCCGCTCGGTGCCGTCGGGGCGCACCAGGCGCGCCCGCACCTCGCCGTCCCCGCCCTCGAGGACGGCGGCCACGACCTCGACGACGGCGCCGAGGTCGTCCTCGTGCACGCAGCCGGTCCACCCGGTGCCCAGCAGGACCTCGGCGGGCCGCCCGGCCAGCCGGCAGAACGCGTCGTTGACGTGCGCCAGCCGCATGCCCTGCTCGGACAGCAGCGTCGGGACCGGTGAGCGCTCGCTGAGGGTGGCGAAGCGGCGCTCGGCGGCGTCGGCGGTGGCGCGCGACACCCGGTCGGCCTCCGCGGCCCCGGGCGTGACCACCAGCGTCCACGCGTCCCCGGCCGGCGCGGGGGTCGCCCGCACGACGGCGTCGGTCAGGCCGCCGCCCGCGGTGCGGACCGGCAGGGCCAGCCGGGAGGTGTGCTCGCGGCGCAGCAGCAGCGGGAGCTCGCCGGCGGCGAGCGTGGGGAGCAGGTGGGCGACCGGCAGCCCGGCCAGGCCCGCGGGTCCGGGGCCGAGCAGCCGGACGGCGCCCTCGTTCGCCCAGGTGACCCGGGGGGCGCCCCCGACGGTCTCGGCCACGAGCAGGGCGGTGCCCTCGCCCGCCGCCGCCGCGGAGAAGACCGCGGCCACCACCTCCGGGGTCGCGGCACCGGCCGGACCCGTCACGGGCGGGCTGGTGGGCACGGGCGTCCTCCTGGGCCGGGGCGGCCTGCACGGCCGGTGTCCCCGCACGGGGACACCCCCGCTGCGTCGGCACCCGCGGGGCCGGGCTCCAGCCGGGGACGCCGCCCCCTCACCCCGAGGGGTGGGTCCGCGCCGCCTGCGATCCGCGTCACGATCGTGTGCCGGGGGGCGAGGGATGCCGGGTGCGCCTGTCACCATGCAGCCCCGGGGTGGCAGAGCCCGCCGCCCCCGCAGCACCACCCAGGCCCCGCCGGCAACGACGCCGGCCCGAGCTGTCGTTGGAGTGCGCGTGCTCATCGGTGTCCCCGCAGAGACCCGGCGGAACGAGACGCGGGTCGCGGCGACCCCCGCGAGCGTCGGCCGGCTGTGCGCCCTCGGCCACGAGGTCCTCGTCCAGGCCGGCGCCGGGGAGGCGGCCAGCTGCCCCGACGAGGCCTACGTCGCCGCCGGCGCCCGGATCGGCCCGGCGGCCGAGGCGTGGGGCGCCGACGTCGTCCTGCACGTCAACGCCCCCACCCTCGACGAGGTCGCCCTGCTGCGCCCGGACGCGGTGCTGGTCAGCCTGCTCGCCCCGGCCCTGGCGCCCGAGCTGCTCGACGCGCTGACCGCCCGCGGCGTCACCGCCCTGGCGATGGACGCCGTCCCCCGCATCTCCCGCGCCCAGTCACTGGACGTGCTGTCCTCGATGGCCAACATCGCCGGCTACCGGGCCGTCGTCGAGGCCGCGCACGCCTTCGGCCGGTTCTTCACCGGCCAGGTCACCGCGGCGGGCAAGGTGCCGCCGGCCAAGGTGTTCGTCGCCGGCGCCGGCGTCGCGGGACTGGCCGCCATCGGCGCGGCGAGCAGCCTCGGCGCGATCGTGCGCGCGACCGACGTCCGGCCCGAGGTCGCCGAGCAGGTGCGCTCCCTGGGCGGCGAGTACGTCGGCGTCCCGGCCGACGAGGGCGAGACCCAGGCCAGCGGCACCGGCTACGCGTCGGTGACCAGCGAGGACTTCGACGCGCGTGCGGCGGTCATGTACGCCGAGCAGGCCCGCGACGTCGACGTCGTCATCACCACCGCGCTCATCCCCGGCCGACCGGCGCCCCGGCTGCTCACCGAGGACATGGTGGCGAGCATGAAGCCGGGCTCGGTGGTCGTGGACATGGCCGCCGCCCAGGGCGGCAACGTGGCGGGCTCGGTGCCCGACGAGGTGGTCGTGACCCCGAACGGCGTCACGATCATCGGCTACACCGACCTGCCGGCCCGGCTGCCGGCGCAGTCCTCGCAGCTGTTCGCCACCAACCTGGTCAACCTGCTCACGCTGCTCACCCCCGGCAAGGACGGGCGGTTGGTCCTCGACCTCGACGACGTCGTCCAGCGGGCGATGACCGTGACCCGCGACGGCGAGCTGCTGTGGCCCCCGCCGCCGGTGCAGGTCTCGGCCGCCCCCGTCGCCGCCGCGGCACCGCCACCGGCGCCGCTGCCGCCTCCCGAGAGGAGGGCGGCGACGCCTCAGCGGCGGGCCGCGCTCGTCGGCCTGGCCGGCGCGCTGCTGTTCCTGCTGGCCGCCTTCTCCCCCGACCAGCTCATCGGCAACCTGACGGTGTTCGCCCTCGCCGTCGTCGTCGGCTTCTACGTCATCGGTCACGTGCACCACGCGCTGCACACCCCGCTGATGAGCGTCACCAACGCGATCTCCGGGATCATCGTGGTCGGCGCCCTGCTGCAACTGGGGCACGTCAGCACCGTGGTCACCGTGCTCGCGTTCCTCGCCGTCCTGCTGGCCAGCATCAACGTGTTCGGCGGCTTCGCGGTGACCCGCCGCATGCTCGGCATGTTCCGGAGGGCCTGACCGCCATGACCGCCACCAGCGCCGCGTCCGCGGCCTACATCGTCGCCGGCCTGCTGTTCGTCCTGAGCCTGGCCGGCCTGTCGAAGCACGAGACCGCCAAGGCCGGCAACGCCTACGGCATCGCCGGCATGGCCATCGCCCTGGTCGCCACCGTCGGGCTGGCCTGGCACGACGGCGACGCGCTCGCCGTCGGGCTGATCGCCGTCGCCATGGCCCTCGGCGCGGCCATCGGCCTGTGGCGGGCGCGCATCGTCGAGATGACCGGCATGCCCGAGCTCATCGCGCTGCTGCACAGCTTCGTCGGCCTGGCCGCGGTGCTGGTCGGCTGGAACGGCTACCTGTCGGTCGAGGGCGCCCCCGCCGGCGAGGCCGAGGAGCTGGGCCTACCGGTCGGCATCCACTCCGCCGAGGTCGCGATCGGCGTCTTCATCGGCGCGGTCACCTTCACCGGCTCGATCGTCGCGTTCCTCAAGCTGTCGGCCCGGATCAAGAGCAACCCGCTGGTGCTGCCGGGCAAGAACGCGCTCAACCTCGGCGCGCTCGCGGCGTTCGCCGTCCTCACCGTCGTCTTCGTCGTCTCGCCGGACCTGGGCGTGCTGGCCGGGCTGACCGTGCTGGCGCTGGCGCTCGGCTGGCACCTGGTCGCCTCGATCGGCGGCGGCGACATGCCGGTCGTCGTCTCGATGCTCAACAGCTACTCCGGCTGGGCGGCCGCGGCGTCGGGCTTCCTGCTCGACAACGACCTGCTGATCATCACCGGCGCGCTGGTCGGCTCCTCGGGTGCCTACCTCTCCTACATCATGTGCCAGGCGATGAACCGCTCGTTCATCTCCGTCATCGCCGGCGGCTTCGGCAACGAGGGCAGCACCACCGGGTCCGGCACGGTCGAGGGCGAGCACACCGAGATCACCGCCGAGGACGTCGCGCAGCTGCTGCGCGACGCCGACAGCGTCGTCATCACCCCCGGCTACGGCATGGCGGTCGCCCACGCGCAGAACGCCGTCGCCGACCTCACCCGGACCCTGTCGGACAAGGGCGTGCCGGTCCGTTTCGGCATCCACCCGGTCGCCGGGCGGCTGCCCGGGCACATGAACGTGCTGCTCGCCGAGGCGAAGGTGCCCTACGACGTCGTCCTGGAGATGGACGAGATCAACGACGACTTCCCGAAGACGTCGGTCGTGCTGGTCATCGGCGCCAACGACACGGTCAACCCGGCCGCGGCCGAGGACCCCGGCAGCCCGATCGCCGGCATGCCGGTCCTGCACGTGTGGGAGGCCGAGCACGTCGTCGTGTTCAAGCGGTCGATGAGCACCGGCTACGCCGGCGTCCAGAACCCGCTGTTCTTCCGCGAGAACACCCGGATGCTGTTCGGCGACGCGCGCGAGCGCGTCGAGGACATCCTGCGGGCGCTGTGAGCGTGCTCGTCAGCCCCGCCTGGCTGATCGGCGGGCTGCGCAACGTGCCGGGCTTCCTGGCCACCGACGGGCGGGGGCTGGCGTTCGTCAGCGACACCCCGGTGTTCGACGTGCCGCTGGGCGCGGTCACCGACGTCTCGTGGCCGTGGTGGTGGTTCGGGGGCGGGCTCGAGCTCTCCGCGGCCGGGCAGCGGTGGAAGGTCACCTTCGTCCGGCCCAACGGGATGCCGCCGCCGCAGCCGTCGATGCTGGCGTCGTCGGTGGGGACCGTCGGGGTGCTCACCGGGACGCTGCCGCCGCACGTGCTCGCCGACCTCGACGCGCTGCGCGGGCTGGCCGACGTCCGCGACGGCCGCGCGGCCGGGAGGCGGTGGCGCGAGGTGCTGCCGGGCTGAGTTGCGTGTCCGGCCACGGGGGGACGACGGTTGCCGGTGTGGACCCCTTCCGTCTCGGCATGCCGAAGATCCCCGGCCTCACGGAGCTGCTCACGCTCCTGCAGACGCAGACCGAGGCGCTGGCCCAGCTGCCGCGCACGCTGACCGACCTCAACGCCGCCGTCCGCGAGCTGATCGCCGCGACCTCGACGGCGACGTCGGCCATCTCGTCGGCGCAGCGCACCGCCGAGCGGCTGGAGACCCTGGTCGGCGAGCTGGAGGAGCCGGTGCGGGCGCTCAAGCCGGGGCTGGAGCGGGTCGGGCGGGTGC
Organism: Geodermatophilus sp. SYSU D00525; assembly: GCF_054050475.1. Lineage (NCBI taxonomy): Bacteria > Bacillati > Actinomycetota > Actinomycetes > Geodermatophilales > Geodermatophilaceae > Geodermatophilus > Geodermatophilus sp. SYSU D00525. Next base: position 388,937 of record NZ_JBJGZK010000001.1, read on the forward strand.
TCGACGACCCCGCGGTGGAGGCGGTGCCGGACATCATCCGCACCATCGACGAGGACCTGATGCCGATGATCGCGACGCTGCGTCAGGCCCAGTCGCGGGTCGCCGGCGTCACCGGCCTGCTGCGCCGCCGCGGCCGCCCCGACGACCGCCCTGACGACCGCCCTGACGACGCGGACGCGGCCGGCTGACGCCCGCTCCCCAGTGCGCCGGCCGCCCGAGGACGGCGGGCAGCCGGGTGCCGCCGTCGCCGCGGGCGGCGGCCACCTGCGGGTGGGTGAGGAACAGCGCGCCGGTGAGGTCGGCGCCGCGGAGGTCGGCCGCGCGCAGGTCCGCGCCGAGGAGGTCGGTGGCGGTGAGGTCGGCGCCGCGCAGGTCCGCGCCGATCAGATAGGCGCCGCGCAGGCTCACCCCGCGGAGGTCGGTCCTCCGGAGGTCGGCGCCGACCAGGTCGGCGCCGCGCCGGTCCCGCCCGCCGGCGCGGACGGCGGCGCTGACCCGGCCCAGCAGCTCCCCCGCCGCCGCACGGACCGCTCCGGCGTCGACCGCTCCCAGCTCCCCGGGCGTCCCGGCGGCCAGCCGCTCGGTGCGCCCGAGCGCCGCGGTGACCTCGTCGTGCAGGCCGGCCGGCAGCGGGAGCGCGGCGGCCTCGGTGAGGTACCAGAGCAGCTCGTGCAACTGCCGCAGCACGGGGAACGCCGCCGCTACGCCGGGGTCGGCGGCCGGCTGCTCGACGGCGGCCACCTGCACCAGCCGCTGGCCGGCGCCGAAGCAGTCGAAGACCGTGCAGCCGGGGAAGCCGCGCTGCCGCAGGTCGGCGTGGATGCCGCAGCGGGCGTCCGCGGTGAGATGGACGCAGGCGCGGCCGGCCGGCTTGTCGACCGCGAAGTCCGCGGACGCGGCGAACGCCGGGAGCACGCAGCACAGGCCGGCGCACGAGGAGCAGTCGGCGGCCAGGTCCCGCCGCCGGTCGGCGGGGGCCACCGCCGACGGGGCGGGAGGGGTCACCGGTCCAGGGTAGGTGCGGGCCCCTCGGGGTCGAGATCGCGCGATCTCGCGCAGCCGGCGGGCCCTGGGGGTCGAGATCGCGCGATCTCGCACGTCCGGCGAGCCGGGAGCGGGCGAGATCGCGCGATCTCGGCGGCAGGGAGCCAGCAGGATGACGGGCGTGGACGTGCTGAGCAGCCGCGTGCTCCTGCGACCCACCGACGCCGAGCGCTCGCAGGCCTTCTACCGCGACGTGCTCGGGCTGGCCGTGTACCGCGAGTTCGGCCCGCCCGGGCACCGCGGGGTCGTCTTCTTCCTCGGCAACGGCCTGCTCGAGGTGTCCGGCCGGGCCGACGGGCGCCCGCGCGGGCTGGCGCTGTGGGTGCAGGTGCGCGACCTGGCCGCCGAGGTGGCGCGGCTGGCCGCGGTCGGCGTCCCCGTCGTCGCGGCGCCCGAGCGCAAGCCGTGGGGCCTGCTCGAGGCGACGGTCGAGGACCCCGACGGCGTGGCGATCGTGCTCGTCGAGGTCCCCGCCGACCACCCGCTCCGGGCCGACGTCCGCCCGACGGGTTGAGTCGCCGAGCGGGCGAGCGGCGTGGGAGGACGGGGTCCTCTCCTAGTCGGTGCCGGACTCCATCGCGGCGCGGTCGAGCAGCTCGTCGTCGGCCGGGGTGGTCCGGCCGGCGATCGCCCGTGCGCCGCCCTCGGTCATCCGGTCGATCAGGCCGGTGGCGGCCGCCTGCGCGGCGCCGATGACGGCCGGCTCGGCTCCGCCGCCGACCATGCCGAGCCGCGCGTACTGCTCGAGCTTGGCGCGGGAGTCGGCGATGTCGAGGTTGCGCATGGTCAGCTGGCCGATCCGGTCCGTCGGCCCGAACGCGGGGTCCTCGGTGCGCTCCATCGACAGCTTGTCCGGGTGGTAGCTGAACGCCGGGCCGGTGGTGTCGACGACCGACCAGTCCTCCCCGCGCCGCAGCCGCAGCGTGACCTCGCCGGTGACGGCCATGCCGACCCACCGCTGCAGCGACTCCCGCAGCATGAGCGCCTGGGGGTCCAGCCACCGGCCCTCGTACATGAGCCGGCCCAGCCGCCGGCCCTCGGTGTGGTAGGTGGCGAGGGTGTCCTCGTTGTGGATGGCGTTGACCAGCCGCTCGTAGGCGGCGTGCAGCAGCGCCATGCCCGGCGCCTCGTAGATGCCGCGGCTCTTGGCCTCGATGACCCGGTTCTCGATCTGGTCGGACATGCCCAGCCCGTGCCGGCCGCCGATCGCGTTGACCTCGAGCACCAGGTCGACGGCGGAGGCGTACTCCTTGCCGTTGACCGAGACCGGCCGCCCGTTGGCGAAGCCGATGGTCACGTCCTCGGGCTCGATCTCGACGGCGGGGTCCCAGAACCGGACGCCCATGATCGGCTCGACGATCTCGATGCTCGTGTCGAGGTGCTCGAGCCGCTTGGCCTCGTGGGTGGCGCCCCAGATGTTGGCGTCGGTCGAGTAGGCCTTCTCCGCGCTGTCCCGGTAGGGCAGGCCGTGCGCGGTCAGCCACTCCGACATCTCCTTGCGGCCGCCGAGCTCCTCGACGAACCGCGCGTCCAGCCACGGCTTGTAGATCCGCAGCGACGGGTTGGCCAGCAGGCCGTACCGGTAGAACCGCTCGATGTCGTTGCCCTTGAACGTCGAGCCGTCGCCCCAGATCTGGACGTCGTCCTCGAGCATGGCGCGCACCAGCAGCGTGCCGGTGACCGCGCGGCCCAGCGGGGTGGTGTTGAAGTAGCTGCGCCCGCCGGAGCGGATGTGGAACGCGCCGCAGGTCAGGGCCGCCAGGCCCTCCTCGACCAGCGCCTCCCGGCAGTCGACCAGCCGGGCGACCTCCGCGCCGTAGGCGGTGGCGCGGCCGGGCACCGACGCGATGTCCGGCTCGTCGTACTGCCCGATGTTCGCCGTGTAGGTGCAGGGGACGGCGCCGCGGTCGCGCATCCAGGCGACCGCCACGGAGGTGTCGAGACCACCGGAGAAGGCGATCCCGACGCGTTCGCCGACGGGCAGGGACGTGAGCACCTTGGACACGAGGAAGATTATGCACGACCACGCATGACCATTCACGGGTGGGGGTCGGGCCACCGGACCCCGTGGGGCAGGATCGCAGGAGTGCCGGACCTCTCCGCGGGCGACGATCTGCGCGCCCTCGTCGATGCCTCCCCCTCCCCGTTCCACGCCGTCGCCGAGCTCGCCCGCCGGCTGACCGCCGCCGGGTTCACCGAGCTGGCCGAGGCCGACGCGTGGGAGCTCGCCCCCGGCGGGGCGCACTACGTCGTGCGGCAGGGCAGCCTCGTCGCGTTCCGGCTGGGCAGCGCCCCGCTCCCCGAGGCCGGGATGCGGCTGGTCGGCGCGCACACCGACTCCCCCACGTTCAAGGTCCGCCCCCGGTCCGACGTCCGGCAGGCCGGCTACCGGCTGGTCGGCGTCGAGCCGTACGGCGGCGGGCTCTGGCACACCTGGCTGGACCGGGAGCTGACCGTCGCCGGGCGGGTGGCGCTGCGCGGCGGCCGCACCGCCCTGGTCCGGCTCGACGGCGCCCCGCTGCGGCTGCCGTCGCTGGCCATCCACCTCGACCGGAGCGTGCGCGAGGGGCTGACGCTGGACCCGCAGCGGCACCTGGTCCCGGTGTGGTCGCGGGACCTGGACACCGAGCCGGGGCTGACCGAGGCGCTCGCCGCGGCCGCCGGGGTCGCACCGGGGGACGTCGTCGGGCACGACCTGGTGCTGGCCGACACCCAGCCCGCGGCTCCCGCCGGCCCCGACGGCACCTGGATCGCGGCGCCGCGGCTGGACAACCTGGCCAGCTGCCACGCCGGCGTGACGGCGCTGGTCGGCGCCGCGCCCGGGGAGCGCACGCAGGTGCTGGTCGCCAACGACCACGAGGAGGTGGGCAGCGGCTCGATGTCCGGGGCGCGCGGCAGCTTCCTCGAGGACGTCGTCCGGCGGCTGGTCGGCGTCACCGCGCCCGGGGACCCGCAGGCGCTGCCCCGGACCCTCGCCCGGTCCCGGCTGGTCTCGGCGGACACGGCGCACGCCCTCCACCCGACCCGCTACGACCGGCACGAGCCCGCCCACGCCCCGCAGCTCGGCGGCGGCCCGGTGCTGAAGGTCAACGCCAACCAGGCCTACGCCACCGATGCGGCCGGCGGCGGCTGGTTCGCCGAGCGGTGCGCCGAGGCCGGGGTGCCGCTGCAGCACTTCGTCTCCCGCGCCGACCTGCCCTGCGGCTCGACGATCGGCCCGCTGACCGCCACCCGGCTGGGCGTGGCGACCGTCGACGTCGGCGCGCCGGTGCTGGCCATGCACTCCTGCCGGGAGCTGGCCTCGGCGCTCGACGTCCCGCTGGTGGTCGCCGCGCTCACCGCCTGCTACACCGGCTGAGCGGGCGGCTCCCGGTCGGCCGGGCGGTCGGCCGGGCGGTCGGGCCGGTCCGGCGGGGAGCGGCGGAGGACGTCGGCGAAGGACTCCTCCAGCCGCGCCCAGGTGCCGCTCCACTCGACGAGCGGCTCGAGGATCCGCTCGAAGACCGCCAGCTGCTCGTCGAAGGCCTGCAGCTGGCCCATCAGCCCCTCGATCAGCTGCCGCTGCGCCCGCACCGACGACGCGATCGACCGCACCTGCGCCGCCGACATCGCGCCGGGCGGGGAGGGCAGCCGCGGCAGCGCCAGCCCCGACGGCACGGCGCCGGCGGCCAGCCGGGTGGCCCGGTCGGTGAAGCCGCGCAGCTGCGCCACGAACTCCTCGACCGACCGCGCGACCAGCCCGCCGTCGCGGGGCCTGTCCTCGGACTCGCTCACGCGCACCTCCCCCGGCCCGCCCGCCCGGTCGGCGGGAACCGGCCCCAGTCTCGCGGGTGCGGACCTCAGCCGCCGGTCAGCGCGCGCAGCGTCTCCGCGTTCCGGACGGCGTGGCCGTACCCGTCGTTGTTGAAGTACGCGTACACCTCACGCCCCTGCCCGGCCCACTCGCCGATCCGGTCGGCCCACCAGCGCAGGTCGGCGTCGGGGTAGGAGCCGGCGTAGAGGTGGTGGGGGTCGGGGCCGTGCAGCCGGACGTAGACGAACGGCGCCGTCGCCCGCAGCACGCACGGCAGGCCGGCGCCGCTCATCACGCAGTACGCGGCACCGTGCCGCTCGAGCAGGGCGAACACGCCGTCGTCGTGCCAGCTGGGGTGCCGGAACTCCACGGCCACCCGCATCCAGTCCGGCAGCAGGCCGAGGAAGTGGTCGAGCCGGGCGTCGTCGCGGGCGGCGGCCGGGTGCAGCTGGACGAGCAGCACCGCCCGCCGGGGGCCGAGCTCGTGCCAGGCCGCGGTCATCCGCTCGACCCAGGCCTCAGGGGCGTACAGCCGCTTGGCGTGGGTCAGCCCGCGCGGGGCCTTGACCGACAGCCGGAAACCCTCGGGCAGCCGCTGCCGCCACGAGGCGAAGGTCGCGGTGCGCGGCCAGCGGTAGAAGCTCGCGTTGAGCTCCACGGTGCCGAACCGGTGGACGTAGTGGGCCAGCCGCTCCCGGGGGGGCGTCCCCGGTGGGTACAGGACGCCCTCCCAGTGGTCGTAGCTCCAGCCCGACGTGCCGACGTGGACGGCCACCGGCGCTCCCGCCCGGTCAGGCCCGGCGCAGGCCGGCCAGCCGGGTCGCGGCGGCGAGCACCCTCCCGTACGAGCCCGGCGCCAGGCGCACCAGGACGTCGGGGACGACGGCGCTGGCGCCGATGAGCAGCCGCGGCCGGCGCCGCTCCACCGCCTCGACGATCCGCTGCGCGGCGCGGTCGGCCGGATAGCGCAGCAGCTTCGCGAACTCCCGCTTGCCCCGCTCGGCCTCCGCGGGGTCCGCCCCGCTGGCCACGCGGGCGGACTCGGCGATGCGGGTGGCGATGCCGCCGGGGTGCACGCTGGTCACGCCGACGCCGTCCTCGGCCAGCTCGTGCCGCAACGCCTCGGTGAACCCGCGGACGGCGAACTTGCTCGACGCGTACGCCGCCTGCCCGGCCGGCGCCATGAGCCCGAACAGGCTGGAGACGTTGACCAGGTGCGACCCGGGGTGCGCCTTCAGGGTGGGCAGCAGCGCGTGGGTGAGCCGGACGGCGGCGCGGAAGTTGACGTCCATCACCCACTCGAACTCCTCGAGGGTCACCTGGTCGAACCGCCCGCCCAGCGCGACGCCGGCGTTGTTGACCAGCAGCGTCGTCCCCGGGTGCCCGGTGACGACCCGGCCGGCGGCCTCGCGCAGCTGCCCGGCGTCGGCGAGGTCGGCGACGACGGTGTCCACCGACCGGCCCGGGGAGGCCGCGCGCACCGACGCCGCGACGCCCTCGAGCCGCCCGGCGTCGCGGTCGACCAGCACGAGGTCGCTGCCGCGGGCGGCCAGCCGCGGGGCGAGCGCGGCGCCGATCCCGCTGGCCGCCCCGGTGACGACGGCGGTACCGGTGAAGGCGTAGGGGTGCACCCGGCGACCGTATCCGGCGGCGCTCAGGGCAGCCGCCACACCGTCGTCCGGCGCAGCCCGGGCCCCTCCGTCTCGGGGACCTGGTACACCGCGGCGGCCTCCAGCCGCTCGTGCGGGAGGTACGGGCGGCCGGGGTCGCCGACGAGCACCTGGCAGCCGCGGGCCCGCGCCCGGTCGAGGAAGGGCAGCACCCGCCCGGTCATCTCCCGGTCGTAGCAGACGTCACCTGCGACGACGACGTCGACGGCGGGCGGCTCGCGGTCCAGGACGTCGCCGGTGACGCTGATGCCCGCGACGCCGTTGAGGCCGGCGTTGACGCCGACCGCGGTCCGGGAGAACGGGTCGACGTCGCTGGCCAGCACCCACCGGGCACCGGCGAGGACGGCGGCGACGGCCACCAGGCCGCTGCCGGACCCGAGGTCGAGCACCGTGCGGCCGGCGACGGTGGCGGGCTCGTCGAGCAGGTGGCGGGCCAGTGCCTGCCCGCCGGGCCAGGCGGCCGCCCAGAACGGCGGCTCGTCCCCCGCCCCGCCGGCCGCGGTCTCCATCGCCTCCCAGAGGGCGACGACGTCGTCGGCGACGTGCAGCCGCACCTCGGGGACGAGCGAGGGCCGGCGCACCTGGGTGTGCGCGCGGACGAAGCCCGCGGGCACCACCCGGGTGGCCGGCCCTCGATGGATCACCTTCGGATCAGTACCAGCCGGTGGCCTGCGAGTGCGCCCAGGCGTCGCACGCGCTGCCGTAGCGCTGCTCGATGTAGATCAGGCCGGCGTCGATCTGGCGGTAGCCGTCGGAGGTCTTGGCGATCCCGGTGCTGGCCCAGGTGGAGTTCAGGAACTGCGGGATGCCGTAGGCGGTGCTGGTGGGGTTCTGGGCGTTGGGGTTCCAGCCGCTCTCCTTGCCCCACAGCTTCTCCAGGCAGGAGAACTGCTCGGAGCTGCCGACCTTGCTCAGCGCGTAGTCCTTGAAGGAGCCGGACGGCGCGGCGGGCGCGGCCTCCTGCGCGGCGGCCTCCTCCGCGGCCTGCTCCTCGGCGGCCTGCTGCGCGGCGGCGGCCTCGGCGGCGGCCTGCGCCTCGGCGGCCTGGCGGGCGGCCTCCTGCTCGGCGGCGACGCGGGCGGCCTCCTGCTCGGCGGCGACGCGGGCGGCCTCGGCCTCGGCGGCCTGGCGGTCGCGCTCGGCCTGCTCGGCGGCGAGCTGCGCGTGGGCGGCACCGGCCTCCTGCGCGCTGCGCTCGGCGCGCGAGGCGGCGACGTCGGCCAGCGACGTCAGGTCGGTGGCGTCCGGGGTCTGCCCGGCGGCCGGCTGCTGGGGGACGCCCAGCTCCTCGGCGACGCTGACCGCGGTGCCGGCGTTGTCGGTGCCGGCGGAGGCGGCGGGGCCGCTGGTGGAGACGACGCCGACGATCAGCGCGCCGGCGGCGGCGGCGCCGAGCAGCAGGGCCGGGCGGCGCGGGCCCAGCGGGGGGCTGCCGCGGCGGAAGAGGCGCCGGCGCGCGGGGGCCTCGGCGGCCTCGGCACCGCCCCCGGCGGCGGGCAGCTCGGGGGTGGCGGTGTGGGCGTCGGTGTCGGGGGTGGTGGGGGTGTCAGCGGTGGCGAGCTCGACGGTCGCGGGGGCGTCGGCAGGCGTGTTCGGGACGTGGCGGGACATGAGGGGGTGTGGGCTCCGAGGGAGAGTGGCGCGCGGCAGCGGGCCCGGAGGCGGACCTCGGGCATGCGGGTACGGCGCGGGTCTGTGGGTGTCGCGGACTACGGGGTCCCCGGCGACGTCGTCGCTGGGAGCGGCAGGACAGGAGCAGCCGGCGTCAGGCGGACGCGGGGGCGCGGTGTGCGCGCGGACGGCTGCACCTGCGGGCCGCTTCGGCCCGGAGGCGGGGCATGCGGAGACTCTCCGTTTCTTCCGTGAGCCGCCTACCGAGTTAGCTGACGGGTTCGGGCGGGAAGGAGCCCTACGCGCGCCGGGCCGGAGCTCGGCGGGCGCGATTCACCCCAGTACTGCGGTGGGTCCCCGGCTCGCGCCCGCAGGTGCGGACACGACTCGGCGGCGTCCGGCCGGGCTCCCCGGAAGGGGGACCTGACGACCAGCCGGACGCCAGCCACCGTACGGTCGTTACCGGTTCGTGACAACCGACGGGGCCGGAGTGACGGCCGTGACGGGTGGTGCGGACTCCCTCGGTCCGGAACCGGCCCCCGCGTCGCCGCTGGTCAGGAGGCCGCCGCGACCTCGGGCCGGCCGGGTCCGAGCAGCGGTGTCACGTCGGACACGTCCGTCCCCGGGGGCGCCGGACGCGCCCCCGCGCGCGGCTCGGCAGCCGGGTCCTCCCCGAGCCGGGGCAGCCCGCGCTTGTCGCCGAGGGCGGGGACGTCGTCGGGCACCACGCCGGTGACGACGGCGAGCGCCTCGTCGAGCTGACCGGTCAGCAGGCGCAGCCACTCCCGCGCCCGGTCGCGCTCGTCGCGCAGGGGTGCGAGCTCGGCCTCGACGGCGCGCCGGCGCTCGAGGGCCTCGGCGTCGGCCCGGGCCCGCGCCTCGGCGGCCTCGCGGTCCCGGCGCTCGCGCTCGGCGGCGGCGGCCCGCTCCAGCCGGGCCGCCTCGCGGCGCGCGGCCTCGAGGACCGCCGCGGCCTCGCTGCGGGTCTGCTCGCGGGCGGCGAGCACCGCCTCGCGCATCTCGGCCACCCCGGACAGCCGGGCCTGCGCCTCGGTGAGCGCCTCGGCCCGGATACGCCCGGCCTCCTCCTCGGCGGCGGCGGTCAGCGCGGCGGCCTCCTCCCGGGCGCGGCGCATCATCTCCGCCGCGTCCTCGGGGCCGGGCAGGCTCTGCCGCTCCCGGACCAGCTGGGCCAGCCGGCGGCGGGCGTTCTGCAGCTCGGCCGACGCGGCGGCGTAGCGGCTGAGCAGGTGCTCGTTCTCCCGGCGCAGGACCAGGAGCTCGGTCTCGGCCCAGGCGACGTAGTCGTCGACCTGCACGCGGTCGTAGCCGCGCACCGCCCCGGTGAACACCGGACCGGTGCCCAGCAGGCCGTCGAGCCCGCGCCCCGGAGGCGGCTCCGGAACGCCGTTCCCGGCCCCGTCCGGAGCAGCTCCCTGTCCCCGCAGCGACATCCCGGTTCCCCCTCGGTGCGCCGTCCGATCCGGTCCCCCACCGGCCCGCCGGCGGGGTGATCACAGAGTCGCACCCGCCGGGTGCCGCCGACCGGGCCGACACGGACACGCGCCCCGCCCGCGGAGTGGGCACGCCCGGACGTGCCGGGCCGCTCACCGTGCGCGGTCGAGAGGTCTCAGTACGGTCACGGACCCGTCGGGAATGCCCGGCGGGGGTCGGTCGTTGGGGCGGGTACAGTAGTTGCACTCTCAACCACTTGGAGCACGAGATGCAGTTCGGGGTCTTCACGGTCAGCGACGTCACGACCGACCCGACGACGGGGCGGACGCCGAGCGAGGCGGAGCGGATCAAGGCCGTCGTCACCATCGCGAAGAAGGCCGAGGAGGTGGGCCTCGACGTCTTCGCCCTCGGCGAGCACCACAACCCGCCGTTCTTCTCGTCCTCCCCCACCACCACGCTGGCCTACGTCGCGGCGCAGACCTCCCGGCTGCAGCTGTCGACGTCGACCACGCTGATCACCACCAACGACCCGGTGAAGATCGCCGAGGACTACGCGATGCTGCAGCACCTCGCCGACGGCCGGGTCGACCTGATGATGGGCCGCGGCAACACCGGCCCGGTCTACCCGTGGTTCGGCCAGGACATCCGCAACGGCATCCCGCTGGCCGTGGAGAACTACGCGCTGCTGCGCCGGCTGTGGGACGAGGAGGTCGTGGACTGGCAGGGCCGCTTCCGCACCCCGCTGCAGGGCTTCACCTCCACCCCGCGGCCGCTGGACGGCGTCCCGCCGTTCGTGTGGCACGGCTCGATCCGCTCGCCGCAGATCGCCGAGCAGGCCGCCTACTACGGCGACGGCTTCTTCCACAACCACATCTTCTGGCCGAAGGAGCACACCCAGCGGATGGTGGAGTTCTACCGGTCCCGCTTCGAGCACCACGGCCACGGCGCCGCCGACCAGGCGATCGTCGGTCTCGGCGGGCAGGTGTTCATGCGGAGGAACAGCCAGGACGCCGTCGCCGAGTTCCGGCCCTACTTCGACAACGCACCGGTCTACGGGCACGGGCCCTCGCTCGAGGACTTCTCCCGCGAGACGCCGCTGACCGTGGGCAGCCCGCAGCAGGTGATCGAGCGCACGCTCGGCTTCCGCGACTACGCCGGCGACTACCAGCGGCAGCTGTTCCTCGTCGACCACGCCGGCCTGCCGCTGAAGACCGTGCTCGAGCAGCTGGACCTGCTCGGCGAGGAGGTCGTGCCGGTGCTGCGCCGCGAGTTCGCCGCGCTCAAGCCGGCGCACGTGCCCGACGCGCCCACCCACGCCGCCCGGGTGGCGGCGCGCGGCGGGGCGCAGGACTCGACCGTCTACGCCGCCGGTGACGACGTCACGGGCCAGGTCACCGACGCGGCCCGCGAGGAGGTGTCCCTCTGATGACCACCCGCACCCTGGCCGTCGTCAGCGCGGGGCTCGGCGTGCCGTCGTCGACCCGGCTGCTGGCCGACCGGCTCGCCACCGCGACCGTCGCCGCGCTGCGCGAGCGCGGCGAGGACGCCACCGTCGAGGTCGTCGAGCTCCGCGAGCACGCCCGCGACGTCGCCGACGCGCTCGTCACCGGGTTCCCCAACGCGGCGCTGCGCGAGGCGGTCGCGACGGTGACCGGCGCGGACGCGGTCATCGCGGTCACGCCGGTGTTCACCGCCTCCTACAGCGGCCTGTTCAAGTCCTTCGTCGACGTGCTCGACAAGGACGCGCTCACCGGCACGCCGGTGCTGCTCGCGGCGACCGCCGGCACCGCCCGGCACTCGCTGGTGCTCGAGCACGCGATGCGGCCGCTGTTCAGCTACCTGCGCGCCGCCCCCGTGCCGACGGCGGTCTTCGCGGCGAGCGAGGACTGGGCCGGCGGCGACGGCACCAGCCAGGAGCTGGCCGCGCGGATCACCCGCGCGGCCGGCGAGCTGGCCGACGTCGTCACCGGCCGGCCGTCCTCGGCCCGGCCGGCCGACCCCTTCGCCGACGTCCCCTCCTTCGAGGACCTGCTGCGGGGTCAGGCGTAGGGCCGGTCCTGCGCCGGCGGAGGCGCGCGTCCGCCGGCGTCCGCGTGCCGCGCCGCGCCGTGCTCGGGGGCCTGCCGGGCGACCGGCACGCCCTCCGGCGCGGCCGGCGGCCCCGCCGGCACCGGCGCGGCCGGGGGCACGGCCGGTGCCGGGCGGCCCCGCAGCCGCGGGTAGGCCAGCACGAGGCTGGCCGCCAGGGCGATGGCCAGGATGACCGCCCACGTGCCGGTGTAGTCGGCCCACGAGCCCGTGAGCAGCAGGAACGCGGGCAGGGCGGCGGTGAGCAGCCCGGCGACGACGGCGATCGCGCCCGTGTAGCGGGTGAACTCCTCCCGCTTCAGGCCGAGGACGACGAAGAACAGCGCCCAGAGCACCGCCCAGTACAGCCAGATGACGCCGAAGCCCGGGTCCCGCGGGACGACGTAGAAGAAGTTCAGCCCGGCGTACACCAGCGCGCACGCCGCCACGAACGCCGAGAACCAGCCCAGCCCCGTGCCGTCGAGGCCGCCGAGCAGGTTGATCCCCACGTACAGGTACGTGAAGCCGAACAGGTAGAGACCCGACGCGGCCAGGATCGTGGCCGGGTCCCCGTCGGCCGTGATGATCAGGACGGTCGGCGTCACCACCTGCAGCGCCCCGACGAACAGGTTGAGCGGAGCGGCGGCACGGGCGTCCACCAGCCCCAGCAGCATCAGGCCGTTGACGACCAGGACGGCTCCCACGTACAGCAGTCCCACGGCTCCCATGTGCGGTCATCTCCTCGGGTCCCGCGACGGTGCGGACGTCCCCCGTGACTGGTGCCGGCGCGGTCGCGCCGGCGGTCAGGAGCCGGGGTCCCCGGGCTCCCGTTCGTTCTCCCGGACGGCCTCGTTCTCCTCGAGAGCCGTGTCGATCAGGTCGGCGAGGCCGCCGACGGAGCGGTGCGGCCCACCCCGGCGGACGACGACCGGCTCGGGCACGTCGTCCTCCTCGGACGACAGTCCCTCGGTGAGGTCGTGCGCCGCTCGCAGCGCGGCCTTGCCGGCGCGGTCGGCCGCCTCGTGGCGCTCGATCCGCGGGACCTCCTCGGTCACCTCTGGTCTCCTCCCGCGTCCTCCCGGCACGGTCGGTGACGCCCGGCCCGGGTTGGGCGGACGGCGCGCCGGGTAACCCCCTCCCGGCCTCGAACAACCGGGAGCCGTGCAGTGCTCGTGTGAGGAGCGATCCGTGCAACTCCGGGTCGAGGTGGTGTGGACGTGCGCGCCGTGCGAGGTCGGCGGGCAGGACGTGGCGGAGGACGGTGACGACGACCCGACCTGCTGGAACTGCGGTGGGCCGGTCGTGGTGACCGCCCGGCCCTCCGTCCGCCGGCCCTTCCCCGAACCGTTCCCCGAACCGTTCCCCGAGCCGGACGCCGCCTGAGGGCGGCGCCCGGCCCGGGCGGACGGGTCCCGGCGTGCGCCGGGACCCGCCGGGCGGTCAGGACGTGACGGCGCACTGCCCGCGGTCGGCACGGACCGGCCCCGACGCCGACGGCTTGACGTCGAAGTCGAAGATCGCCGTCGGCAGGTACAGCGAGCAGCAGGCGTTCGGGATGTCGACGACCCCGCTGACGCGGCCCTCGATCGGCGCCGAGCCGAGCAGCAGGTAGGCCTGCTCGCCGGAGTAGCCGAACTTCTGCAGGTACCGGACGGCGTTGAGGCAGGCGTTGCGGTAGGCCTGCGTGGCGTCCAGGTAGAGGTTGCGGTCGTTCTCGTGGTCGACCGAGACCCCGATGAAGGTCAGGAACTCCGAGTAGCGGGGCTCGACGTTGCCGGGGATGAACACCGGGTTGGTGGTCACCCCGTAGGTCTCCATGCCGCCCTTGATCAGGTCGATGTGGAAGTCGATGAACCCGCCCATCTCGATGGCGCCGCAGAACGTGATCTCGCCGTCGCCCTGGCTGAAGTGCAGGTCGCCGCCGGAGAGCTTCGCGTCCTGCACGTGCACCGGGTAGAAGACGCGGGACCCGCGGGAGAAGTTCTTGATGTCGTGGTTCCCGCCGTTCTCCCGCGCCGGCACGGTGCGGGCGCCGTCCCGGGCGATCGCCGCGGCCACGTCGCCGTCGGCCTGCCCGGGCAGCGTCTGGTCCTCGATCGGGAGCAGCGCCAGCGCGGGCACGCGGTCGGGGTCGGTGTCGGCCAGGGCCTTCTCCCGCCGGTTCCACCGGGCGAGCAGGTCGGCCGACGGGGCGGTGCCGAACAGCCCGGGGTGGGTCAGGCCGGTGTAGCGGACGCCCGGTATGTGCCGGGAGGTCGCCACCTGGCCGTGGAAGTCCCAGATCGCCTTGTAGGCGTCCGGGAAGTAGTCGGTCAGGAAGCCGCCGCCGTTGGCCTTGGCGAAGATGCCCGTGTAGCCCCAGCCCTGGCCGGGGGCGTCGCCGAACTCCTGCGGCGCCTGCACCGGGCCGAGGTCGAGGATGTCCACCACGAGCAGGTCACCGGGCTCGGCCCCCTCGACGCCGATCGGGCCGCTGAGCATGTGCGCCCGGGTCAGGTCGACGTCGCGGACGTCGTTGGCCGAGTCGTTGTTGCCGATCTGGCCGTCGGTCCACTCCCGGCACTCCACCCGGATGTCCTGCCCGGGCCGGACCATCGTGGCGACGGGTACGTCCGGGTGCCAGCGGTTGTGGCCCGGGACGGCCTGGTCCCGCATGGACTTGGCCTGGTCGACGGTGAAGACGACGTCTGGCATGTCCCCCACACTCCGATCTGCGTTGACGGGGAGGGCCGACCCGCGTCCACGGGCCGTTCGGGGCGGCTCCGCGCGGGAGCCGGGGTGGCGACGGCGGCCCGGCCCCGGGGCCGCCGCGCGGGCTGGTCAGGGCCGGGGCAGGGCGTTCCACCGCGGGTCGCGCGGCACCGGGCGGCGGGGCGCGGGCGGCACGGCCGTCGTCACGGCGGGCGCGTCGGCGCTGGCCTCCTCGCGCGACCGCGCCGCGGCCAGCGGCGCCGGGGTGCGCGCCAGCAGCGGGGCAGTGTAGACGCGCCGGCCGGCGTCGCCGCACGAGGGGCACCGCTCCGAGGCCTGCGCGGTCCCGATGGGCCGCCGCACCTCCCACGGGCCGCACGCCGGGCACCGGTACAGGTAGGCCGCCATCTTGGCCTCCGCGGGGAAGTCGGGACCACTCGGGAGCGGGCGACGCTAGTGACGGGCCCGGACGGACCGGAGGGACCTTCGACTCCATCGGTGGCGCGTCGCCACGGGCGGCTCCCTGCCGGTGACCGCGGGTGGGCCGGTCTGCTCTCGGCTCAGCGGACGGCGTCCTCCGACGGTGCCGCGGAGCCGCCCTGCGGGGCCTCCGCCGTCATGATCCGGACCACCTCCGCCCGGTCCGCGGCCGAGGGCAGGCCCCAGCCCGGCTCGTAGCCGTACACCTCGGACAGCGGCCGCGACGCCGTCCGGCCGGTGAGCACCTCCACCGAGCCGGTGTCGATCAGCCCCGGGTGCTCGACGCCGCACGCCTCGGCCACCTTGAGCAGGTCCCGGCGCAGGGTGGCCACGTAGTTGGCCAGCCGCACCGACTTCAGCGCCGGGTCCAGGCCGTGCGCCAGCCACGCGTTCTGGGTGGCGACGCCGGTCGGGCAGGTGTCGGTGTGGCACTTCTGCGCCTGGATGCAGCCGATGGCGAGCATCGCCTCGCGGGCCACGTTGACCATGTCGCAGCCGAGCGCGAACGCCACCACCGCGTTGTCCGGCAGGCCCAGCTTGCCGGCGCCGACGAAGGTGACCTGCTCGGCCAGCCCTCGGCGGGCGAAGATGCTGTACACGCGGGCGAAGCCGAGCTGGAAGGGCAGCGACACCGAGTCGGTGAAGATCAGCGGCGCGGCGCCGGTGCCGCCCTCGCCGCCGTCGATCGTCACGAAGTCGACGCCGCGGCCGGTGTCGGCCATGAGGCGGGTCAGCTCGTCCCAGAACTCCAGGTCGCCGACGGCGGACTTGATGCCCACCGGCAGGCCGGTCTCGGCCGCCAGCAGCTCCACCCAGTCGAGCAGGCTGTCGGTGTCGGTGAACTCCGCGTGCCGGGACGGGCTGACGCAGTCGACGCCCTCGGGCACCCCGCGGGCTGCGGCGATCTCGGCGGAGACCTTCGCCGCCGGCAGCACCCCGCCGAGCCCGGGCTTGGCGCCCTGGCTGAGCTTGACCTCGAGCGCCCGCACCGGCGCGGAGGCCACGAGGTCCTTGAGCTGCTGCAGGTCGAAGCGGCCGGCCTCGTCGCGGCAGCCGAAGTAGGCGGTGCCGATCTGGAACACCAGCTCGCCGCCGTGCCGGTGGTGCACCGACAGCCCGCCCTCGCCGGTGTTGTGCAGGCACCCGGCCAGCGCCGCGCCGCGGTTGAGCGCCTCGACGGCGGCCCCGGACAGCGAGCCGAAGCTCATCGCCGACACGTTCACCACCGACGCCGGCCGGAACGCCTGCGCGCGCCCGCGCGGGCCGCCGAGCACCTTCGCCGAGGGCAGCGTGACGTCGGCCGCCGAGTGCGGGTGCGACGGCGGGACGGCGCGGCCGAAGGTGCGGTGGTTGATCACCGGGTAGCCCGCCGTGAACTCGAGGTCGTTGTCGGTGCCGAACCCGAAGTAGTTGTTGTCGCCCTTGGCCGAGGCGTACACCCAGCGGCGCTGGTCGCGGGTGAACGGGCGCTCCTCGTTGTTGCCGGCGACCAGGTACTGCCGCAGCTCCGGGCCGATCGACTCGATCAGGTAGCGGGCGTGCCCGATCACCGGGAAGTTGCGCAGCAGGGTGTGCTCCCGCTGCACCAGGTCCCGGGCGGCCACCGCCGCCAGCGCCCCGAGTCCGGCCACCGCGGCCCGCGCCGCACCCCTCATCGCCCCGCTCCTCCCGCGCCGTTGCGGACCCGGGCCCACCCCCGGACCGCCATCCTGGGCCGCCCGCGCGCCGCGGTCTACAGGAAGAGGCTGAGCACGAGCGCGAACACGAACCCGAGCGTCCCGAGCAGCGTCTCCATGACGGTCCAGGTCTTCAGCGTCGTCTTCTCGTCCATCTGGAAGAACCGGCTGACCAGCCAGAAGCCGGAGTCGTTGACGTGCGAGAGGACGGTGGCCCCGCCCGCGATCGCGAGGACGATGAGCGCCAGGTCGATGGACGACAGCCCGCTGGAGGCCTCGACCACCGGGGCCATGAGGCCGGCGGTCGTCGTCAGGGCGACCGTCGCCGAGCCCTGCGCGACCCGCAGCAGCACCGAGACCACGAACGCGGCCACGATCACCGGCAGGCCGATGTCGCCGAGCAGGTCGGCCAGCGCCGTGCCGATGCCGCTGGCGCGCAGGACGCCGCCGAACATGCCGCCGGCGCCGGTGATCAGGATGATCGCGCAGACCGGACCCAGGGCGCTGTTGACGATCGACTCGACCTGGGCGCCGCTCTCGCCGCGGCGCCGGCCGAGCACCACGATCGCCACCAGCACGGTGACCAGCAGCGCCACCGGGGTGGCGCCGAGCAGCTGTCCCGCGCGCACGACGAACGACGTCTCCTCGAGGACGCCCGCGGTGGCCAGGGTGGTCAGCCCGGTGTTGAGGAAGATCAGCACGAGCGGGAGCAGCAGGATGCCGATCACGGTGCCGAAACGCGGCGGCGCCGGCCGGGTGACCGTCTCCGTCCGGCGTCCGCCGGAGGCGCCCGCGGTGCCCGGTGCGGTCCCGGCCACGGTGGGCTCGGGGGCCTCCGGCGCGGCGCCCGTGCCCGGGTCGTCCTCGGACGGCGGGACCGCGACGTCGAAGCGCCGCCCGGCCCACAGGCCGAACAGGTAGCCCCCCAGGTACCAGGTGGGCAGGCCGACGACCAGCCCGAAGACCAGGACCAGCCCGATGTCGGCCCCGATCAGCTCGGCTGCCGCGACCGGCCCCGGGTGCGGCGGGACGAACGCGTGCATCACGGCGAAGGCGCCGGCGACCGGCAGTCCGTAGGTGAGCAGCGAGCCGCCCAGCCGGCGGGCGACGGTGAAGACGATGGGCAGGAAGACCACGAGCCCGGCGTCGAAGAAGATCGGGAAGCCGAACAGCAGCGCGGCGACGCCCAGGGCCAGGGGTGCGCGCCGCTCCCCGAACCGCCCGATGAGGCTGTCGGCCAGCACCTGCGCCCCGCCGCTGTGCTCGAGCAGCCGCCCGAGCATCGCCCCGAGGCCGACCAGCAGCGCCACGTTGGCCAGGGTCGCGCCGAACCCCTCGGTGAGCGTGGTGACGACGTCCTCGAGCGGGATCCGCGTCGCCAGCGCGACCAGCAGGCTGACCAGGATCAGTGCCAGGAACGCGTGCAGCTTGAGCTTCATGATCAGGAACAGCAGCACGCCCACGGCTGCCGCCGCGATGAGCAACAGCCACCCGGCTCCCAGAGCCGGTTCGACCTCGGGCATGGGGTCCTCCTGGGGTCAGCCCTCGTCGTCGAGGGCGTCGAGGGCACGCAGGACGTCTTCGAGCGCGCGGGTGGACCGCTCGACGAGCGGGCGGGTGTGCCGGTAGAGGTCGGCGGCGGCCGGGTCGGGCCCGACCGGGTCGGAGACGCCGATCAGCGCGGTGGCGGCGTCGAGGTCGGGCAGCGCGCCCAGGGCGTGCAGGCCGAGCAGGCAGGCGCCGAGGCCGGTGCCCTCCGGGGAGTCGGCGAGCCGCACCGGCAGGTCCAGGGCCGCGGCGAGGGTGGCCACCCACAGCGGCGAGGCGACCGCACCGCCGGTGGCCCGCACCTCGGTCACGGGCAGGCCGGTGGCCGAGAACGCGTCGCGGACCAGCGCCAGCTGCTGGCACACGCCCTCGACGGCGGCGCGCACGAGGTGCCCCCGGCGGTGCTCGCGGCGCAACCCGACGTAGGCCCCGCGCAGCCCGGACCGCCACCACGGCGCCCGCTCCCCCAGCAGGTAGGGCAGGCACAGCAGCCCGGCGCTGCCGGGCGGGACCGCGGCGGCCTCCTCGAGCAGCCGGGCGTCGAGGGCGTCGGCGTCCTCCCCCGTGACCCCCTCCCCCTCGGCCAGCGCCTGGGCGGCCCAGCGCACCACCGAGCCGCCGTTGTTGACCGCGCCGCCGACCACCCAGTGGTCGTCGGTGAGCGCGTAGCAGAACAGCCGGTGCGCGGGGTCGACGGTCGGCGCCGGGACGACGACCCGCATCGCGCCGCTGGTGCCCAGCGACACGGCGGCGACCTCCGGGCGGACGGCGCCGATGCCGAGGTTGGCCAGCACGCCGTCGGAGGCGCCGAGGACCAGCGGGGTGTCCGCGGGCAGGCCGGTGGCCGCGGCGACCTCCGGGCGCAGGCCCTCGAGCACCGTCGTGGTCGGCAGGACCTCGCCGAGCTGCCCGGGGCGGACGCCGGCCAGGTGCAGCGCCTCGGCGTCCCAGGTGCCGGTGCGGATGCCGTAGAGGCCGGTGGCCGAGGCACACGCCCGGTCGAGGACCTGCGGGCCGCCGCGCAGCGCGGAGACGACGAGCTCCTTCACCCCGCCCCAGCGCGGCACCGCGCCCAGCCGGCCGGGGTCCTCGGCGCGCATCCAGGCGAGCTTGAGCAGCGGGGACATCGGGTGCACCGGCGTCCCGGTGCGGGTGTGCAGCCCGCCGGCGCGGCCGTCGGCGCGCAGGGCCTCGGCGAACCCGGCGGCGCGGTCGTCGGCCCAGGTCACGACGGGACCCAGCGGCCGGCCGTCGCCGTCCATGGGGACCAGGCCGTGCATGGCCGCGGACAGGCACACCCCGACCACCCGGTCGCCGCGCTCGCGGGCGGCCCGGCTGACGGCGGCCAGCGCCTCGACGGCGGCGTCGGCGAGCCGGTGCGCGTCGAGCTCGGCGCGGCCGGGGGCGGGCACGGACAGCGGGTAGCCGACGCTGACCAGGTCGCGCACCCGGCCGTCGGTGCCGGCGGTGACCGCCTTGGTCGCGGTGGTCCCGCTGTCCAGCCCGACCACGACGTCCATGCGGGCGATCCTGCCCGGGGCCGAGGGGGGCCGCGAACTCAGCGTTGGATCTCCACCAGCAGCACCCAGGCGTTCAGGCAGGACACCGCGATCCCGCCGACCAGCGCCCCGGCCAGCCAGTAGAGCCCGCCGCCGGCCCCGAGGGCGAGCGACAGCGCCGCCGCCAGCACCGCGCCGGCGGGCAGCAGCACCAGGACCGCCGCGCGGACGCGCCGTCCCCGCGGGGGGTCCGCCTCCGCCGGGACCCGCACCAGCCCGACCGCCCCGCCGGCGGCGAGCAGGGCACCGGTGCCGGCGAGCTCGGCGGCGAGGGCGGGCACCGGCTGACCGGGGACGAGGACGAAGACGCCGGCGGCGAGCAGCGCCACCAGCAGCACCAGCGTGGCCGCGGCCCGGCGGGGCAGCGTCGGGAACGCGAGGATCCGGTCGAGGTTGATGGAGACCGCGACGAACAGCAGCCCGGTCAGCGCGGCGGTGGCGCCGACGGCGGCCACCGCGAGGTCGTGCCACGCCTCGGGGTCGTACGCCTCGGGGTCGTACGCCTGGGGTTGTACGCCTCCGGGCTGGAGGCGTCCGCGCGGGTGGCTGCCACGCCGCCCGATCCTGGCGCACGGGCCGCCGGGACGGCGCCCCCGCGCCCGGCTCAGCGGTAGGCGGACCCGCCGCGCAGCCGGGCGCCCACCGCCGTCACCAGCGGGGCGAGGACGACGCCGTCGCGGGCCAGCCGCGCCCGCAGCGCCCGGCGGTGGCGCAGCACGCCGACCAGGCCGATCGCCCAGAACAGGTACTGGACGGCGAACGCGGCACGGAAGGCGCCGAGGTCGTAGGCGGTCGAGGCGCCGGGCGTGAGCACGTCGAGCACCGCGCCGATCGCCAGGACGGTCAGCAGCGAGGCGACGAAGCCGCCGACGTTGACCACGCCGCTGGCGCTGCCCTGCCGCTCGGCGGGGTTCCAGGTGCGGGCGAAGTCGAAGCCGATCATCGAGCCGGGGCCGTTGGTGCCGAGGACGACGACCAGCAGCACGAGCAGCCACAGCGGCGCCCGGCCGGGCCACAGCAGGACGACGGTCCAGGTGGTGGCGGTGACGGCGAGGATGCCGAGGACCAGCACCGAGCGGCGCAGCGGCCAGCGCCCGCACAGCCGGCCGAGCAGCGGCCCGACCCCCATGCCGACGACGACCAGCAGCGTGAGCAGCCCGGCCGCCGTCGCCGGGGACAGCCCCTGGCCGACGACGAGGAAGGGGTAGCCCCACAGCAACGCGAACACCGTGCCGGAGAACTGGGTGACCAGGTGGGTGTAGAGCCCGATCCGGGTGCCGGACTCCTGCCAGGTCAGCGCCAGGTTGCGGCGCACCTCGGCCAGCCCCGCGGGGGTCGCGGGCGCGACGCCGGGCGGGGCGTCGCGCAGCGTGGCGAGCACCACGACGACGACCAGCACGCCGACCGCCGCCGCACCGAGGAACGTGCTGCGCCAGCCCGCCGCGTGCAGCAGCGCGACCAGCGGGTAGGCGGCGACGACCTGCCCGAGCTGGCCGAGGATGCCGGTGAGCTGGGTGACCAGCGGGACGGTGCGGCCGGGGAACCAGAAGCCGATCACCCGCAGCACGCTGATGAAGGTCATCGCGTCGCCGGCGCCGACGAGGACGCGGGCCGCGACGGCGGTGGGGACGTCGGTGGCCAGCGCCAGCACGAGCTGGCCGACGGCCATGGTGACGCCGCCGGCGACGACCAGCCGGCGTGAGCCGAAGCGGTCCAGCGCCACCCCGACCGGCACCTGCAGCCCGGCGTACACCGCCAGCTGCAGCACCAGGAACAGCGAGACCGCCGAGGCCCCGGCGGAGAACCGCTCCTGCGCCTCCACCCCGGCCACGCCCAGCGAGGCGCGGTGGAAGACGGCGACGACGTAGGCGGCGAGCGCGGCGAGCCAGACGGCGTAGGCGCGCAGGGGCGTGCGGTCGGCGGTCGCGGACGTCACTGGGAGGACGACAGCCGCGGCGGACCGTCTGTTCCCGGATCTCCGGTGAGTCGCCTCACGGCACGCGTCCGGAGCACCGCCCGGACGGGGGGCCCGGCCCTAGGATCGGCGGGTGGTCGCAGCACTGGTCTCGCCCGAGGACCTGACCGAGGACGACGCCCAGCGCCGGGTGCGCATCCTCCTCGCGCTGGCCACCTGCATGGCCGCGAAGGGCTACCGCGCCACGACGATCTCCGACATCGCCCGCGAGGGCCGGGTGTCCAAGACCGTCGTCTACGCGCACTTCCGCGACAAGGAGCACTGCCTCCTCGAGCTCTACACCCGCGCCACCGACAAGATGCTGGCCACCGTGCACGCCGCGCAGGACCGTGCGGCCGCCGAGGGGCTGTCCTGGCGGGAGCGGCTGCGGTCGGCCGTGCGCGCCTACCTCGAGGTGCTCGCGGCCAACCCGGAGGTGGCCTGGGCGGCGCTGGTGGAGGTGCAGGCCGCCGGCCGCCACGCCCTCGCCCTGCGCCGGCAGGTGATCGACCGCTACGTGGAGCTGATCGGCGGGGTCGCCGCGGAGATGGCCGAGCGGTACCCCGACGAGGTCCGCGCGGTGGACCGCGCGCTCGTCGTCGCCGCGGTGGGCGGGCTCAACGAGCTGATGCTCGCCCGGGTCGAGCGCGGCGAGGCCGGCTCCCTGGCCGAGGACACCGACCACGCCACCGAGGTGCTCGTCCAGCTCGTCGACCGCCGCTGAGCCGGCGCGGCCGCCCCTCCGCGGGCCGCGTGGGATAGTCCCGCGCCGTGTCCGTGATCTCGTCGCTGCGCGTCTTCCACCAGCGCCGCATCGCCCTGCCGGTCGACGACGACGCGCTCGTCCTGGACGTGGGCAGCGGGGACAAGCCGTCGTGGCGCGCGGACGTGCTCCTGGACCGCTACCTCGGCGACGAGTACGCCGTGCAGCGTTCCGGCCGGGGGCGGGCCCGCGTGAGCCGGCCGCTGTTCAACGCCGACGCGGCCGCCATGCCCTTCGCCGACGGCGCCTTCGACTACACGATCTGCTCGAACCTGCTCGAGCACGTCGCCGACCCGGCCGGCGTGGTCCGCGAGCTCGTCCGGGTGTCGCGCGCGGGGTACATCGAGGTGCCCGAGGCCTCCAGCGCCAAGATCGTCGACTTCCCGAGCCACGTCTGGTGGTGCCGCCTGGACCGGTCGACCGAGCCGCCGACGCTGGTGTTCACGGCCAAGGAGCGCCCGGAGTTCGACCCGGAGATCGCCGGGTTCCTGCGTCGGTCGGGCCTCGAGCGCCGGGTCGAGGCGGTCCTCGACAGCCGGTTCGAGCACCGGGTGGTGATGCTGCACTGGTCGGGCGGCGTCCCGGTCCGCGTGGAGGGCGAGGTCCCGCCGTCGCTGCTCGAGCACGCGATGAGCCGGCCCTCCCACACCCGGGACGGCCGGGCGGTGGCCGTCCAGCTGGCCACCGACCTGCTGACCGTGCGGACCCGCCGCCGGCTGCGCCGGCGCCGCCTGCGCTACGACGACCTCGTGCGGCCGGAGTACCGCCGCGGGGACGGCGCCGTGCTGGAGCGGCGCGTCTACACCGACCCCCGGTGGACGCCCGGCCCGGGGGCCGGTCAGTGGGGGTCGTCTCAGTAGGGGTCGTAGGGCGAGTCGTGCCCGAGCAGCCGGGCCACCGGCCGCAGCCGGAGCCGCAGCAGCACCTTGAGGACGACGTTGCGCGCCCACCACGGCAGTTCGGCGAGGATGCGCAGCCGGTCCCGCGCGGTGGGCCGGCCGACGCGGAACAGCGCGAGCGACCCGGCCCGCCGCTCGTAGCGCAGGTCGCGGGACGGGAGGACGTGCCGCAGGACGCCGAGGGTGACGCCGATCGAGGAGAAGCAGTCGTGCACCAGCAGCGGCGCGTCCTCCGGGAGGTGCACCCGCCAGCGGAGGTCGTCCGAGAGCGTCCAGTAGTCGTGCTTGCCGTCGACGTAGAGCAGGTCGAGGGGGCGGGTCCAGCCGGGACGGGCCCGCGTCGAGTAGTCGCACAGCAGCTCGACGGTGTCCCCCACACCGGCCGCCGCGACGTTGCGCTCGAACTCCGTCCGCGTCCGGCTGCCGCCGAAGAGCCGGCCCTCGACGAACGGGTCGACGGCGACCAGCCGGCCGCCGCCGGCCTGCAGCGCGCGGGCGAGGACGACCGTCGAACGGCCCCGGTGGCTGCCGATCTCCAGGGCGAGCGCGCCGGGCGGCAGCTGCGCGGCCTGCTCGTGCAGCAGCTCGGCCTGCTCCCTCGTCAGCCAGCCCGGGATGCCGTCGGCGAGCGCCCACACCGCGGCGGTGCCCGTTTCGGGTGAGGTCGGCGCGGGACGGGACACGGGGCTCCGATCGGGAGGCAGACGGCGGCTAGAGTGGTACGGAACCGTACCGCAGGCGGCGACTGAGCCGGGAGGCGTTCCGATCAGCACAGCCGTCAGCCACGACGCGCGGCGTGGCCTCCGCAGGTCCCCCCGGACGCTCCCCTGGCCCGACGTCGCCGTCTGGCTCCTCCTGGTCCTCGGCTCCGTGCTGCAGCAGCCGGGCCGGACCACCTTCGACACCAAGTTCGACCTCACGGCCGACCCCGCCGCCTTCCTCGGCCGGGCCCTGCACCTGTGGAGCCCGGTGTCGCTCGGCGAGCTGCAGAACCAGGCCTACGGCTACCTGTTCCCCCAGGGCCCCTGGTTCCTCGGCCTGCAGGCACTCGGCGTCCCGGACTGGCTGGCCCAGCGGCTGTGGTCGGCCCTGCTGCTGGTGGTCGCCTACGAGGGGACCCGCCGGCTGTGCCGGTCCCTCGGCCTGCCCGGCACCGCGGCCACGCTCGGCGGGCTCGGCTACGCGCTGGCGCCGCGGCTGCTCGGCGCCAGCGGCGTCCTGTCCGGGGAGGTGCTGCCGCAGGCGGTGCTGCCCTGGGCCGTCCTCCCCCTGGCCGCCGCCGTCGCCGGGCGGATCTCACCGCGGCGCGCCGGGCTGCTGTCCGGGCTGGCCGTCCTGTGCATGAGCGGGGTCAACGCCACCGGGACCCTCGCGGCGCTGCCCGTCGCCCTCCTCGTGGCCGCGAGCCGGCTGCGGCGCCGCGGCGGCGCGGCCCTGCTGGGCTGGTGGGCCGCCGGCACCGCCCTGGCCTGCGCCTGGTGGTTCGGCCCGTTGATCGTGCTCGGGCGCTACAGCCCGCCCTTCCTCGACTTCATCGAGACGGCGGCGGCGACCACCGCGCCGGCCGGCTGGGCCAACGCGGTCCGCGGCGCCGAGCACTGGGTCGCCTACCACAGCGTGGCGGGGCAGGACTGGTGGCCGGGCGCGCACACCCTGGTCACCTCCCCGCTGCTGGCGGTCCTGACGACGGCGGTCACCGCCTGCGGCCTCGCCGGGCTGGTGCACCGGCGCACGCCGCTGCGCGGCCCGCTCCTCCTGGCGCTGGTGCTGGGGCTGCTGTGCCTGACGGCGGGCAACGCCTCCGCCATCGGGTCGCTGGTCGACGAGCCGGTGCGGGCGCTGCTCGACGGGCCGCTCGCGGCGCTGCGCAACGTGCACAAGGTCGACCCGCTGATCCGGCTGCCGGTCGCCGTCGGCCTCGCCTCGGCGGTCGCGCTCGCCGGCGAGCGCCTCCGGGCGGCGCCGGGGCGCCGCGGCGTGCCGCGGTCCGGGCCCGCGGGCCGCCGGCTGGCAGGGGCGGCGCTCGCGGCCGTCCTCCTGGCCGGCGCCGCGCCGCTGGTCACGGGCGGGCTCCGGACCCCCGGCTGGGACGCGGTCCCCGACGCCTGGTCCGAGACGGCGGCCTGGCTCGCCGACCGCCCGGACAGCCGGGCCCTGGTGGTGCCCGGCTCCGGCTTCGGCGTCCAGACCTGGGGCTGGACGATCGACGAGCCCCTGCAGGGCGTCGCCCGGGGCGACTGGGTGACCCGCAGCCAGGTGCCCCTCGTCCCGGGGCCGACGGCGCGGGTGCTCGACGCCGTGGAGACGCGGCTGGCCGACGGGCGGGGCGGCGCCGGGCTGTCGGCGTTCCTCGCGCGGGCCGGGATCACCCACGTGGTGCTGCGCCGCGACCTCGACCCGGCCGTCGCGCAGACGGCGGCTGCCGACCGGGCCGAGCGCGCCCTCCTCGACAGCCCCGGGCTCGCGCGGGTGGCCAGCTTCGGCCGGACCGGGTTCGGCGACCAGGCCCTGGTGGACGTGTTCGCGGTGGCCGGCGCCTCGCCGCGCGCCACCCTCGCCGACGCGCGCGACCTCGCGACGCTCGACGGCGGCCCCGAGGACGTGCTGGCCGCGCTCGACGCCGGGGTGCTGCCGCCCGCGGCCCCGGTCGTCGTGGGGGCGGCGGACGGGCCGGCCGACGTCGTGAGCGACGGCTACCGGCGGGTGGAGCGCCAGTTCGGCCGCGTCCACGACGCGGTGGGCGAGGTCATGACCCCGGCGGAGCCGTACCGCGACGGCCGGCCGGAGCCGGACTACCCGGGAGCGCCCGCCGTCGAGCGGGCCGCCGCGGACTTCCTCGCCGTCGACGGCGTCACCGCGTCGAGCTCGCAGGGCTACCCCGACGCCCTCGGGCCGGTCCTGCCCGCCGCCGGCCCGGCGGCCGCCCTCGACGGCCGCCCGGAGACCGCGTGGCGCTCGGCGGCGTTCGTGGCGCCGGTCGGGCAGTGGCTGGACGTCGACCTCGACCGGCCGGTGACCGGCGGCGTCCTGGCGGTGACCTTCCTCGACACCCCGGACACCGCCACGGTCCGGACGGCGCAGGTGTCCCTCGACGGCGCCCCGGCCGTCCACCGCGTGCCCGAGGACGGGCGGCTGTTCGTCCCCCTCCCGGCGACCCCGGTGCACCACGTCCGCGTCACCGTCTCGTCCGTGGCGCCCGGGCTCGACGAGGCCTCCCCCGTCGGCGTGGCCGAGATCGGCCTCCCCGGCGTCGGGGCGGGCCGGACGCTGGAGGTCCCCCGGCCGATCGGCGCGGACACCACGGTCGTCCTGTCCGGGGAGGCGCCGCGCCGGGCGTGCGTCGACGTCGGCTACGGCCCGCACTGCGAGACCTCGCAGGTCCGGGCGACCGAGTGGCACGGCCTGGACCGCCGGCTGACCGTGGCCGAGGCCGGCGCCTGGGACCTCACCGGCACCGTCGTCGCCACCCCCGGCCCGGGCGCGGCGGCCCTGCTCGCGCCCGTGGACGACACGGCGTCGGCCACGTCGGACTCGGTGTACGGCGACGACCCCTCGGTCGCGGCGGTGGCCGCCTTCGACGGGCTGCCGCAGACCCCGTGGCTGGCCGACCCGGACGACGCCGAGGTGACCCTGGACCTGCGCTGGCCGGGCGAGCGCACGGTCAGCCGGATCGTCGTGGACCCGGCGTCGGTCCCGGCCGCCGAGCCGGTGCACGCCCGGATCGAGTCGGCCGCCGGCGTCCGCGACGTCGACCTGACCGACCTCGGCTTCTTCGAGCCGCTGCGCGCCCCCGGGGGCCTGTCCGTGACGTTCACCCGGTCCCCGGTGCCGTCGGCCGCCGGGCTCCCGCTGGGGGTGGGCGAGGTGCGCGTGGACGGCCTCGAGGGGCTGCAGCACCGGCCGTCGCTGGAGAGCGGCACCGGAGCGGTGTGCGGGCTGGGCCCCGAGGTCCGCGTCGACGGCACGGTGCACCGCACGGGGGTGACCGGCACCCTCGACGACGTCGTCGCGGGGCGGCCGCTGACCTGGCGCGTGTGCGACGGCCCGGTCGCGCTCGCCCCCGGGACCCACCGCGTGGTGGCCGCCGCGACGGCGCAGTTCCAGCCGGTCGCCCTGACCTGGCGGCCCGCCGGCAGCCCCCCCGCGGCGGCGCCGCGCGACGCGGACGACCGGCTGCGGGTCGTGTCCTGGGCGGACACGCGGCGGGTGGTGGCCGTGACCGCCGGCGCGGAGGCGGTGCTCCGGATCGCGGAGAACGTCAACGCCGGGTGGCGGGCGACGCTGGACGGCGAGCCCCTGGAGACCGTGGTGCTCGACGGCTGGCAGCAGGGCTACCGGGTGCCCGCGGGCGCCTCGGGCGAGGTCGTCGTCGAGTTCGCGCCCGACGCCTGGTACCGGGGGGCGCTGCTGGCCGGGCTCGTGCTGGCGGTCGTCCTCGTGCTGCTCCTCCTCGCCGACCTGCACCGGCCGCACCCGGGCCGCCTCGACCCAGGGGGCCCGGCCGTCCGGGACCCCGTGCTGGGCCCCGGGGGTGCGCTGGCCCTGGGTCTGGGCGGCCTGGTGCTCGGCGGGGTCCCGCTGGCGGCCGGGTGGGTGGCCGGCCTGGCCCCGCCGCTGCGCCGGTACGCCGTCACGCTCGGCGGAGCCGCGCTGCTGGCCGCGGGCGTGCTGACCGCGCTGTCCGCCGGCCTGCCGATCGGCCGGCCCGGTCCGGGGGCCGACGGCGCGGCCGCCGCCGGGGTCGGCCTCCTGGTGGCCTCGGCGGTGCGGCTGCGGCGGCCACGGAGACGGGAGAGGAGCGCGCGGTGACCGGCCGGCACGCGGGGGAACCGGTGGAGCTGCGGCTGCGGCTGGAGCCGACGCTGCTGGCCGGGGTGGCGCTCGTGGTGCTGCAGACGGTCGTCCGCGCCCTCGTCGTCCTCCCCTCCTACTACTGGCAGGACGACTTCCACCACCTGGACCTCGCCCGCCGGCTGGGCCTGTCGCAGGCCTTCCTGGTCCGCGACTACAGCGGCCACCTGGAGATCGGGCAGTACGTCCTCTACTGGCTGGTCGGGCGCGACCTCGGCACGTCCTTCCTGCCCGCGGCGCTGGTCCTGCTGCTCCTGCAGCTGGTGGCCTCCGGCCTGCTGCTGGCCGTGCTGCGGCTGCTGTTCGGCCGGTCGCCGTGGGTGCTCGTGGCCTTCGCCGGGTACCTGTTCACCCCGCTCGGGCTGCCGGTCGCGACGTGGTGGGCCGCCGGCATGCAGGCCCTGCCGCTGCAGGTCGCGATGCTGCTGGCCCTGCTGGGCGCGGTGCACTCGGTCCGGGGCGGGCGGCGCCGGTGGGCCGTCGTCTCGGTCGCCGGCACGGTCCTCGGCCTGCTGATGTGGGAGAAGGCGGTCCTCGTCGTCCCGACGGTGCTCGCCGTGCTGGTCCTCGTGGAGGGCGCCGGCCGGCCGGTGGCCGACCGGGTGCGCCTGCTGCTGCGGCACCGGCGCCTCCTGCTCGCCCACCTGGTCGCGCTGGCCGGCTACACCGTGCTCTACCTGTCGGTGGTCGACTCCGCGGCGGTGGTCGGCGGGGGCTCCGCGGACACCCTCACCGGCGCCGGCGAGACCGTGCTGCGCACGCTGCTGCCCGGCCTGTTCGGCGGGCCGTGGACCGACAGCGGGGCCGAGAACACCGTCTACCCCCGCGTCGGCGACGCGGTCGTCGTCCTCGTCGTCCTGCTCGCCGCGGCGGTGGTGGCGCTCAGCGGGTGGCTGCGGGGGCGCCGCGCGCTGCAGGGCTGGTTGCTCGCGGCCGGCTACGTGGCGGTGGACGTCGGCCTGCTGCTCGTGGGGCGCGCCGACTACCTGGGGCTGGTGGCCCGCGACCCGCGGTACGTCACCGACGCGCTGCCGGTCGTGGCCATCGGGGTCTGCGCCGCCTTCACCGGCCCGCTGGTGCAGCGCCGGCTGCCGCGGTGGTGGCCGGGGACGACCGGCGCGGCTCCGGCCGGGTCCCCGCTCGCCGCCGTCGCCGTGCTCGTCTCCAGCTGCCTGCTGTCGACCTCGCTGCTGGCCGACGGGCTGCAGCACCGCTACTCGCGCGACTGGGTGCTGGGCGTGGTGCGCGCGCTCGAGGAGGAGCCGGGCGTGTCGGTGGTGCCCACGCCCCTGCCGACGAACGTGAGCGTCAGCACCGACCTCGAGGGACTCCTGCGGGCGGTGGGCCACGAGCAGGAGCTCGGCCGGCCGGGCACGGACGTGCGGGTGGTGGACGGGCTGGCCCGCCTCCGCCCGGTCACGGTCGTCGCCCCGACGCTGCAGGCCACCGGGCCGGTCCCCGACTGCGGATGGCGGGTGGAGGGGGGCTGGCAGCGGCTCGGCACCGTGGCCCAGGCCGGACCGGGGACCCAGGTGCTCCGGCTCGGGTACCTCACCGGGCAGCCGGCCACGCTGCACGTGCTGGTGGGCGGGGTCGAGCAGGCGCTGGTCCTCCCGCCCGGGGTGGGGCACGCGACCTTCGTGGTCACCGGCCTGCAGGGGCCGGTGACGGCGCGCGTCTCCGACGTGGCCACGGGCGGGATCTGCGTCAGCGACGTCGTCGCCGGGGCGCCCTGGCCGGCGGGCTGACCGCGGACCGGCGGGGGGCGGGGGGCCCCCGCCCCCGGGCCCCGCCCCGCCCCACTTGGCGCACGAAACACCCGCGGTCGGCGGGTCTGC